>NZ_JBIDFB010000004.1:0-165010 GCF_046635565.1 Gilliamella sp. BG7 | reverse complement strand
CCGAACGGTTGATGGCAAACATAATTTAATTACCGATACCTATGTCACAGCTGGAAATATTCATGATTCCCAGCCTTACATGGCTCGATTAAAACGCCAGTTAGAGCGGTTTGGCTTTAATCCGGTTGGTGTCGGTCTTGATGCGGGTTATTTTACGGCTCCCATTTGCCATTTACTGCAGGCAGAGCAGATATATCCGGTGTTGGGTTATCGTCGTCCCACCCATGGTGCGAATCCCATCAGAAAAAAGCAGTTTATCTATAACAGTCAAAACGATACTTATATTTGCCCAAACGGGCAAACATTAATATATAAAACTACCAGCAGGGAAGGTTATCGTCATTATCATTCTGATGCAACAACCTGCAAAGTCTGTCCGTTATTGTCACAGTGTACACAGAGTAAAAATACACAGAAAGTCATCATACGCTATATCTGGGAAGCAGATAAAGAGAAAGCCAACGAGACTCGTTTAAGTCAGTGGGGAAAAAAAGTCTATGCTCGACGAAAAGAGACCATAGAGCGCAGGTTCAAATGCAGTGTTTATTGGCCGCAACGACTCAAAATATCAAGAAAATAGCGATAAAGCTATTTTTGTTACATTTTTTTAAGCTATTTTTATAATTTATTTAATAAAATCCAAATTAAAAATCCTATTTATGGTTTAAATAAAAAAATAAACCCCGAATTATATCGAGGTTTGTCATCAATCTGAGACGCTAATAAGCGTCTTATATTTTTTATTATCTATCTTTGTGAATTATTTTCTTGTCTGTTCAGCCGCTTTAACAATTGCTGCAAAAGCATCAGCTTTTAACGATGCACCACCAACTAATGCGCCATCAATATCGGGTTGAGTAAATAGATCTGCCGCATTTTTCTCGTTAACTGAGCCACCATATTGAATGATCAATTGTTGTGCTACTTTTACATCTTGTTTAGCAATATGGTCACGAATAAATTTATGAACAGCTTGAGCTTGCTCAGGAGTTGCTGATTTACCAGTTCCAATAGCCCAAACTGGTTCATAAGCAATAACTGAGCCATTAAAAGCTTGAACACCGAGCATTTTTATTACTGCATCAATTTGCTGTGCACAAACAGATTGTGTTTGACCGGCTTCATTTTCTGCTTCGGTTTCACCAATACATAATACAGGCACGAGACCAGCCTCTTTAATTACACCAAATTTTTTAGCAATAAATTCATCGGATTCTTTATGATAAGTGCGGCGTTCAGAATGTCCAATAATAATATGAGTCACGCCAATTTCTTTTAACATATTTACTGATACTTCACCAGTAAAAGCACCGGATAAATTAATACCTACATCTTGTGCTCCTAAAATAATATTAGATCCACCTAATTGGTGTTTTACAAAGTCAAGGTATACAACAGGCGGTGCAATTGCAATATCACATGCTGTGTCGTTTGATAGCTCATTTTTTAGTCCTGCGACTAAGTTTTTAGCCATATCCAAACTACCATTTAGTTTCCAGTTACCCATAACGAGAGGTTTTCGCATAATTTTCTCCAACTTAAGATTTAAAAAGGTGTTGATTTTAGAATGAATTCGGTATAATGATTAGCATTATACACCAAATAATTTGAGCTTGAGGAAAAATATGTCATTAGAAATACTAAATCAATTAGAAAGTCGAATCCAACATACTATAAATACTATCAATACATTACAACAAGAGATTGCAACCTTGAAAAAAGGTAATCAGGAGTTAGAGCAATTAATTAATGATAGTTCTGATGAAATGAAAGCACTACGTGACGAAAATGAAAAGCTAAAACAAGATCAGCAAGTATGGCAACAACGTATTCAAACTTTATTAAGTAAAATTGGTGAAATTACACAATAATTGATTCGACTTTTTGAACGCGACTTATGTCGCGTTTCTTTTATACGTCATTCATTATAATGGTGAAAATTAAGTCTAATGCAACAAAAGTTAAAATCACTCTGGTTGACCGAAGCTATCCATTTAATTGAAACAGAATCTGGGCGGTTTTCTGATCAAGATATCAACCGACAAGTAAGAGCAGAACAAGTGTCACTTTCAGATCGAATTGTGATGCGGGCAATTATGTTGTCTAAACAAAATGGATTGTATTTGGCTCAAAAAGTACTTTTGCGATCGGTAAAGCTTTCTTTTGTATTATTACTCTTACTATCTGTTTTTTTAGGTGGATCTTTAGCATTGGGAGTGTTAAGTCAAAACCCTATCAATTTGTATTGGGCACTTTTTAGTTTATTAGGTATTCATTTAATTACACTATCTATCTGGCTCAGTTCGTTTTTCTTTTTTTCCAATTTTGGTGGCAGTTTATTAATTCATTGTTGGTTATGGTTGGCTAAAAAGCTTTCTCAAAAAAAGACTGTGCAACAACTGATCCCTGCATTTGTTGAATTGTTTGGCTCTCGTATTCGTTGGCTTATTGGATTTGTGCTTAACCTGTTTTGGACTGTGATTTTAAGTTGTGCATTATTAGTATTGGTTGTGCTATTTTCAACCAAGAATTACAGTTTTGAATGGCAAACCACTTTGCTTAGTTCAGATACGATTGTTGGTTTAACTCATTATTTGGGCTATTTGCCTTCATTTCTTGGTTTTGAAATTCCTAAAGACGAGGTTATAAAGCTAAGTGAACATGCGTTAACTGCCGGTGAAATTCGATCATCGTGGGCTATTTGGCTGTTAGGTGTATTTATTGTTTACGGATTGATACTGCGGTTTTTGTGTATGGTGTTTTGTGGTGTTAATTGGTTTATTAGTTGTCGTCGAATTCAGCTAAACATTTCTCATCCCGATTATCAGATATTAGCCAATCAGTTGCAGCCATTATTTGTTAATATTGAGGATGCTGATAAATTAGGCAGTAGCAGTCACCAATGGCATTTTTCAGCGCATTCAATTGAAGCTGGGGAAGGTAATTTTTTGGTTGCCATTGATGTGCAAGAAACTTGGCATTATCCTGACTCTGTTTCATTTTTAGGTTTTTTAAATACCCGTGAACAGCGCAGTAATATTCTAGATTATTTGCAATTAACGCCAGCTCAAAAATTATTAATTGCGGTTGATACCGATAGAGCGCCAGATAGGGGAGTATTGAATTTTATTAATCAACTGATTAATAAATCTCAGCAGACTCGTATTTGGTTTATTAATCAAGGTAAACAGTATCATAATTGGCAATCATTATCTTTACAGTTGGCTCAACCTGACTGGCTAAGTGAGGCTCTGTAAAATGCTATCAACATTAAAATTAGCAATAGTTGGTCATGCTAATGTTGGCAAAACATCTTTATTACGTACCTTAATTCGTAATAGCCATTTTGGAAATGTGTCTGATAGTCCTGGCACCACTAGGCATGTTGAATCAATAACATTGCCGCTTGAGCATAATGAATCAATAGTCTTTTATGATACCCCAGGATTGGAAGACAGTTTAGCGCTTTATGATTATATTAACCAAATAATTCCTGCTAATGCAAAACTTGATGGTGTCGATAAATTAACACTTTTTTTACAAAGCCCTGAGTCTGAAAACGTATTTAATCAAGAAGCTAAAGTCATTAGGCAACTGATAAACAGTGATGCGGCTATTTATGTGATAGATGTCCGAGAGCCTGTATTAGCTAAGTATCACGATGAATTAGCTATTTTAGCCAATAGTGATAAACCCATATTAGCAGTTTTGAACTTTACTGCCGATAGTAATCAAAATGAAAAGGAATGGAAAATATTGCTGTCACGCATAGGGATTCATGCTATCATCCGGTTTGACGCAATATTCCCGCCATTGGATGGAGAGGAGCGTTTGTACCATAGCCTTGCTTTATTGGTTGAGCCTGCTAAAAAAATATTAGATAATTGGCTAAATAAAATCGCACAAATTCGCGATTCTCGTAATCAAACCGCTAATCGGATTATTGCCGAAACGCTTGTTGATGTTACAGCTTTTTATGAAATGGCTAAATCAGAAGATAACCAAGCAATAACTGATATGCAAAATAAAGTTAGAAAGCGGGAACAAAAAGCGATCAATGAATTATTAAAATTGTATCAATTTGATTCAACTCAAGAGAGTGAAGAAAGTTTGCCTTTAATAAAGGGTCGCTATAATGCTGACCTTTTTAATGTGGATGCTTTAAAAATGATGGGTGTTCATTTGACTAAAGGCTTTGTTCAAGGTGCGACAATTGGAGCTAGTATAGATTTAGCAACTGGAGGGATCTCACTTGGCTCGGCTGCGCTAATTGGTGCAGTAGTTGGTAGTTTAATGCAAACTGCAAAACATTATGGTTCCAGAATGCGGTACCAGCTTTCTGGATATAGAAAATTAAGCGTTGATGATGTTATTATTTGTTTTCTTTCTTTACGATTAATCCGCCTTAAAGAAAGTTTAAATCATCGTAGCCATGCGGATACTAGCCCTGTTAAGTTATCTAAAATAGATAAAACTGAATGGGAAAAAGGCGTGTTGCCTAAAAGCTTAAAGCTAGCAAGACGTTATTCGCATTGGTCGACGTTAAATAAAGGAACAAAAAGAAATGACAAAAAAAGGCAATCGACTATTAGGAACGTTGCTCAACAACTGCATTAGTTTAAAAAAAAGTTTTTTTATAACAATATTGGTCTTTTCTATTTTTATATTGTTTGGTTGTAGTACTAGCCAAGGTCAAGTTTCTACTAAAATTATTAAATCAGATCCTATTATGTTATCTAAAATAGAATCTCACTATAAAAAATGGCAAAACACGCCATACCGTTATGGTGGTACGACTTTAGCGGGTAGTGATTGTTCTGGTTTTGTGATGAACTTTTTTAAGAATAAACTTTCGAAAAACTTTCCAAGAAGTGCTGCTGAGCAAGCTAGATTAGGTATTAAGGTAAACACCCCTAAAGCAGGCGACTTAGTATTCTTTAAAACAGGTCGCAGCCGTAGTGGTCTACATGTTGGTATTTATTATGCTGACGGTAAATTTTTACATGCTTCAACGTCAAAAGGTGTAACTTATTCAAATTTAAATGAAAATTATTGGAAGAAACATTATTGGATGACGCGCCGTGTTATGGGTAGCTAGATTATTCCTTTTCACTTTTATTTTAATGAATAAGTTAATTTCATGAATCATAATAAAAATAAAATTCTTTAAATATTAGCTAATTTGAAGAATTTTATTTTTATTTATAACATGTTATTTACAACAGAAGTAGTGATTGCTAAATTTTTCCTTTTTCTTTTAATTCACGCATCGCCTTTGCCACATAAAGCATCTCACTCGGCGAACCTAGCGATATTCGACACCAATTTGTTGCTGGTGCGAAATCTCTACCAATTAATACAAAATTATTTTTCATTAGTTCTCGATAATCTTTTAAATCAATTGGACTTTTGTGAAACATAAAATTAGTTTGAGATTTTAAATAATGCAATCCTAAGTCAGACAATGCTTTTTCCATAATTTGCCTTGAAACATCAACCGCTTTTTTAGAGTATGTTAAAAATGGTTGATCATCTATTGATGCGAGAGCTGCGCAAACCCCACAATAATTAAGTTTTTCACCAGCAACATATTGGGCTATATTCTTAACGTTTTCAATTGAACTGACCACATAACCCACTCGTAATCCTGCCATAGCATGGATTTTTGAGAATGTTTTAAGCAATATAACATTGTCACAACCTTGTGTAATTAATTTATCAACTGATTCAAATGCAGGATCATTAACAAATTCAGCATAGGCTTCGTCAACAATAAAAATAGCATTTTTAGGCTTACTTTTTATCCAAGATTCAATTTCACTTGTTGCAAAAACTGTCGAAGTAGGATTGTTTGGATTAACCAAATAAACAATTGAAAAACCATTATAATCTTCAGCAGCTTTTTGTATGCCTTTTATATCGATCTGCCAATCTGGCAAACTGGGTACTTTAGTAATTTTTAAATTAAAGATCTGTGCAAAATGTTCTCCATCACCATAAGTAAGCTCTGGAATGACTAATTGAGTATTTGGCTTAACAAATGCAGCAATAGCACTACGAATGCCTTCTGAAGATCCTGCAGTTAATAAAATTTGAGTATCATCGACTTTATGATGTTTAGCTAATCGTTTGTTAAGCAATGGCATTTCGGCTTTGGCATAGCGATTAGCTTTTGGTACAGCGTCAATTGCAGCTTGTTTTGCTCGTGGTGACATACCAAGCGCATTTTCGTTAAAGTTGAGCCTTACTGGATTGTTAGCATCTGGTATTGCTACATTTTCAAGCATAGGTAGAGAGAATGAAACCGAGTTCTGCGATTCTATTGCATGAGCTTTAGATAATAATTGATTAATAGATAGCCCTGCAATTGCTGCACTGGAAAATGTGATTAATTTTCTTCTACTGACATTTAAATTGGATATCATGATTCACCTCTCCCTTAATTAATCTTTATATGGTCAATTATTAACTATGCAAAAATAATACCAAGTTTTTAATGATCATTAGATAATTGATTTATATAGTACTCAATAACATAAAGTTAGTGACATTTGATTGTTATGTGAGCTATTGTGATCTGAATATGCACAATTCTGGTGCTTTATTGCTCAAAAGCGGTAATTACAGGGCTGTTATTAATAACAGCCCTGTAATTACCTTGTATAGCTATTGTTAGCTATCTGCTGGTGTTTCAATATCCGAATAGGTTGCTAGCATCTGTAAGAATTTATATTTAGACTCTGCCATTTTTGTTGAACGTTCATGCAAGGTATTTGCAATTACAGGTTCAAGTATTTCTAAACGACGGAAACGCTGTTCTTTTAGTAAGATACCAGTTAACAACTCACTATTTGGTACTTTGGAATCTAGCACTAATCCTGGTTTGCCTTCTGCCATACGGCGTGGATCGTAACGATACAATGGCCAGAATCCTGATTTAACTAAATCTTTCATTTGTTCATGCGATTTAGCTAGATCATAGCCATGTTCTTCACAAGGACTATAAGCAATGACTAAAGATGGTCCATCATATGCTTCTGCTTCTTGTAATGCTTTAAGTGTTTGATTTAGTTGCGAACCTAACGCAATTTGTGCTACATATACATGACCGTACATCATTACACTAACACCAAGATCTTTGCGTGCTTTATGCTTACCTAAATCAGCAAATTTTGATACAGCACCCATTGGAGTGGCTTTTGATTGTTGACCTCCAGTGTTGGAATAACACTGAGTGTCTAATACCAATATATTTATGTTATCAGTTAAGCTCATAACATGATCAAGCCCGCCGAATCCAATATCATAAGCCCAACCATCGCCACCAATAGCCCAAACTGACTTATCTACCAAATAATTTGCATCTATCATCAACTCTTGTGCTTGCGAAGAATCTAAGTGTGCAAGCTGTTTACGTAATAACTTGACTTGTTGACGTTTTTCAGCTATAGAGGTTTCTGGCGATTTTAAGGCGATGACTATTTCGGGCGAAATGTCGCCAGCAACATAATCAAGCAAACGTAACGCCCGTTTTTTATGTTGGTTATAAGTAATACGATACCCTAATGCAAACTCTGCATTATCTTCAAATAATGAGTTTGCCCAAGCTGGACCACGACCATTTTGATCAGTAGTATAAGGCGATGATGGGAGGTTGCCACCATAAATTGAGGAACATCCCGTAGCATTAGCAATTGCTAAATGGTCGCCATAAAGTTGGGTCAACAATTTGATGTATGGTGTTTCCCCACAACCTGCGCAAGCACCCGAATATTCAAATAACGGTGTAAGTAATTGCGATGTACGCACATCAATGCGTTCAAGCGTGCTGATATCACGATCAGGCAATGCAGTAAAGTACTCAAAGTTAGCTCGTTGAGTCTCAAGATTATCGATACGTGATTGCATGTTAATGGCTTTAATTTCAAAATTATTACGATCACGAGCTGGGCAAACTTCGACACATAAGTTGCATCCAGTACAATCTTCTGGCGCTACTTGTAGGACGTAGCGTTGACCTTTCATATCACGGGCTTTTACTTCAAGTGAGCTTAATGAATCAGGCGCATTGATCATTTCATCAGGATCAACAACCTTAGCTCGAATAGCCGCATGAGGACAAGCAACCGCACAATGATTACATTGGGTACAGAGTTCGGGTTGCCAAATAGGGATCTCTTCAGCAATGTTACGTTTTTCCCACTTAGTTGTACCTATAGGCCAAGTTCCATCGGGCGGAAATGCTGATACAGGCAAGTTATCGCCTAAACCAGCTAACATTGCAGCAGTGACTGTTTTAACAAAATCAGGCGCGTTAGCAGGTACAATAGATGGCATTGTTGAACTGCTTTGATCAACACAGCTAAGTGGTATTTGTTCAAGCGAAGCTATAGCTAAGTCGAGCGCTTTCCAGTTATTTTCAACTAAATCTTGTCCTTTACTGCTGTAACTTTTGGCAATGACTTCTTTTAATTGGGCGATATTAAAATCGTTTTTAAAAATTCCAGCTAGATGAAAAAATGCCGCCTGCATAACGGTATTAATTCTTGCGCCTAAATTACATTCACGAGCTATTTTTGCTGCATTTACAATGTAAAAGTGTGCTCGTTTTTGTATTAATTGTGCTTGCACTTCTTTAGGTAGACGATGCCAAACTTTATCTTTGCTATATGGAGTGTTAAGTAAAAAGATACCATCGTCCTTTAACTTATCAACAATTTGATATTTATCGATAAACTGATCTTGGTGGCAGCCAATAAAGTGTGCGCTGGTAATTAAATAGGGTGAATCAATTGGATCTAAGCTGACTCGTAAGTGTGAAGTCGTCAAACCTCCTGCTTTTTTAGAGTCATATACAAAATATCCTTGTACATAAAAAGGAGAATTATCACCAATAATTTTAATATTATTTTTGGTTGCAGATACCGTGCCATCACTGCCAAGCCCATAAAATAACGCTTCAAGAGCAGATTTTTGTGGTATCGATTGGTGAGGTAAAGGTAAAGAAAGCCCTGTTATATCATCATAAATACCAACGGTAAAACGTGGTTTGGGTTTATCTAATCCAAGTTCATTAAAAATAGCAAGTACACAACGAGGATCAAATTCTTTAGATGATAACCCATAGCGTCCACCTATAATAAGAGGCATAGTTGCGCGTTCTTTGCGCGACAGGCTTTCAGCAAATGCGGTCATAATATCTAAATAAAGCGGTTCGGCTTGGGCCCCCGGCTCTTTAGTTCTATCAAGCACAGCAATTTTATTAACAGTACTTGGAATAACTTCGAGCAGATGATTGGCTGAAAATGGGCGGAATAGCCTAACGATCACAACCCCGACTTTTTCGTTTTGTTTAAGTAAAACATCCACTACTTCTTTGGCGGTACTAGCACCAGATCCCATAACTATAATAATATGCTCAGCATCACTAGCACCATAATATTCAAAAGGTTGATACTTTCGGCCTGTTTCTGCTGCAAAAGCATCCATAGCATCAACAACATGTTGATAAACATTATCATAATAAGTATTTATCGCTTCTCGGCACTGGAAGTATGTATCAGGATTAGCTGATGTACCTCTAGTTACCGGTTTATCAGGCGTTAATGCTCGTGAGCGATAGGCTTTAATAGCTTCGTGTGGTAATAAATTACGAATTTGGTCA
Organism: Gilliamella sp. BG7; assembly: GCF_046635565.1. Classification (NCBI taxonomy): domain Bacteria; kingdom Pseudomonadati; phylum Pseudomonadota; class Gammaproteobacteria; order Orbales; family Orbaceae; genus Gilliamella; species Gilliamella sp. BG7. The sequence goes on along the minus strand of NZ_JBIDFB010000004.1, from coordinate 155,346 downwards.
TCACTTATTGGATGGATTTTATTAACTTCATGTGAGGTTCTAAATCCATCAAAAAAATGAACAAAAGGAACAAGGCTATTAAAGCTGGCCATTTGCGAAATTAAGGCAAAATCCTGTGCTTCTTGCACTGAGCTAGAACAAAGCATCGCAAAACCAGTTTGCCTAATTGCCATCACGTCAGAATGATCGCCAAAAATTGAAAGAGCATGCGTTGCAACAGTACGTGCTGCAACATGCAAAACAAAAGGAGTCAGTTCGCCGGCTATTTTGTACAGCGATGGGATCATTAAAAGCAAACCTTGTGATGAAGTAAACGAAGTTGCAAGTGCACCTGTCATTAATGAACCATGAACAGTTGCAATTGCACCTGCTTCGGACTGCATTTCAATCACTCTTGGTGTATCACCAAATATGTTTGGCTTGTTAAATTCTGCCCATGTACCTGCCTGCTCTGCCATAGCTGAGCTTGGTGTAATTGGATAAATAGCGATGACTTCGTTTGCACGATAAGCGACGGATGATACCGCACTATTAGCGTCTGATATGATCATTAAAAAACCTTTTATTTTAAAGTATTACGACATTACTTTGTTATAATAATTTTATTTACTATTGTATCAAAAAGTCAGGTTACTTTGAGCTATTTTTATATTAATTTTTGAGTAAAAGCGTTGAATTTTTGGGTTACAGGATAGACGAAAGATGATGATTGAAAAAACAGAGCAATGGTATCTAGTTAGTTATGCTATTGGTGATTTTTTGAATCAATAAACTTTGTAGTAGGCTAAAAAAGATATTATCCAACTTATCTAAAGTTGCATAATATCTAAAATAGAATACTTACTACTTAATAATAACACGGTCATTTGACGTTGAATTTTTAATTTCACCTAATAGCCAAGCCTTTTCACCATGATTATTTAGTAAAGTAATTGCTTTATCGGCTAACTGTTTTGGTAAAGCAATAATTAAGCCAACACCACAGTTAAAAGTTCGATACATTTCGTGACGGCTAACATTTCCCGCTTGTTGTAACCAATTAAATATTGCTGGCCATTGCCAACTAGCTTCATTAATGACTGCTTGAGTATTTTCAGGCAAAACACGAGGAATATTTTCCCAGAACCCACCGCCAGTTATATGGGCAATGGCGTGCACATCAACTTGAGTAATAAGGTCAAGAACGGACTTAACGTAGATCTTAGTTGGTACAAGTAGGTGATCGGCAAGAGTTTTGCCATTTAACTGTTCAGTGGCAGGATTTACACCGCTGACTTCAATTATTTTACGCATTAATGAATAGCCATTAGAATGAGCACCGCTTGATGCTAATGCAATTAATGCATCACCATCTTGTACTTTGCTACCATCGATCATGGCTGACTTTTCAACAACGCCAACACAAAATCCAGCTAAATCATAGTCATTAGCATGATACATACCCGGCATTTCAGCTGTTTCACCGCCAACTAAAGCACAACCTGCTTGTTTACAACCCTCAGCAATACCAGTTACCACAGTGGCTGCAACATCAACATTAAGTTTGCCGGTAGCATAATAATCAAGGAAGAATAAAGGTTCAGCACCTTGTACAATCAGATCGTTAACACACATTGCCACTAAATCAATGCCAATTGATTCATGACGGTTTAAATCCATTGCAAGGCGTAATTTAGTACCCACACCATCAGTGCCTGATACTAAAATCGGTTCTTTATATTTTTGCGGAATAGCACATAGTGCACCAAAGCCTCCCAGTCCTCCCATTACCTCAGGACGCTTGGTTTCTTTTACTACAGATTTAATGCGATTAACTAGTTCATTACCGGCATCGATATCGACACCAGCATTTTTATAACTAAGAGAATTGTTATTTGACACGACAAGTAGCCCTTACAATAAAAAGTTGTTGCTATTTTAGCAAGGATGAAATTTAATGGCGATTAATTATTTACAAAATAACCAATTAAATAAAATTACTAATTATTTTCAAACCAACTTTCTAAAATAATGATTGCCGATGTAGCATCTACATGACCTTTTTTCAGTGCACGAAAACCACGAGATGCAAAAATATGAGATTTAGCTTCAACAGTTGATAAGCGCTCATCTTGTAGATGGACTTGATAGCCAAACATACCGTGTAATCGGTTAGCAAATTTGCGTGCTCTAGCCGTAAGAGGTTGTTCTGTACCATCCATATTTAAGGGTAACCCAACTATTAAAAAGTCGGGTTTCCACTCATTTAAGACCTTTTCGATAGTTTGCCAGTTAGGAATACCATCTCGGGCTTTAAACGAGCATAAAGGATTGGCTGTTTTAGTTATATCTTGGCCAATAGCCGCTCCAATACTGACTGTGCCAAAATCAAATGCGATAATGGTTGCCATGGGTCATGCATTTCCCATTTGGTGTGAAATAGTATTCATATTAACCCCAAGTGATTGGGCGGCTTTTTGCCAACGTTCATCAATAGCAACTTCATAAATAATTTTGGGATCAACATCGACGACCAACCAATCATTGCGGGCAATTTCGTTCTCAAGTTGTAAAGATTGCCAGCTTGAATAACCTAAAGCCAAAAAGATATTTTGGGGCTGTTCAGGTGAGCCAATTGATTTAAGCACATCAAGTGAGGTGCTAATCATCACGTCATCTGAGATCTGAATACTAGAAGCAAATCCTTGTTGAGGCGTATGTAAAATAAACCCTTGTTCATCAGCAATGGGACCTCCACAAAATACAGGTTGTTCTAATTCAGCACAACTTGTTGGTGAAGTAATTTCTAGGCGTGTAAGAACTGTCGCAACATTAAGATCAATAATTGGTTTATTAATCATAATTCCCATGGCACCATCACGATTATGTTCACAAATATAAATAACTGAATGACTAAACAAAGAATCATCAAGTGTTGGCATTGCGATAATAAAATGGTTTTTTAAATTCATAGTTTCACATTCAAGTTAATTTTATAATGCACATTTGCCAATTTTAACGCTGTGTTCAACATTACAGTGCATTAATAATTCTGGTTCATTTGTTTCTTCATTGATCGATTCTGAAACAATTTCAAAATTTTGAGAAAGATAAAAGTTAATCGCATTAGTATTTTTTTTATAAACATGTACAAAGAGTTCTGTATGGCGTTGTTTTGCTTTTTCAACAAGAGCTTTACCTGTTCCTTGTCGGCGAAAAGCTTCATCTACAAATAGACCTGAAATATAATTTTCAGTTATACCGATAAACCCTTTAACTCCATCAAGGTCTTGAACGTATAAAGTACACATTGGAATTAACATTTTTACTAAATCACAATTTTGTTTAAAAAACTCAGGATTGATAAAGTTATGAGCTTGCAAATTACCTTGCAACCATATTGTCATTACGCTATTTAAATCTTCAGATTTATATTGTCTAATCATTGTTTAACTCTTTTTATTTAATCGGTATTCGATAGCGTCCATTAACATACCGGTGATTGAAAGGTCAGGGTTGGCAGCTTCAATTTCTCGAACGCAAGTTGGGCTGGTAACGTTAATTTCGGTCAACTTATCACCAATGATATCAAGTCCTACAAATAGTAGACCTTTTTCTTTTAAAACTGGGGCGATGCTTTTAGCTATATGCCAATCGCTTTCGCTTAAGGCTCTAACTTCGCCATGTCCTCCAGCAGCAAGGTTGCCACGAGTTTCACCTTTTTGAGGGATTCGTGCTAAACAATAAGGTACAGGTTCACCATCAACCACTAATACACGTTTATCACCATCTTTAATCGCAGGAATAAAGTTTTGAGCCATGCAATAACGTGTGTTATGTTCGGTTAACGTTTCAATAATCACTGAAACATTGGGATCGTCTTGTTTGATTCGAAAAATGGATGATCCCCCCATGCCATCAAGTGGTTTTAAAATGATATCATGGTGTTGTTCGTGAAAAGCTTTGATATGCTGTGTTTGACGTGTAACCAAGGTTTTTGGTGTAAACTCGGCAAACCAAGCGGTAAAAAGCTTTTCATTACAATCGCGTAGACTTTGTGGTTTATTTACGACTAACACACCGTTAGCTTCGGCACGCTCTAGAATGTATGTAGCATAGATATATTCAGTATCAAAAGGTGGATCTTTACGCATTAAAATTGTGTCAAGGTCACTTAGTGGAATTGTCTGTTCTTGCCCAAATTCAAACCAATGATCTTTATCGTTATAAACTGTTAAAGAGCGAGTTGTGGCATAAGCTTCGCCAGTATCTAGAAAAAGGTCATTCATTTCAATATAAAAAAGTTCATAACCCCTTTTTTGCGCCTCAAGTAACATGGCAAAACTGGTATCTTTTTTTATTTTGATGTGACTAATTGGATCCATTACAATGCCCAGCTTTATCATGATGACTCCTTACCTATTTTGTCTTTATAAAATTGTTTTATACTGAAACATGGGTATTCCTGGAACTTTTTAACAGGTTTTTAATCATAATACCCAAATTAAAATTTAATATTTGTTGTTATCATACTCGTTACAAGTTCAGTTGCAAAGCAATCATTACTTATCATTTGTATAAGATATATTTATCCAAGATCGCCTAAATGTACTTGTAAGGCGGTGAGAGCCGTTAATGCTGCAGTTTCTGTTCGCAACACTCTAGGGCCGAGTAAAATGTCTGAAAAATGATAGTTATGTGTCATGCTAATTTCATTATCAGATAAACCACCTTCAGGTCCAATTAGTAAGTGAATTTGTTTATGCGTATTAGTCAACTGTTTAATACCATATTCAGCTTTGGGGTGTAGATTGAGTTTTAAGCCTCCGGTTAAACTAGCACACCAACTTTCTAACTTCATTACTGGATGAATAACTGGGATCACGTTTCGACCGCATTGTTCACAAGCAGAAATAACAATTTTTTGCCATTGCTGGATTTTCTTTTCGAGCCTTTCTTCATGAAGTTTGACGCCACAACGTTCAGAAAGGAGTGGGGTAATACTCGCTACGCCTAATTCGACTGATTTTTGAATTGTAAACTCCATTTTTTCACCGCGTGAAATCACTTGCCCTAAGTGAATATCTAATGGTGATTCACGATTATCTAAAATGGGCAAAGAGGTTTTTACTGTAACTGTTTTTTTATTGATTTCATATATAACTGCAGGAGTAATATGGTTTGAACCATCAAATAAAATAATATTTTCACCTACTTTCATGCGTAACACGCGAATAAGATGGTTAAATGCGTTATCATCTAGGGTAACAAGACTATTTGGCTCAATGGTAAATGGTTGAAAAATTCGAGTCATAATTTTGTATATCTTATATTATTTGCAATAAATTATAGCGTAATTTAACAAGATTCGGTAATCTCTATTTAATGTAACTTATGTTTTGGAATCAGGTATGAATACATATAGCAAAGATAGGGTATTAATCGAAGGATTAACTGTTTTAACCACCATCGGCGTATATGAGTGGGAAAAGACCATCAAACAAAAATTAATTATTGATCTTGAAATGGCGTGGGATAATAAACCTGCTGGAGAAAGTGATAACGTATCACTTTGCTTAGATTATTTTGTGGTTAGTCAAACTATAACACAATTGGTTGAATGTTCGAATTTTGAATTGATTGAATGTGTTGCTGAGCGTATTGCTGAGCGTATTATTCAACAATTTTCGGTTAATTGGCTTAAAGTTAAAGTATCCAAACCGAATGCAATAGCTAATGCTCGAAATGTTGCTGTAATAATTGAACGTACGGCAAATAAATAAACTAACTAGTGGTAAAGATACTGTAACAATGATAGATAATAAAAAGCAAGATTTAATTACTAACAAAAAACATCATACAGCTAAAGGGTTTAGGCACGACGAATCTTTTAAAATAAAAATAAGTGAGTTTTTGCGTTGGCGTTTTGAACGTAAAGTTTTACCTCCTAAAGAGGGTTATCACAACTTTAATCAGACGTGGTTTGAGCAAATAAATCTTGACTTGCCCGATGATAGAGTTTGGTGGATTGGTCACTCAACAACATTGATTCGTTTGGGCGGTAAAATGATTTTGACAGATCCTATCTTTTCTAAACGTTCTTGGCCGTTACAATTGTTCTGACCGAAACGTCGTACACCTCAAGCTTTAGAAATTGAACAACTACCGCAGATTGATTTTATCGTAATTTCACATAACCACTATGATCATCTTGATTATCATAGTATTCGGAAATTAATTGTGCGTTTTCCTAATATTGTAATAATGGCTCCTTTTGGTTTAAAAAAAGTATTATTAAAATTGGAAGTAAAACAAATTATTGAATTAGATTGGTGGGATAGTGTAACTGTTGATGAGCTTACTTTTTTGGCAACATCGTCTATACACTGGAGCAATCGTGGGTTATTTGATGTAAACAAAGCATTATGGTGTGGTTGGATGATTCAATCTAATATTGATAATCAAGATCAATTAAAAACGGTCTATTTTATGGGGGATACATGCTACTCCGTCGAATTAAAAGAGATCGCTAAGCGTTTTCCTTCAATAGACTTGGCATTAATACCAATTGGGGCTTATGCACCACGTTGGTATATGTAATCACAGCATATCTATCCTAAACAAGCTGTGCAGTTATATGATGAACTCAATTGTCATTGCGCAATAGTCATTCATTGGGGGGCATTTGAATTAGCTGATGAACCATTAGATGAACCACCTCAATTATTAATTGAACACAAAGCCGAGCGCGCTTTTCATCTATTAAAAATAGGTGGTAATTTCGCTATTAAACGTATCAATTATGAATTAAAATAACTTCAATAGAAACAAATGTAATACCTATATTTATTTAATGTATTTGCCAAAAGGAGAAAGAAATGAAATTAGCAGTTATTGGGCTATCTTGTTTCATGTTTAGCCTAGCATTAGTTGGATGTGGAGGGAAAAACGATGAAGGTAAGACCTATCATTGGTCAAAAGTTCACGGTGTTTTAGAAGATTGTCGTGGTGTAATGAATAAATCGCAACAATGTAATACTAATTCCAATAATCAACAATATCTATTTAAAGTCGATAAATACTAATATGAGTGCATGGCTGATTTACGCATTACTTTCTGCTATTACTGCGGCAAGTGTTGCTATTTTAGGGAAAATTGGTTTACATCATCTTGATGCTAACACAGCTACTGCAATTCGTGCCGTTGTAATGGCCATTTTTTTAGTTGGTGTGGTTGTTGTTCAGGGTAAATTAAATCTTATCAACACCTTTTTTAATGATAAAAAGGCATTACTTGTTATTGCGCTAAGCGGTATTGCAGGTGCACTATCTTGGCTATTTTACTTTATGGCAATAAAAGAAGGTAAAGTATCGCAAGTTGCGCCAATTGATAAATTAAGCGTAGTTTTTGCTGTTGTATTTGCTGCTGTTTTATTTGGTGAAAAGATCTCGTTGTTAGCTGGCGTTGGTGTCGCTATGATTGCAGTTGGTGCGATATTAGTGGCACTATTTTAATTGTGCATCAACACTATTGCCTTGGTTTATTGATATGCGTGGCTTTATAGGAGGCAGAATTCATAAACCATGGCTTGATATAATATCACTTAAGTAATGTATTAAACAGTTCAACATTCACCATTTCGCCTTCACTAACATTACCACGATCTTGTTCAAGCACAATAAAACAGTTAGCTTGGTTAAATGACTGCGTAATATGAGAACCTTGTTGACCAGTTGTTGTTACTTCTAACTCACCTTGTTCATTAATTTGTAATATTCCTCTTTGAAAATCTAATCGACCAATACTTTTCTTTAGATTGTTAGTGGTTTTGACTTTAAAAGATAAATTGGTAGGAATCAATTGTTGTCCTGAAAGTGTTAAGATCAATGGTTGAACTAATTGATAAAAGGTTATCAAAGCCGAAACAGGATTACCGGGCAAGCCACAAAATAGTGCGTCCCCAATTTTGCCAAAAGCGAAAGGCTTACCAGGCTTCATTGCAATTTTCCAAAAATTGATTTTACCCAATTCTTCTAAAGCAATTTTTGTATAATCAGCGTCACCGACAGATACGCCACCACTTGTTATCACCAAGTCAGCTTGACTTGATGCAGTTATTAACGCTTTTTTTATTTCGGTAAGATCATCAGCAATAATGCCGAGATCAATAACCTCACAGTTCAGTTTGGTTAATAATAATTTTAGGGTAAAACGATTGCTGTCATAAATAGCACAATTACCAGATAATGGCTGACCAATGGGGGTTAATTCATCACCCGTTGATAAGATAGCGACTTTTAATTTTTTAAAGACAACAAGATCACTAATGCCTAATGTTGCAAGTGTCGATAATGTTGGTATCGTTAATTTAGTCCCTTTGTTGACTGTGATCGCACCTTTTTTAACATCTTCACCTATACGACGAATATTATCGCCAGCTTTTATATTACCTAAAAAGGCAATCCCCAAATCAGATTTTTCGGTCTGCTCCTGCATAACAACAGCATCGGCATCATTTGGCACAGGCGCACCTGTCATAATACGCAAACAAGTACCTTTTGGCCAATTAAGATTGTTTATATCGTCACCAGCAAAAATAGCGCCAGCCAGCGGCAACAATTTTGATTGTTTAAGATCTGCTAACCGAACTACATAACCATCCATAGCTGAATTATCAAAACTAGGTACATTAATAGGGGAAATTACAGGTTCAGCGGTAATCCTTTCTAATGCATCAAATAACGTAACTTTCTCACTATGCAAAGATTTTATGGTTGAGGCGCTTTGATGTATTTGTTGCTTGGCTTGTTGAAAAGTGAGTAACATAAAAGTGGACTGTCCTTATATTTACCAATCTATTATTGGTTCAGTTGACAAAAAGTTTCAGGTAACACTACGTTTAAGTAAAAAATAAATTTTATATCAATATTAATTAGTTATTATGAACATCAATATAACAACGTCGCCAAAAGGCGACGTAAAATAATCAACTATACATTAAATAAGAAGTTCATAATATCGCCATCTTGCACGATATAATCTTTACCTTCAGCACGCATTTTGCCTGCCTCTTTAGCTCCTTGTTCACCACCGTATTTAATAAAATCATCAAAAGCAATGGTTTGCGCACGAATAAAGCCTTTTTCAAAATCGGTATGAATTTTGCCTGCTGCTTGAGGTGCGGTATCGCCAACCGAAATTGTCCAAGCACGAACTTCTTTTACGCCTGCGGTAAAATAAGTTTGAAGATTAAGTAAACTATAGCCAGCACGAATCACACGATTTAAGCCAGGTTCGGTTAAACCTAAATCTTGCATAAATTCATCACGATCGACATCATCAAGTTCGGCAAGTTCTGCTTCAATTGCAGCACAAACAGGTACGACAACAGCTTTTTCTTGTTTTGCTATTGCTTTTACTTTATCTAAATAAGGATTATTTTCAAAACCATCTTCATTCACATTAGCGATATACATTGTTGGTTTTAATGTTAAAAAACTTAAATATTTAATTGCTTCAAGTTCTTCTTTGCTAAAGTCTAATAGTAGTAATTTTTTACCTTGCTCTAGATGAGGTAAACATTTTTCGAGGATCTCAAGCTCAAATTTTGCGTCTTTATCGCCACCTTTAGCGCGTTTTTGTAAACGAGTCATTGCCCGTTCACAAGCTTCAAGATCGGATAAAGCGAGTTCAGTATTAATAATCTCGATATCTTCAGCTGGATCAATTTTTCCTGCTACATGAATGATGTTGTCGTTTTCAAAGCAACGCACTACATGACCAATAGCTTCTGTTTCGCGGATATTAGCTAAAAATTGATTTCCTAAACCTTCGCCTTTTGATGCGCCTTTAACAAGCCCAGCAATATCAACAAATTCCATGGTAGTAGGTAATGTGCGTTGTGGTTTAACAATTTTAGCTAACTCATCTAAACGGGGATCGGGCATTGGTACAACCCCAGTATTTGGCTCGATAGTACAAAACGGAAAATTAGCCGCTTCAATGCCAGCTTTAGTTAGTGCGTTAAAAAGCGTTGACTTACCTACATTCGGTAATCCGACAATCCCACATTTAAATCCCATACTGTTTGTTACCTTTTTTGTTTTAAAATATTTTAAAAATAAGGGGCGATTATATACTAAATTGCGCTATTTGTGCTAATCTTCTTATCAATAAATCATCCGATAATTAAGCAAATTACTAATAATCATTTAGTTTATTATCCAGTCAACGCTTTCTAAAAACCGTTTTATAAGTCATGCCAAGTAATGTAACTTAACGACCCAATTATTGTTCGGAATCTAAACCAATTTGATAAAGTTGATTTTTTCTAAGTCCATATATTTCAGCAGTAATGGCTGCTGCCTTTTTTAGCGGTAATTCTTTTTGCAATAGTTTAAGGGTACTAATTACCTGAGGATCGATATCATCATCGCATTTGATATGACCTTGAACAATCAATACAAATTCACCTTTTTGGCGAGAAGTATCCTCGTTTAGCCAATTAATCAACTCATTAACCTTAAAACTGACAATGGTCTCCCATGTTTTGGTTAGTTCCTTAGCTAAAATGATCTGCTTATTTGGTCCCCAAATAGTTTGCATATCGTTAAGCGTGTCTAATAAACGATGTGTTGATTCATAAAAAATCATTGTTCGTGGTTCGTCCAACAATTTTATAAGACAATCTTGGCGAGCTTTAGTTTTAGCTGGTAAAAAACCTTCATAAATAAACTTATCTGACGGCAATCCTGATACACATAAAGCAGCAATCGCAGCACAAGCACCAGGAACGGGAACTACTTTTATGTTATTTTCGCGACAAGCCTTAACTAAATGATATCCGGGATCATTAATTAACGGAGTGCCAGCATCAGAAATCAAAGCAATTGATAACCCAGATTTAAGTTTTTCAATCAAAATATTGGACTTTTCTTGTTCATTATGATCATGTAAAGCAAACAATTTTGCTTTTATTCCAAGATGTTGTAAAAGTAAACCACTATGGCGAGTATCTTCAGCCGCAATAAGATCGACACTTTTCAGTATATTGATAGCTCTGAGTGTAATATCATCTAAGTTTCCGATGGGGGTGGCAACAATATATAAAGTCATTTTTTTAATCACATTAAATTTTTATAGAAATACGGCAAAGGTGCTGTACGAAAACCTATTTTATTGTATATACTCATTACATTCAAAATAAATCCGACAAAACCAAAATAAATAGTTAATTAAAAGTAGAAAAAATAGCTTGTTTATAGCAAAATTAGGCATGTGATAACGGAATTTATATTTTGTCTAATAATGGAATTATACTAATTTAATTTGAATCTTAGCAGTTATGTATTGCTAAAATAATCAAATAACAAATCTATAGGTAAAACTCATACAATTCTAAATGAATTTATTGATTTAACCAATAACTAATCAATATAATAGCTTTTTGCCATAAAAACGCTAAAATGTGCTAATAAAACAAGATGCGTAAAATGCTTTGAATACAAAAATAGTCAAAAACGAAATTTACGAATGAAAAGGTGTTGCTTTGAAAAAAATACTTACATTAAGTTGCTTAAGTTTGTTAATTGTTGCGTGTACGCAAACTGAGCAGGCCGAAATTGAAGATATTTCTGGCGGAGGTGGGTCATCAACCTCTTCTGTCTATACCAAACCTCCAGCTAATATTTCAACAGGTGGGAGAATCTCTTCCACTCCTGCTACTTACAATCCACCGATATCAAGACAGGAGACGGTTTCAAATACTAATGAGGCAAATAATACCAGCAATAATAGTACGGTGATTAGTAATGAACGTATTGTTTATAACCGTAATTACGACGATATTCCAAAAGGGGGATATCAAGGTGATACTTATACGGTTAAGAGAGGTGATACCTTATTTTATATTGCATGGGTTACTGGTAATGATTACCGTTCGCTAGCAGCTAAAAATAATATCAAAGAACCTTTTGCTTTGAATGTTGGACAAGTATTAGATGTTAGTGGTGGCGCCGTAGTGGTCACACAAAAAACTACAACGAACAATACAACAGCAATTAAATCAAATAGTGATAGCTCATCTGTAGTGATTGGACAAGCCAAAAACAAACCAACAATAACCAAGACAACAACAACTTCAATTACCACGACGGATAAATATAAACAACCAACAACAACTGAAACTACTGAAACTATAATCGAACCGCTAGACGATTCCAACAGAAGATTAGCTACAAATACAATAAATTCAAAAGTTGCTAATATTTCGTGGCGATGGCCTGCACGAGGTAAGATTATTGAAAAATTTACGAAAGCAAGTAAAGGTATTGATATCTCAGGTTCAATGGGTGATAAAATTATGGCTGCGGCTGATGGACGTGTTGTGTATTCGGGCAATGCGTTGCCAGGTTATGGTAATTTAATTATTATTAAACATAATGATGACTATTTAACGGCATATGCGCACAACCAATCAATATTAGTAAAAGAACAGCAAACAGTACGCGCAGGTGAACAAATTGCCACAATGGGAGCAACGGGTACTTCGTCAGTGAGATTACACTTTGAAATTCGTTACAAAGCGCAATCTGTTGACCCGTTAAAATATTTACCTAAATAATAAGTGTTTTGAGTCAATCCTATTGGCTCAAAACAAATGGCATGTTCGGAAACGGTCTAGCGTGTCTATAGACGGAATATACCAAAAATTTAATTTACGTAATAAAGGAGTTATACTCATGGCTGTAAAAAAATTAGTGCTAATTCGACATGGAGAAAGTGTTTGGAACCAAGAAAACCGTTTTTGTGGTTGGACTGATGTTGATTTATCTGATAAAGGTAATAAAGAAGCGGCTGAAGCAGGTAAATTACTAAAAACAGAAGGTTTCACATTTGATTATGCTTATACTTCTGTACTAAAACGTGCAATTCACACATTATGGCACGTTTTAGACGAAGTAGATCAAGCATGGTTACCTGTTGAAAAAAGCTGGAAGCTAAACGAACGTCATTATGGTGCATTACAAGGTTTGAATAAAGCTGAAACAGCAGCAAAATATGGTGATGAACAAGTAAAATTATGGCGTCGTGGCTTTGCAATTACACCTCCTGCACTTGAAAAATCAGATGAACGTTTTCCTGGTCACGATTCACGTTATAGCAAACTACCTGAATCAGAATTACCATTAACCGAAAGCCTAGCATTAACTATTAAACGTGTACTACCTTACTGGGAATCAACAATTGCTCCACGTGTAGCTAAAGGTGAACGTGTTATCATTGCTGCTCATGGTAACTCACTTCGTGCATTGGTAAAACATTTAGACAACATCAGCGATGATGATATTATCGATTTAAACATCCCAACTGGTGTGCCATTAGTGTATGAATTTGATGACAATATGAAAGTTATCAAACACTACTACCTAGGCAATGCTGACGAAATCGCTGCAAAACAAGCTGCTGTTGCCAACCAAGGTAAAGCAAAATAATTATTCAATAAACTATTAAAGAGGTAGGTTATTTAACTTACCTTTTTTATTATCCAAATTATCATTTTATTTAACCACTTTTATTGATTTAATCTAATTTTGAGAATTTAATTTTGTCTAAAATCTATTATATATATGGCGTAATGAATGCCGGAAAATCCACAGAGCTTTTACAAATTGACCATAATTATTTAAGTAATAATATGCAGACTTTATTACTTAAATCATCAGTCGATACTCGTGACTCGGCAGTTGAAATTGTCTCTCGCTTAGGATTACGTAAAAAAGCGTTACAGCTTGATGACACAACGGTTGATGAAATTATTGAGCATATCAAACAAAGCAATTATGCCTGTATACTAATCGATGAAAGCCAGTTTTTATCGCGTAATACTATTTGGAAGTTATCTGATGTATGTGACGAATATGGCATACCAATCATGTTTTTTGGTATCAAAACCGATTATATGGGACACCTGTTTGAAGGCTCTAAAACACTACTTGAAATAGCTGACAATTTTAGAGAGCTCAAAACTGTATGCTGGTGTGGCAAAAAAGCAACTATGATTTTATTGGAAGGACAAGACGGTAAAATTGTTAAATTTGGAAATTCTATTCATCTAGGTGATAGCGAATACCACTCAGTATGCCGAAAACACTGGAAAGCAGGGCACATAAGGCCTAAAAAAGGATCCTCTTAAGATTTCACACTTATTTCTTTCAATAAATTGCTTGTACATATGCAATATGCTTTTGGAAAAGTGTGAATAAACTCTCATTTTTGCGATTTTCTTTTTGTTGATTCTTTTTATTTTATGTCATATTAACTGACACGATTCAGTATTATTTTGTTAACTATGAGGAATCACCATGAAAATCAAAATTATTTCACTAGCTGTTGTGATTAGTTTAGTTAGTTATAATGCTAATGCTAAAGAATTTGTATTAACTGATAACGAAAAAGGTATTGCCAAAGGTAATTGGTCAGTTTCGAGTCAAGATTTAGGAATAAAAGGTTCAAAATTCGCTATTCAAAATACGATCCTTAAAGGTGGTAAACAAGACGGAACTGAACTACTAACAATTTCTAGTGATAATTTCACTATTAAATTAATTCCAACTCGTGGATTAGGTATTTTGTCTGTTATTGGTGATGGTGTTCGCATGGGATGGGATTCACCAGTAAATGAAGTCGTTCATCCTAAATATATTAACTTAGAAAGTCGGGCAGGGCTTGGTTGGCTAGATGGCTTTAATGAAATGATGGTTCGTTGTGGTTTTGAATGGACAGGCCATGCTGTGCAAGATAGTGGCATCATGTATACGCTTCATGGTCATGCGCAAAATACACCTGTTTCTAAATTAATTGTTGATGTATCGGACAAAGCACCGTACACCATTACAGTTAAAGGGTTAATTAAAGAAAATACTTTCAAAAAAAGCAATTTAGAAACTTGGGCATCGCTGATCTATGTGCCAGGAAGTAGAGAATTTACGGTCCACGACGTTCTCACCAATAAGAGTGATTATATCCGTGATTATCAAATCATCTACCATAGTAATTTTGGTACACCTATTCTTGAAGATGGTGCTAAATTTGTTGCACCAGTTAAAGAAATATCTCCATTTAACGATTATGCAAAAGGTGGCCTTGATACATGGCAAACTTATTTAGGTCCAACTAAAGATTTTGATGAAATGGTATTTAATGTTTATCCTTTTTCTGAGGAGAATGGCGAAACACAAGTTATGGTGACTAATAAAGCAGGTAATAAAGCAGCAGGTATTAGTTTTAATACTAAACAGTTACCCGTACTATCATTATGGAAAAACACCGATACCCTCAAACAAGGCTATGTTACAGGCTTAGAGCCAGGTACCAGTTTTGCTTATCCAGTGACTATCGAACGTGAGCAAAAACGTGTACGTCAGCTTAAACCAGGACAAAGCACTGAATTTACTTTAACTTATAGTTTATTATCTAGCAAAGATGCTGTAACAAAATATGAACAAAAAATTAAAGCTATTCAAGGTAAGCAAGAAACAAAAATTGTAAATGAACCAATAACTAAAGAGTAAATTATTAAAAATGGCTACCAACCTTATATGGTAGCCATAAAACAACTTAATAATCTCAACACTTTTCCCTTATTTTAATATTCATGATAGTAGCCCTAGCTACTTGATTCGCTATCAATAGATAGGTATAGTCACTAAATTAATAATTAGCTTTAATATCGCTTATTTTTGAATGTACAATATAATTTGTAGACTAAATAAAATAATGATTAACAATTTTATTAATATAGGATAAACATGACTCTCCAGCGGATAGTGATTGGCATTAGTGGTGCAACAGGATTTGCTTATGGAATAAAAGCGTTAGAGCTTTTAAAATCACTTGATATTCAGACTCATTTAGTAATATCAAAAGCAGCACAAATAACGCGCACTTACGAATTCCCTAACACCAACATAGCACAAATAGAATCACTAGCTGATAGAGTATATTCTGTCAACAATATTGGTGCGGCCATTGCAAGCGGATCGTTTAAAACTATGGGTATGCTAATTGCACCTTGCTCAATGAGGACTCTAGCTGCCATAGCACATGGCTTATCAGATAACTTACTTACTCGTGCTGCTGATGTTGCATTAAAAGAGCGTCGTCGCTTGGTATTAATGGTTCGTGAATCACCCTTAAATTTAACTCACCTAAAAAACATGGAAACCGTGACACTTATGGGGGGTGTAATATGCCCGCCAGTACCAGCTTTATATCAGCATATTGAATGTTTGGATGATATCATCACCCATAGCGTAGCAAGAGCACTTGACCTATTTGATATTAACATTCGATCGCTACCACGATGGGGCGAAGATCTGCACCTAAAAACTAAAACTGAATAACTCCAATAAATAAAAATATGCAAGCAGACTCTAAAATCATAAAATTTATTAAAAATAACCATGTATTATCGCTAAACGTCATTTTACCTGATAATAAACCATGGGCATGTAATACCTTTTATGTTTTTGATGAATCGGTAATGTGCTTATATCTTCTTTCCGAATTAAAAACCGAACACGCTAAAGCCATGTTAACAAACCCACTAATAGCGGGCACTATCAGTATTACGCCTAAGACGGTTGCACAGATCCAAGGGATCCAATTTCAAGCTCAAGCAACACGATTACAAAAGCAACAAGCTGAGCATGCCTATGCGCTATATTATCGGGCATTTCCCTTTGCAAGAGTTATCAAAGCACCAATTTGGGCATTACAGTTACATTATGTAAAAATGACGAATAATTTGCTGGGATTTGGGAGTAAAATTTATTGGAGAAAAGAAGGAGATTTTTAGATTTTTCTAAAAGACTATTTACGAGTCAGTTCAAATAATAATGGATAAAATGTTCAACTTAGGAATTTTGTACGAATTCCTCGTACTGCTTACCAAAAATCTCTAAAACTACTAGAACAAAAAAAGAAATTAGCCAGTAATTAGTTTATTTTACTAAAAAATAAATTAAAATTAAATATAAATCAACAAGATATATTATTTATTTTATAATGGAAACAAACTCCCATAGTACCGCAAAGGCAATATGCCTGCCTTTTAATTCCGCTATGTATGCCAACAATTAAGCGAAGTTAGCACGCTAAACAGAGATGTTTGGCGAGTTAGGGCATTATTGGGAACATAAATTTTGGAAAAATTTAAACATCTAATATATTTATTTGCTTCAAAAATCCTCATTAAACAACGTTGTTATAAGATAGCATTAGGAACAAGCCCAATTGTACGGTAAAATAGCTCGCATTATTACAATAAATTTCCAAGGAAAATGCATGACGACTGAAATGACAACACTCGACAAAATCAAAAAACAAATTGCCGATAACCCGATTATTTTATATATGAAAGGTTCGCCAAAATTGCCAAGCTGTGGCTTTTCGGCTCAGGCGGTGCAGGTTTTGTCGCAATGTGGTGAAGCGTTTGCTTACGTTGATATTTTACAAAACCCTGATATTCGTGCCGAATTACCTAAATTCGCTAATTGGCCAACGTTTCCACAATTATGGGTTGAAGGCGAATTAGTAGGTGGCTGTGATATTATGTTAGAGATGTTTCAAACAGGCGAACTGCAAACGCTTATTAAGCAAACTGCGGAAAAGTATAAATCCTAATTTAATGCAGTATGGTAAATTAAGCGCGCAAAATAGGCGCGCTTTTTTATTTGTGAATTAATACTGTTTACTCTTGTTTTTGTTGTCCATATTGTTGTGTATTATCTAAATCCTTTTCAATTTTTGCATCTACATCGGAATCTGTAACTGCCAAAGGCCATCCACCTAGTGCTTTAAATTGGTTAACGATTTTACAAAAAAGCATTGCCGTTTTTTGTGTATCATATAGCGCACTGTGAGCTTGTTTATGATCGAATGTGATTTGTGCTACTTGGCAGGCTTTGGCTAGTACTGTTTGACCAAAAACCAAACCACTGAGTGACGCTGTGTCAAAAGTAGCAAATGGGTGAAATGGATTGCGTTTCATGCCTGTGCGTTCAGCAGCTGCCATTAAAAAGCTATGATCAAAGTGTGCGTTATGCGCAACAATCACCGCTCGAGTACATTCACTAGCTTTTATGCCTGATCTAACCATTTTAAAAATTTCGTCTAAGGAGTGCTTTTCGTCAACACCGCCACGAAGTGGATTATCAGGATCGATGCCATTAAAAGCAAGGGCTGCTGGCTCTAAAATTGCACCCCTAAATGGATTGACATTAAATTGTAAGGATTGATCTGGCTCTAGCCAGCCATCTGGGGTCATTTTTAAGGTGATAGCGGCGATTTCTAAAATAGCGTTGAGTTTTGGATCGAATCCAGATGTTTCAATATCAATTACAACAGGATAAAACCCTCGAAAGCGTTCACATAATTTGGCGTTTGGCACGTTAATTTTTCTTATCTATCAAAAAAGCGCTATTATGCCAGCTTTTAACCTGTTCGCCTAGCATTGGCTTTAATAGTTTATATTCAATTTATTAATCTTTGTTAAAGATATTACGGTAAATCTTATACTAATTACATTAAAAACAATGAATAGGTGCCATTATCGGTTAAAATGATTATAATTATCAATCATTGTGACATAATATTAAAACCGAGCAAATAATGCACCAATTTGAATTAGAACAAATTATTAATAATGAACTGCAAATTAGTCGTTATCGTGACTATGCGCCAAATGGATTGCAAGTCCAGGGGCGTAAGCAAGTGAATAAAATTGTTACAGGAGTTACCGCCAGTCAGTTATTGTTAGATAAGGCGGTTGAATTAAAGGCTGATGCGGTTCTGGTACATCATGGTTATTTTTGGAAGAGTGAGCCGCAAATCATTACAGGCATTAAATATCAAAGAATTAAAACGCTATTAACTAACGATATTAATTTATATAGTTATCACTTGCCATTAGATGGCCATCCTGTTTTGGGTAATAATATTGAACTGGCTAATTTATTGGGTATTTCAGTCGATAAACGCAATGACATTACCGATCTGCTTTTTACTGGTACATTAAACACGCCACTTACTGCTTTACAATTTAAACACCAACTTGAGCAAGTATTATACAATAACAAGCAACAAGTACTATTTTGTGGTGATAATGCTCCGCAAGTTATTAATAGAATTGCATGGTGTAGTGGTGGAGGGCAGGATTATATTGAACAAGCAGCATTAATGGGAGTGGATGCTTTTTTTACTGGCGAAGTGTCTGAACGCACTATCCACATTGCGCGTGAATATGGCATTAATTTTTATGCCGCTGGACACCATGCCACCGAGCGTTATGGTATTAAAAAATTGGGTGAATGGTTAGCCAGCTGTTACGGTGTTGAGGTTATTTTTGTTGATATAGATAATCCTGTATAACAAAAGTTGAATTTAGTCTAGAAATATCGCATACTTATTTGCAGATTTTTATTCTTTACGTTGTGTTATAAACCAATTATATGAGAGGTCATTTTATGTTTACAGGAAGTCTGGTCGCACTTGTTACTCCCATGGATACAAAAGGAAACGTGGACCACGTAAGCTTAAAAAAATTGGTCGAATATCATATTACAAATGGAACATCGGGTATTGTTTCGGTTGGTACAACAGGCGAATCAGCAACACTTGATCACCATGAGCATATTGATGTGATTAAAAGAACAATTGACTATGCTGATGGGCGCATTGCTATTATTGCCGGCACTGGCGCAAACGCAACGAAGGAGGCTGTAGAATTAACCCGTAAGATCGAGAATATTGGTGTCGTAGGCTGTTTAACGGTAGCACCCTATTATAACAAACCGACTCAAGAAGGCATGTATCAGCACTTTAGATCTATTGCCGAAAGCACGGAGTTGCCACAGATTCTATATAATGTACCAGGGCGCACTAGCAGTGATATTAAGCCTGAAACTGTTGGACGGTTAGCTAAAATCAAAAATATTGTTGCATTAAAAGATGCAACGGGCGATCTTTCAAGAGTTTATCCTACACGCAAATTAGTTGGCTCTGATTTTAAGTTACTGAGTGGCGATGATTCAACCTTTTTAGATTTTATGATTTTAGGTGGTGATGGTGTTATTTCTGTTACAGCTAATGTTGCAGCTAAGGTCGTTGCTACTGTGTGTCAGCTTGTGGCTAATAATCAAATTCAAGAAGCCCGTAGTTTAAATGACACGTTAATGGCTTTACATCACAATTTATTCATTGAACCTAACCCAACGCCAGCTAAGTGGGCTTGCGCAAGATTAGGTTTAATGCAAAGTGCAACAATTCGGTTACCAATGATATCGTTAAGCACATCGTCAATTCCTATGGTTGAACAAGCGTTAAAAGAGGCGAATTTACTGTAGTATAACTTTCAATTTAAAAAGCAGATATTTATGTTAAATAGCACATTAAACAAAACTTCAAACCTAACCCTATTTAAAGGTAATGTCATTAAAAAAACAGTGGTTTTAACCGCTGTAACTTCTTTATTTCTTATCGGTTGTAGCAGTGATCAAAATTTTAAGCGGGAAGTTGAAGGTAATGAAGATTATCTTAAATCACCTACGTTAAAACCGTTAATTATTCCTGAAAGTATTTCGGTGCCTGCAGAAAGTGGTGAATTTTATGTTGTTAAAACTGAGTTTAAAGGTAATTTAGGAAAAAAACTTGACATTAGACCGCCAATTTTACCAATCCCAACTATTCAAGATGTGCTTGCGGTTTATAATAATGGTTCAGTTACTTTTAATGTGCCATTAAGCAATAATGTATGGAATCGCATTCCTGATAGCTTAAGTAGGAAAAATATCCCTATTGCTAGCCATGACAATAATACTATTAAAACCAATAAAGCCTTTATGGCGCGTGCAGACGAAGATCAAGCGGTTGAAGCCACTTATTCAATTTCAAGACAATTATTAGGCGATACCGAAACAATCACTATTTCAATCATCTCGTTAACCCGAGGTTTCGACGATTTAATTTCGCAACCCATTGAGGTTCAGCGATATGTTGTTGGTTTGTTTAATGATATAATGGATGATGTTGCACCTGATTCGGTTCGCGTTGTGCCACGAAAAGCACAAAATGAAGAGATTGAAAAGGAAAATGCTGAAAGTAAGAAACCAGCAACAGCCGTGAACGGTGCAAATCAAGAATAAGTTTCTAATTTAAGGAGCGAATAGCTCCTTAATTATTTATTGGCAATTGATATAAGGTTATAAACATGAAAAAGTTGGCTGAGCTTTATCGTGGTAAAGCTAAAACGGTATATGCCACCGAAAATTCTGATTTATTAATTCTTGAGTTTCGTAATGATACATCGGCATTTGACGGATTGCGTATCGAGCAGCTAGATCGTAAAGGCATGGTTAATAATAAATTTAACTATTTTATTATGAGCAAATTACGCGAGGCTGGCATTCCAACTCAAGTTGAGACCTTATTATCTGACAATGAAGTGCTTGTCAAAAAATTGCAAATGGTACCTGTTGAATGTGTGGTACGTAATCGAGCAGCGGGCTCTTTAGTTAAACGTTTAGGAATTGAAGAAGGTAAAGTTCTAAATCCTCCTACGTTTGAATTATTCCTAAAAAACGATGTATTGCATGATCCAATGGTTAATGAATCACACTGCAAGGCATTTGGTTGGGCTAGTGATGATCAACTCGCTAGAATGAAAGAACTTAGCTTTAAAATTAACACCATTTTGACCGATTTGTTTGATAAAGCAGGACTAATATTGGTTGATTACAAACTCGAATTTGGATTATTCAAAGGCGAAATCACTTTGGGTGATGAGTTTTCTCCTGATGGTTGCCGTTTGTGGGAAAAAGAGACAATGAAAAAAATGGACAAAGATCGCTTTCGTCAAGGTTTGGGCGGTGTGATTGAAGCCTATGAAGAAGTAGCAAAACGAATTGGTGTTCCTTTGTAATGTTTGTACAGTTTGATATCTCTTTCTTTCTACTTTTGGGGTTAGCGGCTCTGTGTTATTTAACACACAATAACACCGTGACATTTGCAGTGCTGTTATTGTTACTGTTTAAATTAACGCCGCTTGCCTCTTATTTTCCATTTTTAAATCAATATGGCTTAACAATTGGTATTGTTATTTTAACTGCCGCAATGATGGTGCCTTTAGCTGATGGCTCGTTAAAAATAGGCGATATTGCTAAATCATTTACCACGTGGCAATCTATATTAGCTATTTTTGTTGGAATTTTGGTATCTTGGCTTGGTACGCGAGGTATATCCCTCATTGGTGCGCACCCTACGATTATTAATGGCTTAATTATTGGTACGCTAATTGGTGTGGCTTTTTTCAAAGGTATTCCTGTTGGTCCTCTGATTGCTGCAGGTATTTTGTCGTTGTTAATTGGAAAAAGTTAACCTATGCACAATTATCCCAACAGCACAAGGATGCTATGGGTATTACAGGGTGAAGCAACACAGTCATTCAAGCAACTTAGTCAAACTATTTGTCATTACTCAGGTGATTGGTTAACGGTTACATTTCACTCGGAACTTTCTAATTATTTACCCAACACACTAATTTCTGATGTAATATCACCCAATCAAACTAAACAGTTATTGGGGCGGCAGTATCGACATGCTATTTTTGATGCGACGGTAGGCTTTAATCTTGATGCTTTTGCTATGCTTGTTGGCACGTTAGTTAAAGGTAGTATATTGGCTTTATTATTGCCCAAGAATCTGTCTACTTGGCATGATCAAGATAGCTTACGCTGGAATGAAAGCCAAATGCCCATTAATGTGCCTAATTTCGTTGCACATTTAATGCAGACTTTGACTGAATTTGGTTTATCAATTTATCCTAAAATTTCATCAAAACAGGTTATATCTTCTAAGATATCTTTGTCGGAAGTTATTATTGATGACATTTGTGACTTAGACGAGCAACAAGCAACTTTAAAACAATTATTAAATAGCACTAAGCCTATCAACGTATTAGTCGCTAAACGTGGACGCGGTAAATCGGCGCTAGCTGGGTTATTTAGCCATTACCAACGTTGTATTGTGACAGCACCAAATAAATTAGCACTGACGACCTTTTTTGCTTTTGCTAAGCCTGATACCCCATTTTTTGCCCCAGATGAATTAATTGCTCAATCATGTATTACCGTTGCCGATTATTTAATTATTGATGAAGCTGCCATGATCCCACTTCCCATGTTGGAAAAATTGTTAAAATTAGCTAAAACAAATAACACTCGAGTATTATTAACAACGACTGCTGATGGGTATGAGGGCACAGGACAGGGCTTTTTGTTGAAATTGTTATCAAATAAAGCATATCAATATTTTCAGCTATTTAGCCCTATCCGCTGGCAGGCAGGCGATATGCTAGAGCAATTTAGCGATCGATTGTTACTTAATGGTTTATTAACACAGGGCGATAATTTTGATGCATGCCCATCATTAATCCAATATTCAAAAGTTGAACGTAATAATGTTGATACATTAAGGTCAATATTTTATTTATTGAAAGTAGCTCATTACCAAACTACGTTAGTTGATTTAAGACGTCTGTTTGATGCGCAAAATTTGACAATTTGGCAAGCAACAGCTAACGATAACCAAATAGCTGCTGCACTCACTGTTGTTGAAGGTAACTTACCTGATAGTTTAATCACCGAAGTGTGGCAAGGTACGCGTCGACCAAAAGGTAATTTAGTAGCACAGTCGTTAGTCGCCCACGCAGGTGAGCCGCAGGCGGCTAAATTGCGCTCAGTTCGGATTAATCGTATTGCGGTTATTAGTGCCTATCGGCGACAAAATATAGCAAGGCAACTTGTGCAAACTATCTTTGAAGATGCCAAAGCTCAGAATATCGACTTTTTATCGGTTAGCTTTGCTTATACCCCGTCTAATTACCAATTCTGGATTGCTTGTGGGTTTGTTTTGGTGCATGTCAGTAGTCATAAACAGGCAAATAGTGGTAGTTATTCAGTTATGGCGCTAAGGCCATTAACCGATTCAGGGCGAAATCTAACCATTAAATTAAAACAAAAATTACAGCGTAATGTTTATTGGATCAAAGATATTATTGATTTACCATTTACTGAGATGATTGAAAGTAAGAATATCTCTCCACTAACACAAGATTTAAACGCTTACGATTTTGATGAACTAAACGGATTTGCTCACTATCATCGACCGTTTGAAGCCACTTATGCCACACTGTGTCGATTAGTTCGCTATAATCAAAAGCATCAACAATCGCGAAAACCACAATCACAATCACAACCACAGCAACAACTAACATTGCCTGTGTTATCAGCACTGATAAAAAGCAAAAACAATCAATCTTTGCTCATTAGTTCATATCAACTTGCAGGAAAAAATGCATTAATGCAAACCATCAAGCAAGAGATCAAAACATGGTTAGCAATTCAAGTTAGTAATTCATAGTTTGCGATTCATAATTAGTAAATCATGGCAATAATGTGCTTTTTGACGAAAAAACCAATAATAAAGATAGCTGATTATCATTGCAGGTTACCAAGGGCTATGTTTACAATAGTTACCATGTTTAAGTTCAACTTAATTTTTACCCAACTAGTTTAAACTTAACTAGTTTCAACATAATTCGTTTTAATTAAAAAGGAATCGAATGTGACGCAAAATAAATTAGAAAACCAAGCACAACATCGCCATTCAAAAAAACAAACTCAAAATTCAAACAATCAACCCACAACAGGTATTGAGTATTTTTTTAAAGGTTGGTCATTAGCGTTTAGTCCAGGCATTAAGCGATTTGTTTTTTTACCATTAATTGCCAATGTTGTGATTATGTCAGCATTATTTTATTGGTTCTTTACGGCTATCTCGGGCATGGTTGATTGGGGGGTGTCGTATATGCCAAGTTGGTTGCATTGGCTTGGTTATATTATTGTTTTTATGGTTATTTTAGCTTTAGTTATTTTGTTTTGTTATTTCTTTAGTACGGTAACCAATATTATAGCGGCTCCGTTTAATGGCTTGTTAGCTGAACAAGTTGAAGCACAATTAACGGGGATTCCCGCAGCAGATATGTCGTGGATGAGTCTTATTAAGGATCTTCCTCGTATTTTTAAACGTGAACTACAAAAACTAGTTAACTATTTATTATGGGCAATTCCGATACTGCTAACTTACTTTATTCCTGTTATTGGGCAATCAGTAACGCCAGTGGTTTGGTTTTTATTTACCGCTTGGCAAATTAATATCCAATATGCTGATTATGCCTTTGATAACCACAAAATTACCTTTCAGCGTATGCGTGAATTACTCAAGCAAGATCGAGTAGATAATTTAACTTTTGGTATGATAGTCAGCTTTTTTACCATGGTGCCATTACTTAATTTAATTGTTATGCCTATTGCGGTATGTGGAGCAACAGCAATGTGGGTTGATCGTTACCGTCATCAAGCACTATTTGACAGCAGTAACCGAGACTTTCGTTAAGCAGGAAGTTATTTTTTCTTCGTCGAATTTGTTGATGGCCAATCGTCGTCATCATCTTGATAAGGGATAGGTTTTATCCCTTTCTTTTTTTCAAGATACGCTTTATAACTTAGTCGATTCAGCGCCTTAATAGTATTAATAAAAATCCCAATTAAAATTACCACAATTATCCACCAGTAATCTTTAAGCCATTCCATCGTACTTCCTCTTAGATTAAAATCGCTATCTCCAAGTTATAATAGCTAGGCACAATAACAATTGTGCCACAATTATGCCAACAGTAATTTTTCCAATATGCGGTTATAAATTGCAGTTAAGGTAATTATATCTTTGCAGTTGGCGTTTTCGTTGACTTTGTGAATAGTCTTATTTAATACACCTAGTTCGATCACTTGACAGCCCATTTTAGCAATAAAGCGTCCATCCGACGTACCGCCGCTGGTCGATAGCTTAGTATCAATGTTGGTAAATTCCTTAATAGCACTTGCAGCAGCATTAGTTAAATCGCCTTGTGGCGTTAAAAAAGGATGCCCTGATAATCGCCAAGATAACGTATAGCTCAAATTATGTTTTTGTAAAATTTGCTCAACGCGCGCTTTAATTACCGTATCGGTCAATTCACTACTATAGCGAAAGTTAAATTGCACACTTAGATCACCCGGCACAACGTTTTCGGCACCTGTACCACCATTAATATTGGCAATTTGCATAGTTGTTTGAGGAAAATACTGATTGCCTTCATCCCAAACAGTGCTAACTAGTTCATTTAATGCAGGAGCAAAACGATGGACAGGGTTATCGGCAAGGTGGGGATAGGCCACATGACCTTGAATACCATGCACAACTAAATTAGCTGTTAGTGAACCACGGCGACCGTTTTTAATTTGATCGCCAAGTACAGCATCGCTTGACGGTTCGCCCACAATACAATAATCAACACGTTCTTGACGCTTCATTAGCAAATCGACAACCTTGACAGTGCCATCGGTTGCATCGGCCTCTTCGTCTGATGTAATTAAAAAAGCTACTCGTCCAACGTGATTTGGATGTTGCTTAACAAAATCTTCTGCCGCACAAACCATGGCAGCAACGCCACTTTTCATGTCAGATGCACCACGTCCATAAAGCACGCCTTGTTCATCAATGGTTGGCGAAAATGGCGGATAAAGCCATTTGCTTTCATCACCAGCAGGTACGACATCGGTATGTCCTGCAAACATTAAGGTTTTGCTGTTAGCTTCGCCATGATAAGCCCATAAGTTTTTGGTCTTTCCAATATTAACTTCTTCAATAGTAAAACCGAGCGGTTTTAGCCGTTCAATAATCATTTTTTGACAATTTTTATCGTCAGGACTTATTGATTTTTCGGCGATGAGTGCTTGAGTCAGTGCAATAACAGGTTCAGTCATAGTGGTCTCGATTTTTATTTAGATTGCGAAATAAATTGTGAATAAAGTTCCTCTGAAAAGCCCAACAATGCACGCTGCCCATCGATAAGTAAAGGGCGTTTTAAAATAGATGGATTGGCTAACATAATCTTTTTAGCCGTTTGAGCATTATTGGCCTCAGCACGAATAGATTCATCTAACTTACGCCAAGTAGTACCTCGTGTATTGAGCAAGCTTTGCCAATCAACTAATTGTAAAAAAGCATCCAACAGCTCTTCTGAAAGCCCATCGGTTTTATAATTATGAAATTGATAGCTTACATGATGATCATCAAGCCAAGTAAAAGCTTTTTTCATCGTATTGCAGTTTTTGATACCGTAGATAATGTACATAGTAGTTGATCCAACATTGAAAATAATAACAAAGATTATAACAGTTATCGGATTGAAGCGGCAAACTAAAGGGGTTTATTGGTATTAATTCATATTTAATCTTAGATGTTAATGTCAAATGGTCACTAGTGAAAGTTTGAAATTTTAAATATTTGGGGTTGGGAGTTAAGAAATAAATTTTTGATAAGATAATTTTACTCATTTTAAAAAGACCAAACTTCTGCTAACCCTTTTTTTAACAATAAATAAAATAAAATAAAAACAACAAATTAAAAAAAACCTCTAAAAAAAGGGTTTTTAAAAGTAAAAATCTTATTTGCCTTTTGCAAAACAAGGTTTATAGTATGTCTTCTTCTAGTTTACCGCCGAGTAGGCGGTTTAGAAAATTCAATTAACTTTGGCGCATTGTATCGATGAGTTTACCGCCGGGTAGGTGACATATAAATCAAAAAAGCCCTCAACGAGGGCAGTGGATGTCTACCGACAGAATATCTGGCTACGGTTATTAGCTGTGTTCAAAATTTTATTGAACGCTTAAGCTAGTCATTAATAATCCATTATCAATGATATAAAATAATTATTAATCAATTAATTACAACATTTATCAACAAAGTAACGCATAATTCGATTATCGACGGTTAGTTCGGGATGAAATGAGCAAGTCAAAATATTATCTTGCTGCGCCATTACACAATGATTATCAATAAAAGCTAGCTGATTGACTTGCTCACCGGCTTTGGCAATATAAGGCGCACGAATAAATACTGCTGGAATTTGCTCACCAATATTTGGTATCTCTAACATTGTTTCAAAGCTGTTAATTTGCCGACCAAAACCATTGCGTTCAACGCAAATATCCATCAAATCTAATAATTCGACCTCGTTATGAGTTGTCGTTTTGCCACAGAGCACTAGTCCAGCACAAGTACCTAAGATTCCTTTTCCTTGTTTGGCAAATTGTTGAATGGGCGCTAAAAGCCCATTTTGTTTAACTAATCGACTAATTGTGGTCGACTCTCCGCCGGGAATGATTAAACCATCTAAATTAGCTAATTGTTCGGGTTTCTGAACTAGTGTAGCTTGTACATTATCGATACTATTTAGCATCGAAATATGCTCACTAACTGCTCCTTGTAAGTTGAGCACACCAATGTACTTAACATTGCTTATTTTGGATGATTTTGCCATTACCAACCTCGATCTTGCATTCTTTCTGATTGAGCAAGTGTGCTGATTTCAATGCCTTTCATGGCTTCGCCTAATCCTTTTGATAATTCGGCTAATCGTGGATAATCATCAAAATAAGTAGTAGCTTGCACAATGGCTTTGGCAAACTTTTCTGGATTTTGAGATTTAAAAATGCCCGATCCAACAAAAACACCGTCGGCACCCAGTTGCATCATAAGTGCCGCATCGGCAGGGGTAGCAACGCCGCCAGCGGCAAAATTTACAACTGGTAACTTACCTAGTTGTTTTACTTGTAATACAAGCTCATAAGGTGCGCCAATTTCTTTAGCAAAAGTCATTAGCTCATCTTTTGATTTTCCTGTGACCAAACGGATTTGCTCATTTACTTTACGCATATGGCGAACAGCTTCAACAATATTCCCTGTTCCTGGTTCGCCTTTGGTACGTAACATTGATGTTCCTTCACCAATTCGACGTAGTGCTTCACCTAAATCACGACAGCCACAAACAAAAGGCACGGTAAATTCATCTTTTAGAAGATGGTACTGTTCATCGGCTGGGGTTAGTACTTCGCTTTCGTCAATATAATCAACCCCCATTGATTCTAAAATACGTGCTTCAACAATGTGGCCAATACGTGCCTTAGCCATGACAGGTATACTAACTGCATTCATGACTTGTTCAACAATAGTAGGATCTGCCATTCGAGCGACACCACCAGCAGCTCGAATATCTGACGGTACTCTCTCTAAAGCCATTACCGCAACTGCACCAGCTTGTTCGGCAATTTTAGCTTGTTCAGCATTAACAACATCCATGATTACGCCACCTTTTTGCATTTGTGCCATACCACGTTTAACGGTCTGTGTTCCTGTAATTTGATTCATTTTTTACTCCTAGTTGAAAATTGGTCTTGTTTAAAAAGTATTATTCAAAAAGAAACAGTTAGACGAAACAGCCAATTGGACTATAATAAAACCATCCAATTTTAGGTTTATTGGTGTTACTATAAAAATGTTCATATAGAACATTGATTTTATTTTATCTTTAATGTGTTTCTAAAAAAACAAGTGTCTAAAATATGTGGCAAAAACAAAAACTAACCCAATTTGAAGGATCGCTTTTTCAACAACTGACTCACTTAATTGAACATTATATTGAGCAAGGAATTTTGATTGCAGGCGAAAGGTTACCTTCAGAAAGGGAGCTAGCTAAAATGTTACAGATTAACCGCTCAACTGTTGTACATGCACTGGAGCTGTTGACTGAACGAAGCATATTACTTCGACGTCGAGGTAGTGGCACTTATGTCAATAATAAAAAATGGGGCGTGCAAACGTATTCATCGATCAATTGGTGTTTACCAGCCCATTTTTATCGAGATAAAAAATCATTTTATCAACAAAAAGTGGCACAAGTGCGTGCGCAACAAGTGCAAATTTGTGATCTGGCTAATGGTGATTTGCCAACTAATTTAATTCCCAAACTTCAGCTACCCAATACCTCGTTAAATGAATTGATTATGCATGAAAAAAACAGCGATGCATTACAATTAGGTTTACCATCGCTTAAAGCTCAAATTGCAATTTACATGCAAACGCAGTTTTCTATGCAAGTTGATATTAACGAAATTTTAATTACATCGGGCACGCAGCAGTCGTTATTTCTTATTACACAGGGTTTACTTAAGCCAGGTGATCCAGTTGGAATTGAATCTCCTTCCTATTTTTACTCTTTACCTTTGTTTCAGGCTGCTGGATTACGTTTATATGGTATTGAATGTGATAATGAAGGTATTACTATTGAAAGCCTAGCAAATTGCGTACAACAACATCAAATAAAATGGTTGTTTTTGAATCCTATATTTCAAAACCCAATGGGCTTTGTTATGAGTAATAGACGAAAACAGGCAATTGTTGCATTTTGTCGCTCGCAATGTATTGGTATTGTTGAGGATGACGCCTATAGCAGTTTAGCGTTTAAACCTAATTCGTCGGTATTGCCCATTAAAAAATGGGATCAGCATAATCAAGTTATCTATTTAGGATCGCTATCAAAATATATAGGGGCAAATATTCGTATTGGGTGGATGGTGGCGCCGCGCGATATTATTACAAATCTGGCCAATATTCGGCAACACATTGATTCGGGGTTAAGTATATTGCCACAATTATTAGCTCAAGAATATCTACAACATCATCACACTGTCCATCAACAACACTTACGGCAAACATTACAAATCAAAGCAGAGCAGTTAATGCATTGGTTGGATTGCTATTTCGGTGGTGAGATTACTTATCACCCCCCACTAGGTGGCTTTCATTTATATGCGCATTTACCTGTAAAAACGGTAGCGCAGGAATTAGCCTTACTTAACCAACTGTTATCAAAAGGTGTAACGGTATCGCAAGGTGTTGATTTTGGCGATAACTTAGGGGCACTCAGATTAAGTTATGGTCATTTTGATCAAGAAATAATTTCAGAAAAATTATAAAAATACTTCCTTTTTTAGTTACAATAAAATTGATTTTATTGTCGTTCAATATGTAATCTTTTAAAAAACTCCATAATAATCATTTTATTAAAAAGTTATCAACAGGCTTATTCAGTAATTATCAAGTCATACAGTGCATAAGTATCTTAAATCCCTTTTTGAATTATCCGCAAAATAACACCATTTAACCAATTATTGAAATTAGTTTCTTCTTGTTATTTGCTTTTGTAACTCAATACTAATAATTGCCACAATTTATAACATTATGATTAAATATAAAATCACTTATAGACAACAATAGTTCTTAAACCAAATTTAGCTAATTACTTACCTTTTTTAACTCTACTTTACTATTAAGAAAAATATGTTAGTTTACTGTCTGTATTCTAAATCGTTATAATTACAAACATAAGGTGACAAACCATAAACAATATTAGGAGACTATTTTGCATCTTTCATCTAAGGCTTTTCATATTTTAGGTATTATCGCTACAGTAGCTTCATTAGGGATGTATGTTTCTTATATCCCACAAATCATTGATAATTTGCATGGATTTAAAACAAATCCTATTCAACCATTAGCAGCTGCCGTTAACTGTTCACTTTGGGTTTGTTATGGCTTATTGAAAGAAAAGAAAGATTGGCCTTTAGCAATTGCTAATTCGCCAGGAGTGCTTTTTGGGTTAATTGCCTTTTTTACTGCTCTGTAATTTACATTAAGCCATTATGTAACAGGTAATCAGTTGTTCTTAAATTATCGCTTTTTTGGGGAATTTATTGTTAGAGTTAATAATAAATTTCAACAAGAATTGCAAAAAAGATCTATTTTTGTTTTTAAATTAAATCGAAAATTGTGCAGGTTAATATTTAACCATTAAAAAAATAACTTAATAATTATAATGTTATTAAGTTATTAACAGGTTTGTTAAATACTTATCAAATTGTACAGTGAATAAATCAAGTTAATCGATTTGCTTTAATATTACTGATAAAATGATAGTTTTATGATGCATCCAAAAAACAAATAACCGTCAAAAGGAAAAGGAAATGAAAAAATTAACCGGTTTATTTATACTTAGTTTACCAATGTTAGCAGTAGCATCAAATTGTGATGAAATTAGTGCTAATATTGTTGAAAAAATTAAAAATAATGGCGTTGATCCATCAAGATTTCAATTAAAACTTGAACCTTCTGATAATTCAGAACGAAAAATTAATGGAAAAATTGTGGGATCATGCGATCGAGGTCGCCAGAATATTGTTTATGTTCGTTTGGATGATTTAGCAATGCAAACCCAAACTCAGCTAACTAAAACAAAAGATGAAACTGAGAGTAGTAATGATAAAGCGAAACAATCAATAAACACTCCAACCGAATCTGCGCCAGCAGAGGGTAAATTACCTGTTAAAAATTAATTAGATCATTTTTGCAGAAAATATAGGGCGTAATGCCCTATATTTATATGCTTGGAATTATAGCAAATGGCTGTAATTCGCTTTAACATCTTCGTCCCATACACTTGATTGAACTTGACCAATATGTTTTTGTTGTAGAAGCAACATAACCAAACGAGATTGCCCAATTCCACCACCAATGGTTTGTAACAAATAGCCATTGATTAATGCTTTATGCCAAGCAAACTCTAAACGATCTTCGTCATTTGTTAGTTTTAATTGACGTTTTAACGTTTCAGGATCGACCCGAATTCCCATTGATGAAATTTCAAATGCGCTATGCAAAATCGGATTCCACACTAAAATATCGCCATTTAAGCCCTTAGATCCTAAATCGTTTTCACTGCTCCAATCATCATAATCAGGTGCACGAGCATCATGCTTTTCATTATTTGATAATTTACCGCCAATACCAATTAAAAAAACTGCTCCAAGCTCTTTAGTTATTGCGTTTTCACGCTCTTTGGGGGATAAATTTGGATAACGTTTTAATAACTGCTCACTATCGATAAAGGTGATAGATTCGGGTAAAAATTGTGAAAGATGATACTGTTTTGAAACTATTTTTTCGGTCGCTTTAATGGTAGCGTAAATATTTTCGACCGTTTGTTTTAGATAAGTTAAATTGCGATCTTCTGGGCGAATTACTTTTTCCCAGTCCCATTGATCTACATAAACTGAATGAATTGGCGAAAGTTGATCCTCGTCTGGGCGTAATGCTTTCATATTAGTGTAGATTCCTTCGCCAACTTCGAAATGGTGATCACTCAAAATTTTACGTTTCCATTTAGCTAGTGAATGTACCACTTCATATTGTGTATTAGGTATTGCTTTTACCTTAACTTGCACTGGGTGTTCGGTTCCTGACAAATTATCTTGAATACCATCGCCAACTTTACTTAGTAACGGAGCTTGCACTTCGATCAGTGATAAACGCTCGGCAAGTTGATTAGCAAAAAACTGCTTAACAAAGCTAATTTGCTGTTGCTGCTCTTTAAAAGATATCATCATGTGTACGCTCTAGTTATTTCCGTGTATAAGTAAAGTAAACTAGATGATTAAATTTTGCAAGATGAAGATAGAGGTGTATAGCTATTGGATAGCCGATATTATTTTTCTATTATATAGATAAAATGTTTGAAACCTAACCGAACTTTAAAAGGTCTTTTAAAAGTAAAAAATTATCAGAGATAGAATTAGTTTAATTATTTTTGCAAAAACAAATTCCTATCTATAAAACTCTATTCTTAATAATTACATATTTGTACTATATCAGCAAGCAGTGTAATAAATTCAGAAACTGTGTTAGTTCATCATCATTAAATGTTTTGTTGCTTATAAAGTCGATTTTAATTTACTGCCAGTGTTTGATTTGCTCTTCCGCTAATACTTCTATAAATTTCTGCTAATTTTAATAAATGTTCTTCAGTTTCACTTTCGTTTATATTAGGCAGTTTTTCTTGAGTATGATCGATAAATAGAGAAAGTGTAGGAAATTCTAAAGAGGGGATTTACAACGGTTAATTAATCACCAGACGGTATAGACTCCAGAATATTTTTTACAAAAATATAATTTAAAAAGTGAACAATTTTGTAACTATCTCATAGTTAATATAAAACTCACGTAAAAAATATGTTGCTTATTTTTATACTTTATGTTCAATGAAAGTCATATTATTCAGAACTCATAAGGTCTTTTGGTATTATAAATGGAATGTTCCAGATTGACGTTTGATATCAACATATAGCTTTAGGTAGGGTAAGTTCTTGTTATTTCGTTTGACTTATGTCTTAACTTTTCTTAAATTGTTTTTATAATTTAATTAAATAGCTGATGGTTTTACAGGATGCGTTTTTACTGGTTAAAGGGACAAAAAGTTTCAATTGGGCTTTCTTTAGTACGTTATAAATGGTTGAACCACCGACCATAAAACATTTAGCTAAATCGATAACGATTATTTTTTTATGACATAAACGCCATATTTCTTGTCTGTGATATGGCGTTAGTTTTGTTTTTTATGTATTTTTATTACAGTAGTTTTTCGAATTACTTTAATCAACGTGAGTAATTCCTACATATAATTTATATTGCTAACTAAAAATCAATATTCATACTTAATTGGAATGTTCTACCTGGGGCAGTGAACATTTCTAAATATTTATAATTTGAAGTACTATATAATTTATTATTACTTAGGTAATCCCAATATTTTTGATCAGTAAGATTATAGATACCAGCGCTTAATTTTATGTTTTTAGTTATATTTACATAACCAGTTAAATCAACAATGCTATGTCCTGCAATTCTAAAATAATTATCTGTTGAGTCTTCTATTGGCTTTCCTTCATTGTTGTATGTTTCACGGGTTGTACCTTGAGTTTTTTTGCCTTTTTGGAAGGTAACAGTTAAAGCTAAACCATAGTATTTATTTGGATCATCCCATATTAGACTAATAGTACTTTTTAATGGTGCAATTGTGTCCATCTCGATATATTTATCGCCTAAATAGCTTGATTTGGACTTACCTTGGTTATAGCCAATTACAAATCTTGTACTTAACCCGTTTACTGATTTAAACCATTTACCCATATTAAATTCACTGCTTAGTTCGGCACCGTAAATATAAGCTTTATCTCTGTTTTCGGATTGATAAACGATACGATTACCGGTTCCTACAAAATTCTTTTTATAACGAGAGTATGCAATGAAATTTTTATATTTATTATAGAAAGCAGCTGTTGATAATGTAATGCCTGTCGTTGGCTGTCCTTTTAAACCTAATTCAAAATTATCACTTATTTCTGTTTTGAGATTTGAATCACCAACAAGTACATACATCTGACTATGTGCTAAATAAGAACCATATAATTGATTTTGATTTGGCATTTGTGCGCCACGTCTATACTGCAAATAAGTAATAAAATTAGGATTAATATCATACATAAATGAAAACGACGGTAATATTTTAAAGTCACTATTACCATTGTATTGTTTCTTTAATTGACTAGAATTTATATTCGATAATGCCATATTTTCAAGATTACGCGGTTTAGTGTTTTGATATATCGCTCTAACACCAGGAACTAAATAGAAGTTTTGATCATTGTTGATATGAAAGCTAATACGATCTTCAAAAAATCCACCTAAGTTATAACTACGGCTATCAGCTTGAGGCTTGGTGTAATCACCATCAGGAAATATTCTTCTATATTCTGATTTGGCCGATGTGTAAAATGGTGATTCATCTTTACTCCATTTTGCATTTAAGCCAGCACTGATTTTTTGATTTTCGTAAATTTTTAATAGCGTTGTAATAAAGTTATAAGCCTTGGTGTTATAATGTGTTTGTGTGTTAAAAGATCTTCTAGATGTGTGTTTTAGGTTTGTGTTATCATAAACGTGGGTCTGTTGATAATTGAGTTGGCTAGTTAAGGTATCAATCCAGCTAATATTAGTTGGTTTCCACTGTTCTTTGATGGCTAGATTAAAACGATTATTTTTGCTTCTTTGCTGATCAAATGATTCAATTTTCTTCCCATATTTATCCCATGTAGCGTAATGTGCATTTTTGGTTTTGTTATTATAATCCGCTGTGGCATTGAGTACATGTTCATCGGTAATTTGCCAGCCAAAACCAGCTAATAGTGAATTTGAATGCCAGTTTTCTGGGTAAGCATTTATTGAATCACCATGATTGCGAGTTTGTTGTCCATCACGACGGCTTAACACAATAATTCCATTAAGGTAATCATCGCCTCCGGCCATAGTTAAACCTTGATGATAACTTCTATCAGAGCTGTCATAATTATTTTGCAAACCAAAATAGCTTGTTTTACCAGGATATAGATAGTAGCTGGCTGTTTTTGTTTGAAATGATACTGAGCCACCTAATGCATTGTTGGCATTACTCACGGATGTTGCACCTGATTGGATATCAACTCTGTTGTACATATAGGTATCAATATAATCTCGGCCAATGCCGTAAGTACCAAAACCAGCTCGACCTACAGAGTTGACGCGTCCTTGTGCGATGGGTAAGGGCATACCATTAATATCGATGGAAATTCGGTTAGCATCTAAACCACGAATGTTATAGCCAGTAAATCCACCGCGATCCCAACTACTTTTACCTCTGCCAGATCCTGAAATATTGCTAGGTGTAGAAATAAGAGGCTGATAGCGCATAAGTGTACCGAAATTGGTTCTGCCGTCGCGCCTTATATCTTGTTCAGATATTTCTGTATTGGTGCCAGGTATTTTGGTTGCTTCGTGTGCAGTGACTGTCATGATGTCATTGTATTTTTCATTGTCATTACTTTCTGCCGCGATTGCAGGCATGATTATGGACAAGCTTAAAGCTAATGTGCTAGTTTTTTTTAAATTAGTAAGATTAAGCATTTTATTCCTTTCAAACATAATAAATCCAATAATACACTTCAATTGCTTCGCTTAAAATTATTATTAATATAATCAATATATTATAAATAATCATCCCATGTTATTGAGGATAAAAATGTTGATAAAGTATTTGGCTAACTTCGTCAACTCTTGGGCCAATACCAAAAAGATAGCTATCGTCGATGGTTATAATGCGGTGATTTTTATAAGCTGATGTTTCAGTAATTCCTGCAATAGTGTTTAATTTTTCTATTCCTCCTAATTGTTCAATTGAGTTTTTATTTAATATAATAATTTCAGGGTTCATTGCAATTAACGATTCTGCAGTATAGTTTTTGTAGCTTGTATGTTTGGCAAGGTTTTCTCCTCCTGCAATGGTGATGAGAGCATCGGCGGTAGTGTTTTTACCTGCAACCGAATTTGTACCACCCATACTCATTAGAAAAAGGACTTTGGCTTTCTTAGAATGGTTGCTGATTTTTTCTTGGATTTGTGCCAAGTTGTTTTTTATTCTACTGATTAACTGTTTTCCTTCAGTTTGCTTATTCAATTTGTCAGCAATTTTTTCAATATTTAAATAAAGTAAATTAACAGTTCCAGGTATACGTTGTAGTGAAAGAACATCCACGTTAGCCTTAGCAACTTGACTAACTACGTTATCTGGCTCGACATCACTTAATGTAATAAATAGCGAGGGTTTTAGTGATAAGATTCCCTCAATATTTAATAATTTCCAATAGCCAATTTGGGGAAGTTGTTTTACTGCATCAGGATAGCTACTTGTTTTGTCTACGCCAACAACCTGATTACCTGCGCCGAGTGCAAAAACGATTTCAGTTAAAGAGCCACCAGATATAACAATTCTTTCATTAGCCAAGCTTAAATTAATAAGGCTGTTAAAGCAGAAAATGAATAAAAATAGACCTAATTTCGTAAAAAAATTTTTCTTCATTGTTTATTTCCTATTGTTAGTTATTTTTTAACCGAAACACTATAATGAAAATGATAACCATTATCAATAAAGTAACAATATTTATTTTTTATAACGATAAAATTTTAGTAGGATTACACATACTGTGTTGCTAATTTTAATTAGCAACAAATTTAGTCTATTGAGCTATTTTTATTGAGTAAAACATTATCAAATTTAGCCGTAAAACTCTTTTCAATAATATCTATCTAAAAATATAATTAAAAATATCAATTTGTTATAAAAATAATAAATAAAAAACATTGCTAAATGATAATAATTATTATTTAATTATGCTGTTTATTTGTTCAAGATAATCTGTTATGAAATCATTAGATGTTAGCGTTTTTTATGCACAAAATGCAATTTTACCCTTTAAAGATCGCAGGGCAGTAATGCCTTTGCAAGCAAGTTTGCCTTTACCTTCACAAGAGGTTGCACAGCAATGGAAAATTATTCAAACAACAGCTTTAATCGGAAAAAAACGTTTGATTTATATTCATATTCCTTTTTGTAATATTCATTGTCAATTTTGTGGCTTTTATCAAAATTCATTAAGGAAGTTCAATACTGAAACCTATATTGATTATTTGTTGAAAGAAATATTGCTCGAAATTCATAATAAGGCGATGCAATCAGCTCCTATTCATGCCATTTATTTTGGTGGGGGTACGCCTTCAGCTTTGGCCACAGGGCAAATCGCGCAAGTAATTCGTTATTTTAAACAACATGCACCTTTGGCACCTGATTGTGAAATTACGGTCGAAGGACGCATCTCAGATTTTGATGATGAGCGTATTGATAGTTATATTGAAGCTGGTGCAAATCGCTTTTCGATTGGGGTGCAGACGTTTAATTCTGAAATTAGGCAACGATTAGGTCGTGAATCGACTGAAGCACAAATTATTAAGCGTTTTGAGCGTATTGCATTGCGTGATAGTGTTGCTTTGGTTTGTGATTTAATGTTTGGTTTACCTAATCAAACTACTCAAAATTGGCAAAGAGATTTAGACATTGCCAACGATTTACCATTGGATGGCGTTGATCTTTATTCCCTCAATTTATTGCCAACAACACCGTTAGCTAAAAGTGTTGAAAATAAACGTATCGAAATCCCATCTGTCACCGATAAGTGCAATTTTTACCACCAAGGTGCGGAGTTTTTTGCTAAACAAGGCTGGGTTCATTTAACCAATGCGCATTGGGCGAAAACCAGTCGTGAACGAAATTTATATAATTTTTTAATCAAACAAGGTTCGAATTTTTTTGCTTTTGGATCTTGCGCAGGTGGGCGTTTAGGTGGTCAATCTTTTATGATTCATCGCGATTTAAGCCAATACTATACCCAGCTTGATCAAGGAAAAAAACCTATAATGATGTTAACGGGAAAACCATTGATTGGTGAATGGTTATATCAATTGCAAGCAGGTATTGAAAAAGGACGAGTTGATTTGAAAAAATTAACGCAACACTATCAATTGTTTGAACCTTTAATTGATCAATGGCATCAAGTGGGGCTTTTAAAAAATAAAGATTATTGCATGCTTTTAACACTATCGGGGCGTTTTTGGTCAAGCAATATGCTACAAGCTTTGCAGCAATTATTGTTACAACTCAATAATCCAGAATATATTGAATTACAAAAAAAAAAAAGAAACAAGCAAGACAATCAAATCATTGTCAACCTGCTATGCCTCATTCAGCTATTAATACAGCAAAACATCCACATAACATATAGTAATTGAAGGATATTATTATGGTAGATAAACAACCTCATTTAGCAAATTTAACTACTTATATGCAAACCAATTCAGAAGAATTATTAGAAAAAATTGCTCAAGATTATAACGTCACACTCACGCAAGTGATTCAAGCTTTACCTGATGCAAAAATTGTTGATGGTAGTAATTTTGATAATATTTGGAATGAAGTTATAACTTGGGGAAAGGTGCTGTTTTTAGTCCATACAGGTGATGTTATTGCTGAAATTTCTGGAGAATTACCACCAGGAAGTTATAGTCAAAAATACTTCAATTTACGCCATCAAAAAGGCTTAAGTGGGCATATAAAAGTAGAGCATTGTCAATACATTGCTTTTATTGAGCGTAAATTTATGAAAATGTCTACTGCATCAATTATATTTCTTAATCACATGGGGCAAGCAATGTTTAAAATTTTTGTTGGTCGTGATGAAAAACATCAACTAAAAGCAGACCAGTTAGAAAAGTTCAGAAAATTAGCTAAAAAAATTAATTAATTTTAATACGTTAAAATATGAAGACATTATTAATCTTTGGTGTAAGCATTAAACTTGGAACGGGCTATCAAGTTTTGCAGTTAGCAAAGCAAACTTACCCTAATTGGCGTTATATTGTTTTGGTTCGTGATAATGATTTTTCTAAGCAGTTATCAAACCAAGGTATTAAAACTTATATTGGTGATGCAACTAATGCTTCTCTTGTTAAATCCTTGTGTGAGTTAGCGGGTTCAGATGCTACGATCGTGACAACCTTAGGAGGTCAAGCAGGGAACTATCAAGCACAACGTCTCATTATTGATTGCGCGGAGCAAACGGACATTAAACAGATGGTTTTAGTGACTTCGCTAGGGTGTGGCGATTCTTGGGCTACGTTATCAGCTAAAGCTAAACAAGCTTTTGGTCACGCCGTACGAGAAAAATCATTAGCCGAGCTTTGGTTGCAAACCAGTACGTTAAATTTTGTTATTTTAAGACAGGGTGGACTGAGTGATGGTGAGATGACTCAACATGCCGAATGCTATTATCAGCAAGAGATTCATGGTTTTATTTATCGCATTGATTTAGCAAAAATCATTATTGATAAAATTGTTGTGCTTATGGTGTGGTAGATCCTAGTTTAAAAATCTCTTATTGATTAAATGATATGAAGAAATCAACATAAAAAAGGGGCTAGAGTGTGCAAAATAATCGTCATTGTCCCAATGACCATCATTCATTATTATGGGGTTTAATAGGCATCCTTTTTGTGCTTATTCTACTTTCTGCTAATTGTGGTGCTTTAAATTTATCTATCAACAAGATAATTAATATGTCTTTTGATGATCCGTTATGGAATATTTGGCTTAATGTTCGAATGCCAAGAATTATGTTAGCAGTTGTGGTTGGTATGGCATTAGCTAGTTCTGGTGCTGTGATGCAAGGGCTGTTTAGAAATCCATTAGCTGATTCGGGTTTATTAGGCATCAGTAGTGGGGCGGCGTTAATGGTTGGGTTATCTATTTTATTTCCAGCGATCTTTCCACCTATTATGATGCTTTACGGTAAAATAGCAGCCGCTTTTTCTGGTAGCATTTTGATTTTTTTATTTATTTATGTATATAGCTTAAACTTGCAATGTAACTTGGCAAAAATGGTTTTACTGGGTGTTGCTATTAATGCCATTATTGGCGCAATAATGGGATGCATAAGCTATATTGGTGATGAAATTCAATTAAGACAGATCTCATTATGGTCAATGGGAAATTTAGGTAATGGTTCTTGGGATTTAGTTCTTGTTGCAGTATCGCTAATTATTCCGGTTTTGCTTTGTGTTTTTAAACTTTCCCATCAATTAAATATTCTTCAACTTGGCGATGAAGATGCGCATTATTTAGGCCTTAATGTGCAACGAGTAAAACGATATCTACTATTGCTTTGTGCTGTATTAATCGGTACTGCGGTCGCAGTTAGTGGCATAATTGCTTTTGTTGGTCTGGTTGTTCCCCATATGATTCGATTACAAATAGGTGCGAATCATCGTTGGCTGTTACCCACATCAGCCCTAGGAGGTGCTTGTTTATTACTACTTGCTGATACTTTGGCGCGAACTTTAGTTGCACCTACCGAAATCCCTGTTGGGCTTTTTACTAGCTTAATAGGTGGTCCTTATTTTCTATGGCTAATTTTAAGACATAAATAATAGATGGAATTTGATGATGTTAATTGCTGAACATTTAACTTTTTATGATGCAAGTCGCAAATTAATTAATGATGTATCTTTACACGTAAAAATGGGTGAAATTACGATTATTATAGGGCCTAATGGTGCTGGTAAATCAACACTTTTGCGCTTATTAACAGGTTACCAAAAACCATCATCTGGAGAGTGTTATTTACTTAATAAGCCACTATCACAATGGTCAGAAAAAAAGTTATCTAAAGTTCGAACGGTGATGTTGCAACAAAGCCAGTTAACATTTCCTTTTAAAGTAAAAGAAGTTGTTGCTATGGGGCGTTCACCTTATGGTAAAGTTGATTTTAACCAAGCCCTACAAGAAACAATGTTGCAAACTGATTGTTTAAAATTTGCTGAGCGTGATTATCGTAGTTTATCGGGTGGAGAGCAACAGCGCGTGCAGTTAGCTAGAGTTTTAGCTCAATTATGGCAATCCGAACCGACTGAAAAATTACTTTTCTTAGATGAACCCACCTCAGCACTTGATTTATATTATCAACAACAGACCTTAAGATTGTTAAAACAACTTGCTCATAAGCAGAAATTGACAGTATGTTGTGTATTGCATGATCTCAATCTAGCAGCATTATATGCTGACAAAATCTTATTAATTAATCAAGGTGAAATTGTTGAACAAGGCACATCTAAAGACGTTTTGACAACAGATAATATTTATCACTGGTATGGGGTTGAGTTGGGTATTTATCATCATCCAGATAATTGTTGTATCCCTCAAATTTATCTAATGCCTTAGGCAAAATAATTAAACGCTATTTGATAGCTCCAATTTAAACTAAATTAGGTATATAATTTGAAAAAACAATAAATGAGATCGGTGATGACTAATCAAAATAGTGTAAGTTCTATTTCTGTTTCACATCTTTTAGAAGCTAAACCAGCTTTTTGTTGTCAGTTAGATGGTAAAGGTAAAGCGCTACCACTTAATGAACAGAGTAAACCTTCAATTTTACAACCATTTTGGATTCATTTAGATTTTGCTAAACAAGAAACTATCAATTGGGTAAATAATACAAATCTAGTTCCAGATTTGATTAAAAATGAATTGCTAAAACCTAAGCAAATATCCAAGGAAATTCGTTTTGAATCAGGTGTTTTAGTAGTTTTAAAAGGTGTTAATTTTGTTCCCAATGAGCTTCCCGATCCTATTGTTACCTTTCGTTTTTATATAACTGATAACATGATTATTTCAACACGGCATCAACAAATTTCGGCTATTGCTGAATTAAAGGATCATCTAGAAAAGGGTATTGGTCCTGTAGATGTGGCGGATTGGTTGATTCAAATGTCTGATTTAATTAGTGATCAAGTTAA
Organism: Gilliamella sp. BG7; assembly: GCF_046635565.1. Classification (NCBI taxonomy): domain Bacteria; kingdom Pseudomonadati; phylum Pseudomonadota; class Gammaproteobacteria; order Orbales; family Orbaceae; genus Gilliamella; species Gilliamella sp. BG7. Next base: position 112,262 of record NZ_JBIDFB010000004.1, on the reverse strand, counting down.
TTTATCTTTTGATAGTGTTCACAATAAAATCATTAAGTTAGAAGAATCTGTTTTAAACCAACGTATTTTTTCTTATAAAGAGATCGGTCGCGTTCGTAAACAGTTGATCGTCTTACGCCGATTGTTATCACCACAACGCGATATTTTTGTGAAAATTTCGACTGAAAGAATATCGTGGATTGATGATAACGATCGCCAACGATTGCATGATATTTCCTATCAACAAAATCATTATGTATCTGATATTGATAGTTGTTTATTAAGAATAGCTTCAATTATGGAACAAATTAATAGCTTCTTGGCTGAATCAACCAATAAACGAATTTATTTAATGTCACTCTTTACCATAATTTTTACACCCATTACGTTTTTAACTAGTTTGCTTGGTGTCAATTTAGCCGGTATTCCTTTTAGTAGTGAAGGTTGGTCTTTTGTAGGATTAATATTACTACTTGTTATTATTTGTGTTATTTCAGTTGTTTGGCTTAAATACAAAAAATGGTGGTAATAAAGTATCTTTAAAAAATGGATGAAAATTTATGAATGTTTATAAAGTTGGGTATAAGGATATAATTGACTTTTTATTTAAAACCATAAAATTAATACTGATTCAAACTTATCTTGTTTGAAATTTTAATGAATAATTATTCTTATGCAACTTAATCAATCTTATCGTTTATTTATTGCCGAAAAGCCCAGCTTAGCAAGGGCTATCGCTGACGTATTACCTAAACCTCATCAAAAAGGTAATGGTTTTATTAAAGCAAGTAATGGTGATGTGGTTAGTTGGTGTATTGGGCACTTGCTTGAGCAGGCCACGCCAGAAGTTTATGATCAGCGATATAAAAAGTGGGCAATTAACGATTTACCCATCGTGCCTGAAAAGTGGATATTAACCCCCAAAAACACGACACAAAAACAGTTTGATATTTTGGTGGATCTAATTAAATCGGCCGACCAAATTGTGCATGCAGGTGACCCAGATAGAGAAGGGCAGTTGTTGGTTGATGAAGTCTTAAATTATTGCCAATTACCGTCAAGTAAACGCAAATCAATAAAGCGCTGTTTGATCAGTGATTTGAATGCCAGCGCTGTTGAAAAATCATTGCAACAATTACGCAACAATCAAGATTTTATTCCTTTATCAACCTCGGCATTAGCAAGAGCTCGAGCCGATTGGCTATATGGCATTAATATGAGTCGTCTTTGTACCATTGTTGGTCAAAAAAACGGTTATCGAGGTGTTTTATCAATTGGGCGAGTACAAACCCCTATTTTAGGGTTAGTGGTTAGACGAGATTTAGAGATAGCGCAATTTGTACCTAAACCATTTTATGAAGTTTTTGCAGTGCTACAAACCAAAGGTAATGAAATATTTAAAGCTAAATGGCAACCTAGCGAAGCTTGCGCGCTTTATCAGGATGAGGAAGGGCGTGTTTTAGTTAAAAAATTGGCCGAAAATGTTTGTCAGCGTATTAATAAGCAATCAGGCACAATTGATAAAGTTAGTAATAAAAAGAAAGAACTTGCGCCACCAATGCCATTTAATTTATCGGCACTGCAAATTGAGATGGCTAAAAAAAATGGGCTGAGTGCTCAAGATGTGCTTGATGTTTGTCAATCGTTATATGAAAAACACAAATTAATTACCTATCCAAGATCAGACTGTCGCTTTTTGCCAGAAGAACACTTAAAACAAATTACAGGTGTAAAGTCTGCCATTGAAAATAATTGCCCAGAACTGCAAACTGCAGTTGATCATGCTGATTTTACTTCACGTTCTAAAGCTTGGAATGATAAAAAAGTAGAAGCGCACCACGCTATTATTCCAACCTTGCGTAAAGCAAAAATGGATAACTTATCTGTTAACGAAAAAGCCGTTTATCAAGTTGTGGCAACGCAATATTTAGCCCAATTTTATCCAGCATATAAATATACTGAATTGGAAATTGATGTTGATATTAAAGGTGGAAAATTTATTTCTAAAGCTAACCACATGCTTGATGAAGGTTGGAAGGTTTTATTTAGAGCTAAAAACTATCAAGCTCAAACCGATATTGATGATAATGAAAGTAATGGTTTATTAACTAAATTAGTTAAAAAGGGTGAAACAGTGCAATGTATTGATACTGAACTGGTTAGCAAAGAAACCCAACCGCCAAGGCCATTTACCGATGCAACATTGTTGTCTGCGATGACGGGGATTGCCAGATTTGTTAAAGATCCCGAAATCAAAAAAATATTACGCGAAACCGATGGTTTAGGTACAGAAGCAACAAGGGCTGGTATTATAGAATTGTTATTTAAACGTCAATTTTTAACTCGTCAAGGCAAAGTAATTCGCTCAACGGAGGTGGGTAAAAATCTGATTTTATCACTACCTGATATAATGTCGATGCCTGATATGACCGCCCATTGGGAATTGCAATTAAACGAAATTAGCAAAAAAGAGTTTTCGTACCAACAATTTATGCATCAACTTAATTTATCACTGTTAGATCTTGTTAATCACTTAAAAAATGCAAGATTGAATATTCAAGCTTAATCTCCATATAATAAATAGGATTAAAAGTAGTAATACTGTTCATCCTATTTATTAATATAGTTATATTACATACTAGCTGAATAATAATTTTAAATTCGTTGACGATTTTGTTATTTTTTTTGCTCGGTTGTTTCTTCTAAAATATCGGTGATCAATCTATTTTTCTCTTTGATTATTTTGGCTAACTGATTATTTGTTCTTTGTAAAAAGCTCTTATCTTTTAGAATTGAAAGATAGGTTTTTAATCGTTTAATTGGTTCTATGGTAAAACTAAATAGAGCTATCATTATGATAAAGCTTGTTAAAATGGCAATGATAACATTAATTATCCAAGGTGAGTTCAAGGCCGTAATAACGTTAGATAGCAACATAATTAATGCGAGAATAAATACAATACCACTAATTACAACTTCTTTAATTAAATAGGGCTTAAGTGGTGTAATACGATTTTGTGTGATCTTAAAATAGTGCGTTAATAAGTCTAATTGAGTAAGTTCAATAAGATTATGAACATCAGCATTTACTAGCGAAATAGCGATACTTTCTTTATCGATATTACCTGATTGATAAAAACAGACTTTTTCCCATATTAGTTTCTTTTTAATATTATTTAAATAATCCATTTGATATTTGGGTTGAGGTGTTTTCCCTAAAATATCGGCATATTTAATAATATTATCAAAATAGTCATTTTGAGTACTTTTTTTAAAAATAAATGTGACAAAAGAAAGCACAAAAATAATTACCAAATTGAACCAATTATCATGGAGTAATTCAGACAGTTCCATTTAAAATATTCACGTTAGTTAATCGTGCAGTAATTGTATCTTATATTAGGTAATAGGTGTATCTGTTCTAAATGAATATGAAGATAAATGCGCCGATAAGTGCTGTTTTTCAACAACTGTATTTCTTTTTTTGTGAGATGGGTTGACTTCTATTTCTTAAAGGCGTATAAAGATGCCGCCTTTTGAGCTTTTCTTCCTTTTTTAGCTATTTGGAAGTTAAAAACGAGGGTGAAGGGAAGTTGAAATATAAAGTGAAGAGTTCAATTTACAGGAGAAATATGGACACTCAATCGGGTCACCCCAAGACTAGGGGAGACAAATTTAAACACATCATTATCGGTTAATGAACCTGTCTAAATAACCATTTTTTCAGTTCACAAACCGAAATTGATAGAACGGTAACGGTGAACGATATGTATTTTTTTACACGCTATCACACAAATTCAAAACACCAGTGCGCGCAAAGCTTAATGGTGCGTGTTTTACATCTTTCAGAAAAACATTTAGAACCACCGAGTTGTATCTAAATTCTTAATTAATTCTGTTTGCTAATTAAATTTAATGCTAAGCCCATGCTATACAAAATAGCTTTATAGGCTAATTTTGCTATGCACTAAATTTTAGCTAATCACAAAATTTAATTACTTATCGTTACTTGGTAACAGTAAGTTGGCATGCTCTTGCCAAAATTATGAATATAGGTATTTATGATGACAAAAAACACATCTAAAACTAAAGCACAAAATAGTATAGATATTAAGGCTATCAATGAAGCCCAAAACAGCCTTGATAGTATTTTAGCTAAATTTCAATCCAGCCTTTCGGGATTAACACAAGAAAGTGCAAAGTCGAGAATTGAAATATATGGAAAAAATGAAGTCGCACGCGAAAAGGTACCATCAGTTTTAGTACAACTATTAACTGCGTTTAATAATCCGTTTATATTTGTATTATTAGCATTAGCTATTGTTAGTTTTGTGACTGATTTTTGGTTACCTTTGCAAAATGGTGAAGAGACAGATTTAACCAGTATTATCATTATTCTAACTATGGTATCACTGAGTGGATTATTGCGTTTTTGGCAGGAATTTAGATCGAACAAAGCGGCTGAAGCGTTAAAATCGATGATTCGCACAACAGCAACGGTGCTAAGACGTGCGCATAAAGATATGAGCCCAGAACGTATTGAGATTCCATTAAGTGAAATTGTTCCTGGGGATATTGTTTACTTGTCGGCCGGAGACATGATCCCGGCAGATATTCGATTGATTGAATCTCGGGATTTATTTGTTAGCCAAGCTGTATTAACAGGCGAATCGATTCCTGTTGAAAAGTACGACACATTAGGTGCTGTAACACAAAAAACATCCGATAATATCGAAACATCAAACATCAACAAAGATAATTTGCTTGATGTTAATAACATTTGTTACATGGGAACCAACGTTGTTAGTGGAACCGCCACAGCCATTGTTGTTGCAACAGGGGGGGATACTCATTTTGGCTCATTGGCAAAATCAATTGTAGGATCTCGTGCTGAAACTTCGTTTGATCGTGGTGTTAATAGCGTTAGTTGGTTGCTTATTCGATTTATGCTAATTATGGTGCCAATTGTATTTTTTATTAATGGTTTTTCAAAAAATGATTGGGGCGATGCTGCGCTTTTTGCATTAGCCGTGGCCGTTGGCTTGACGCCAGAAATGTTACCAATGATTGTGAGCGCTAATCTAGCAAAAGGCGCTGTTGGTATGGCAAAACGTAAAGTGGTTGTTAAAAGGCTCAACGCAATCCAAAATTTTGGGGCGATGGATATTTTATGCACTGACAAAACGGGGACATTAACACAAGATAAAATCATTTTAGAGCATCACCTTGATATAAAAGGTCAAGTCGATTCATCTGTTTTGGAACTTGCATGGCTTAACAGTTATTATCAAAGCGGTATGAAAAACTTAATGGATAAAGCGATTATTCGTTTTGCCGAAGAAAAGACCTGTATGAAAAAGGTTGGTGTTAGCTTATATAAAAAAATTGATGAATTACCATTTGATTTTGTACGCCGACGTTTATCGGTGGTAGTACAAAATGGTGATGATAACCATTTGATGATTTGTAAAGGCGCAGTTGAAGAAATGCTGTCTATTGCTAGTTACGTTTATGAAAATGGCGAATATTTACCATTAAATGATGAACGTAAACAAGCCTTGATCGCATTAGCACATGAATATAATAAAGAAGGCTTTAGAGTGTTAGCCGTTGGCGTAAAAAACATTCCGGTAGGTGAAACAAAACCACAATACACCGTGCAAGACGAAACTGCGCTTGCCATTCGTGGCTTTTTAACTTTTTTAGATCCACCAAAAGAAAGCGCATTCGAAGCTATTTCGGCATTGAATGAGCATGGTGTGGGCGTTAAAGTTTTAACCGGTGATAACGAAATCATCACTATTAAAGTTTGCCGAGAAGTTGGTTTAGAACCTGGCACGCCATTAATTGGCACTGAAATTGAAAAAATGGATGATGTCGAGCTCAAAAAACAGATCGAACAGCACACTATTTTTGCAAAATTAACACCGTTGCAAAAATCACGAATTATTCGATTGTTGCAAGATAATGGGCATACTGTTGGTTTTTTAGGCGATGGTATTAACGATGCACCAGCACTTCGTGATGCCGATGTAGGAATTTCGGTAGATACTGCAACCGACATCGCTAAAGAATCTGCTGATATTATTTTACTGGAAAAGAGCCTAATGGTTTTAGAAGAAGGTGTAATATGTGGCCGCGAGACCTTTGGCAATATCATGAAATATCTAAATATGACAGCAAGTTCTAATTTTGGCAATATTTTTTCAGTATTGGTTGCTAGTGCGTTTTTACCATTTTTACCTATGCTAGCGATACATTTACTTATTCAAAACTTATTGTATGATATTTCACAACTCTCATTGCCATGGGACAAAATGGATAATGAATTTTTACAAAAACCACGCAAATGGAATGCGTTAAATATTAGACGTTTTATGATTTGGATTGGGCCTACATCGTCTATTTTTGATATCACAACTTATGCATTAATGTGGTTTGTATTTAGTGCTAATAGTGTTGAAGCTCAATCGTTATTTCATTCAGGATGGTTTATTGAAGGGTTATTATCGCAAACTTTGGTTGTGCACATGCTAAGAACACAAAAAATTCCATTTGTACAAAGCACTGCGGCATTTCCTGTTATTGTGATGACTTTGTTAGTTATGGCTATTGGTATTTATATTCCATTTTCTCCACTAAGTGGGTTAATTGGACTACAACCATTACCGTGGTCATACTTTCCATGGCTATTAGCAACTCTATTTAGCTATTGCTGCGTTGCACAATTAATGAAACGTATCTATATCAAACGTTTTGGTCAATGGTTTTAATTGACTAATAACAGCTAAGTGATACTGCTATCGCTTAGCTACTTTACAAATTGTATATTTAAAATTTATAAAAATTAATATATTAAGCATAAAATAATAACAAGAGGAAATAATCTATGAAAACACCACATAAAAATTTAATTATGTTAATTAAAAGCCGAAAACAGAAAAAAGCTCAAGCACAATTAACTAATTGAATATAAAATAATTAGCGCAAGAATTTTAAGTTAACACATAATAAAAAACCCCAATTATTGGGGTTTTTGTTTAATCGTTTATTATTTTAAAATAAAACGATTAATTAAAATAATTACAAATTACAGGTAATTAAAAGTTTAGCTAATTTCAGACGCTTTTTTTAAAATTTCATGAATTTCGTCTTTAATTTTAAGTTTCTGTTTTTTCAATGCCTCTATCGTTTCAGCGGTATTGACAATAATTCCAGATTCAATGTTTTTAATTTTTTGGTCGAGCTCATTATGTTGGGCGAACAATTTTTGAAAACGTAGATCGGTATTTTTTAATTTAGAAATTAATTCTCGATATTCTGGAAACATAGTGCCTCCTTATATGGGTTAGATAAAATAATAACAATAGCAGCTATTGCTAATTCAGAATACAATATTATTTGTAGCTTTAATAGAAAAATTGTTTTAATGACTAAATATATTTTTATAACAAAACTGTTTTAATTACAAAGTAAAAAATAAAAAGGGGAGTTATTCCATGAGTGAGTCGATTGTAATTGCCAAAAGTCATGGCAAAGATTTATCAATTATATCAGCATTAGCTAATCGCCATGGTTTAATTACTGGTGCAACTGGTACAGGTAAAACAGTGACATTACAAAAAATGGCAGAAGGTTTTTCAAAAATAGGTGTACCTGTCTTTCTTGCTGATGTTAAAGGTGACCTAACTGGGATTGGTGAAAAAGGCATATTAACTGAAAAACTACAAGCTCGTTTAGCAAGTATTGAAGTTGATAATTGGCAACCAGACTTGTCACCGATTGAATTATGGGATGTATTTGCTGAAAAAGGGATCCCCGTTCGTAGCACTGTGTCAGATATAGGACCTATTTTGCTTGGTCAGTTACTCGATTTAAATAACGTTCAAGCAGGGGTTTTACAGTTAGTATTTAAAATTGCTGATGATAATGGTTTATTATTAATTGATTTTAAAGATCTTCGAGCATTAATACAATTTGTTGGTGATAACGCTAAAAAATTTACCACACAATATGGAAACATTTCATTATCGTCAATTGGCGCAATTCAACGTGGATTATTAACTCTAGAACAACAAGGTGCCGAATTTTTCCTTGGTGAACCAATGCTTAACATTCAAGATTTAATCAAAGTTAATCCTGAAGGTTACGGTATAATTAACATCTTATCGGCCGAAAAGTTATATAACTCTCCAAAATTATATTCAGTCTTTTTATTGTGGTTATTGTCAGAACTTTTTGAACACTTGCCAGAAGTAGGTGATCTTGATAAGCCTAAACTTGTTTTCTTTTTTGACGAAGCTCACTTACTTTTTAATGACATTTCGTCTGCATTATTAGCAAAAATAGAACAAGTGGTGCGTTTAATTCGCTCTAAAGGGGTAGGAATTTATTTTTCTTCTCAGAATCCGAGTGATATTCCTGATACAGTTTTAGGGCAATTAGGTAATCGGGTGCAACATGCCTTACGCGCATTTACCCCAAAAGATCAAAAAGCTGTAAAAACGGCCGCCCAAACTATGCGTGCCAATCCAAGTTTTGATACTGAAAAAGCAATAATGGAATTAGGCGTTGGCGAAGCACTTATATCGTTCTTAGATGAAAAAGGTCGCCCAAACATGGTTGAACGCGGTTATATTATTGCACCGCGTTCAAAAATGGGGCCAATGTCGCCAGAAGATCAATCAACTATTATTCGCCAATCTTGTTTTTACAACAAATACGCACAAACCATAGATCGACAATCCGCTTATGAAATACTGAAAAATGGATTTTCTTTAAATAACCAATCCGATCAAAACAGCAATAGTAGCGATACAAAAATAGACGATGATAAAAATAATAAACAAAATAATGGTGGATTGCTAAATTTTTTAAGCACATTCCTTTTTGGTACTAAGGGGTCAAGAGGTGGACAGCACGATGGTATCACCCAAAAAATAGCCAAAAGCGCAATAAGGCAAGTTGTTAATCAAATCGGCAAACAAATCACCCGCGGTATATTGGGTGGTTTAAAAAAATAACCAAAACGAAGTTATTACTTAAAAAGTTAGCAAAATAGGAGTATTTTAATGTTAAAAATGTTCATAGAATGGTATAAAAAACGCTTTAGCGATCCGCATATTGTTTCGCTAATGGCTGTTATTGTTGGCTTATTTATTATTATTTATTTTTTCAATAAAATTCTTCTACCAGTTTTAATTGCGATTGTACTATCTTATTTACTTGATAGACCGGTTAACTATCTACATAAAAAAAACATACCAAGAACAATGGCAGTTGTAATGGTGTTACTGCTTTTTTTAATGATTGTATTAGTCGGATTTATGATTTTATTACCATTAATTTGGCAACAAAGCATTAGCTTAATCACTAATATTCCAAACATGTTGAATTTTGCAAACAACTTTTTAACCACCTTGCCTGAACACTACCCTGAGCTAATTGATGTTGGCTTATTCGACTCGGTTATCCAAGGTATTACCAACAAAGTTGTGCAAACAGGCAATTCATTATTGCAATTTTCCATCGTGTCTTTATTAGGACTTGTTTCTATTGCAATTAATGCGGTATTAATACCAATAATGATGTTTTTTCTTTTAAAAGACAAAGCAAAAATATGGGGATATTGCTCAAAAATTTTACCCAAAAATCGAACAATTCTAGACAAAGTTGCCACTGAAATGGATATGCAAATATCTAATTATATAGTAGGCAACGTGCTACATATTATTATGTTAACCATTTTTATCTATATTCCTTTTTGGTACTTTGGTTTAGATTATGGACTTTTATTAGCCGTTCTTGTTGGATTATCTGTATTAGTGCCCTATGTTGGTATTATTATTTCAAGTATTCCAGTTATATTAATTGCGCTATTTCAATGGGGATTAAGTGCACAATTTGGTTATTTGTTATTTTTCTATGTCCTAATACAAGCATTAGACGGTAATTTATTAGTACCTTGCTTATTTTCGGAAAAGCTGAATTTGCATCCATTAGTAATTATTTTAGCTGTAATTGTGTTTGGTGGTTTATGGGGATTTTGGGGAATATTTTTTGCAATACCTTTAGCAACATTGGTTAAAGCAATCATAAATGCATGGCCAAAACCAGATGAATTAAATAATTTCAATATCAAAGTAAAAGCAGATTAATGGTTAGGTTAATCTGCTTTTAATCAAAACTATTCTATTTACTGTGTGTTTTAAGATAATCTAAAACCACTTCGTGATGGTTAGCTGTTTTGAAATCATTAAACACTTTTTCTATTTTACCGTCTTCGCCAATTAAAAAGCTTATACGGTGAATCCCATCATAGGTTTTACCCATAAACTCTTTTTCGCCCCATGTACCAAATACTTGGGCAACTTCGTGCTTTTCGTCAGAAAGCAGTGTAAAATTTAATAGCTCCTTTTCAATAAATCTAGATAATTTTTCTGGTTTATCAGTACTAATACCTAGAATCACCACATTGTACTTTGTAAACTCATCTGAGAAATCACGCAAATTACATGCTTGCACAGTACAACCAGGCGTCATCGCTTTTGGGTAAAAATAAATTAAAACACGTTTACCTTTAAAATCATTCAAGCTTACTAGCTCTCCATCTTGATCTGGCAACGAAAATTGTGGTGCTTTTTCACCTTCTTTAAGTGGATTAACCATATAATTATTACCTATTTTAATAGTTTAATATTTTTATTGGAAATATAAAAAGTGTAATACATTTAAACTAAGTTATTAAAAAAACGACTTGCTGCGTCAATGGTGTGATTGATCTCTTTGTCTGTGTGTTTCAGTGATATGAAACCAGCTTCGAAAGCTGATGGTGCAAAATAAACACCTTCAGTTAACATATAATGATAGAATTTTTTGAATAATTCAATATCACACTGCATCACATCTTGATAACTGGTTACTTCAGAAGCAGTTGTAAAGAACAATCCAAACATACCACCTACAAAATTCACCACTAATGGCACATTATGCTTTTTAGCTACCGACAATAAACCATCGGCAAGTGATGTAGTCTTAGCTTCTAACTCCTGATAGATTCCAACTTCCATTAATTTGGATAACGTTGTGTAACCCGCTGCCATTGCAACGGGATTACCTGAAAGAGTTCCAGCTTGGTATATTGGACCAGTTGGTGCTAATTGCATCATAATATCCGCACGACCACCAAACGCTCCAACAGGCATACCACCACCAATAATTTTACCTAAACAAGTTAAATCGGGCACAACATCATAATAATCTTGAGCTCCGCCAAGAGCCACTCTAAAGCCCGTCATAACTTCGTCAATGATCAATAACGCACTATACTTATCGCAAAGTGCTCGTAAACCGTGTAAAAACTCTTTTTTTGCTGGCACGCAATTCATATTGCCCGCAACTGGCTCAATAATGATGGCGGCAATTTGGTCGGGATATTGCTCAAATTGTTTTTTAACCGATTCTAAATTATTATAATTACAAACTAATGTATGCTTAACAAAATCATCAGGTACACCCGGTGAAGTTGGGTGACCAAAAGTAAGGGCACCAGACCCTGCTTTAACTAACAAATAATCTGCATGACCGTGATAACAACCTTCAAACTTAATAATCTTATCACGTCCAGTAAAACCGCGTGCAACACGGATGGCACTCATGGTTGCTTCAGTTCCGGAATTTACCATTCGCACCATTTCAATTGAAGGCATTAATTGCGTGACTAAATTAGCAACTTTGGTTTCAATTTCGGTTGGTGCACCATAACTCAAACCGTTATGAACTGCGTTAATTACCGCATTGGCTACATCGGGGTCATTGTGTCCAAGAATCATCGGCCCCCAAGAACCGACATAATCGATGTAGGCTCTTTCGTCCACATCATAAATATACGCACCGTTTGCACGCTCGATAAATAAAGGTGAGCCACCTACACCATTAAAGGCACGAACAGGCGAATTAACGCCACCAGGCATAACTGATTGAGCCTGATGATAAAGTTTTTCTGATTTGAAATTGTTTAGCATAATCGAGATAATCTCTCTAGAAAATTTTGTGTATTTATTCATAAAATCAAAATAAATTCAAGCCAGCTATGAGAAATTTATTTAATAGAAGTTTTCTATTTTGTATTTTCATTTAGCAAAGGTATATAATGCAAAGATCAATATATTAGGAGAAGAATATGAGCGATGCTTTACCGATTAACTTTACTGATGCTGCGGCCAACAAAGTTAAATCATTAGTCACTGAAGAAGAGAACCCAAACCTAAAATTAAGGGTGTATATAACAGGCGGTGGTTGTAGTGGATTTCAGTATGGTTTTACTTTTGATGAAAAAGTAAACGAAGATGACTTGGCTATTGAAAAAAATGGTGTATCTTTAGTTATCGATCCCATGAGTTTACAATATCTAGTTGGTGGCACTATCGATTATGTAGAAGGTTTACAAGGCTCTCGTTTTGTGGTTGATAATCCCAATGCAACAACAACATGCGGTTGCGGTTCATCTTTTAGTGTTTAAGCCATATTTAGGTTTTAAAAATATTAATAACGTTATGGGAAAATAATAAACCATAACTTTAACTTTTATAGATAGATTAATAAAAGTCATAAAAAGTGACAAACATTGAGCAGTTAAACGATAATTTTTAATTTTTAGTTGACGGAAAAATTAAGATGGGTAAAATGCACAGCATTCGAAACGCAATTACCTTTTGGTAATAAGTTTTGAGCCCGGGTGGTGAAATCGGTAGACACAAGGGATTTAAAATCCCTCGACCTTTTTGGTCGTGCGAGTTCAAGTCTCGCCCCGGGCACCAACAAAAAACAACTTTCATGCGGGAATAGCTCAGTTGGTAGAGCACGACCTTGCCAAGGTCGGGGTCGCGAGTTCGAACCTCGTTTCCCGCTCCAATATAACATCCAGTATAGTCCGTTAAAGTCCGCAAAACTTAGAATTTGCAAGTGATTTAACGGTTTTACTTTCCAGTATAGAACAGAATAATCCAGAGTCATCCAAGAGAATTTAGTCCAAAAATCAGTCCAAAAACGGAATGAGTTTTTTTGGACTAGTCCAAAAAATGTGTTATCGTGATAATGTATTTTTTGAACAGTTTGTCTAAATATTGACTAGCTATCCTTACGTTCATCAATAACATAAGGAGTTTATCATGGCTGTACTTACTGAGTATAAAATTAAAGCGGCAAAATCTAAAGTTAAGGAATATACTCTAAAAGATGGTAATGGGTTATTTCTAAATATTCATCCCAATGGTTCAAAGTATTGGCTGTTTCGTTTTTCTTGGAACGGTAAACGACCCGAATGTCGTTCGGCACCTATCCAAAGGTAGATATAAAACAAGCCCGTTATCTATGTGAACAAGCCAATTTTAAATTGTTAAGCAACATCGATCCTCGCTTAAAAGAAAATCCAACTATTGAGCCCGTAGAGGAAGCGGTTGATGAAGAGCAAAAATGCACTTTTGCTCAATTTGCGCTGCATTGGCTTGAGTTTAAACTAAAGAAGTTAAACTCAAAACCCTCTAAAGATAAAAAGAATAACGGACGCGGTAGTACCGAGATTCAAATTCGCCGAGCTTTCACTAATGATATTTTCCCTGTCTTAAAAGACAAATCATTACAATCGGTGACAAGAAAGGATTTGTTGTTGATTATGCGCAGAGTTGAGGAGCGTGGCGCTTTATCGGTAGCTGAAAAAATACGGTGTTGGCTTAGTGAGATTTTTCGTTATGCGGTTGTGACAGAAGGGTTAGAGATTAATCCAGCAGCGGATTTAGATATCGCAACGCTGCCTTATCGTCGCAATAATCGTTATCCTTTTATCGACGTAAGCGAAATACCTGAATTACTCGTTAAGCTATCCACTTACCAAGGCAGCCGATTAACCGTATTGGGGTTACGATTATTATTGCTGACAGGTGTCAGAACCGGAGAGCTACGTTTTTCTGAAGCCTGGCAGTTTGATTTAAAAAATGCGCTGTGGCGTATTCCAGCCTCCGATGTGAAACAGTTACAACAAGTCATTGAAAAAGTGGATAACCGGGTGCCCGATTACATCGTTCCCTTATCACGACAAGCTTTAGCTATTGTTAAAGAGTTATTGTCTTATCATATGAAAGGACAACGCTATTTAATCTCACATCGAACAGATCCCCTTGAAGCTATCAGTGAAAATACACTGAATCAAGCGTTGAAAAATATGGGGTTCAAACGACGTTTATGTACTCACGGTATCAGGCATATCATTTCAACGGCATTAAATGATTTTAAATATGATAAAGATTTTGTGGAAGCGCAATTATCCCATGCCGATACTAATAAAGTAAGAGGCACTTATAATCATGCCCAGTATATTGAGCCACGCCGCGAAATGATGCAAGAATGGGCAGATAGACTTGATAAGTGGCAACAAGAAGCCCTAGATAAACTATCTAATCAATAACCCATAAAATAAGGGTGCTTTTAGCGCACCTTTTTTTATTTGATCAACAAAGCAGATCAATCGTATTTTTATTGATCTGTTTAAACGATTTTTATATCTCGCCATAGTTTGTTATAACAAAAAGAAAACCATGAGCTTTCACTATGCCTAATGTCGAAGTTATTCGTTCAGTTTTACTTATCAAGGAGTGTATAGCTATCACTCACGCGACCTTAAATACGCAACATCTCATTCAACGTGAGTTATTATTTTATGTTTTGGGTGAAAAGCAAAGAGAATTGGCAATGGTATTAAGTCTTCCCACAACAAAGGATGATTGATTTCATTCACGTAAAGTGGTGCATTGATGTGTTAGCGGAGGTCGATCCATTTAACTCATTTTGTGTGCTATTTCAATTTTTTTACACTAAAATCGATTGAAATTCGCAGTTTATACTGTATATTTATCCATATTCGTTTTTTACCACGATAATTAGAAAAACAGTGGTGATGTTCTCTACTTTAGTTTTTTAGGAGTATTTTCTTGCACAAATCAGGTTGTATTGTGCTTGGCCGTGTTGACGTTTCTATTTTAAATCAGTTGCCGTTAGTGGAGACACCTGTTAGAGCTGGTTTCCCCTCGCCTGCGGATGATTATTTGGAAGCTAAACTGGATTTAACTGAGCATTTAGTCAAACACCCTAGCGCGACGTATTATATTAAAGCGATGGGTGATTCAATGGTCGATTACGGTATTTTTAGTGGTGATCTGCTGATCTTTGATCGTTCTTTAACCCCACAGGTATTGCGTGTTTGGCTAAATTTTCCTTGCCTTTTATAATAATAGGTTCTCCAGAATCAGTAGTCCAAAGTCCCGCGTTACCATCGTTAGTAAATAGCTCATGTCTGTTCAAGCGTGCAGAACCTTTAGTTTCCATATATTGTTTTACTACATCATAATTACTCATTATTAATACCCTGTTAAGTAAATTTACGACTCGTGATAAAAATTAATATTTTCAATTTGTAGTTTGAGCGAATCTTTAATTAATTTTTTTAACCCGTCTCCAATAACTAATCTAAAAGGAGGGGTCTTTGAATCAACCAGATCAAGCATAGGTTGAACCGCGTTTTCAGTTTTATAAAGAGGCAAACGAGGCCAGAACTTTTCTATGAATTCTTTTTTTGTTGGATAACTCGTATCGTACTCAGGACTAACTGATGATTTATCAATCCAATCAGTGGCATGAGGACCAGGCTCTACAATTGATGTTTTAATTCCGGTATTTTGTATTTCTAGATTTAACGATTCAATTAAACTTTCAATTGCAGATTTTGATGCGTTATAAAGACCTATACCAGGAAAATTTACTAAACCCGCAATACTCGAAATTTGGATAATGTGCCCATGTTTTTGCTGTTTCATAATTGGAAGCACTTCCTGAATAACACGTAGTGAACCAAAAAAATTTGTTTCAAATACGTTATGGCTGTCCTGTTCTGTTGCAGTTTCAACAGGGCTAAAGAGACCATAACCAGCATTGTTAATTAGTACATCGATTTTTTTAAATAATTTAATGCCTTCCTTTACAGCTTTTTTGATTGATGCTTCACTAGTAACATCCATCTGAACTGAAATGAAATTTGAGGAATATTCTTGTTTAAGTACATCTAAATTATTAATATTTCTTGCAGCACCAATTACCAAATCACCTCGAGCCAGAGCAGATTTTGCCCAAGCGAAACCCAAACCACGAGATGCTCCCGTGATTAACCATACTTTTTTCATGAAATGAATTCCTCATAAACAATGGCTGCATAATGAAGCACCCATTGTTTCAAATTCTTAAGATATTTTTTTATTCAAACTTTGAAGTGTCGGTAGCACAAACACGGAGTCGATGACCATCGGGATCATTTCCTAGAAATGTGTATCCGAAATCGAGCATTTGGAGTTCAAGTTCAATTTTGACGTTTAGTTCTTTCCATGTCGCATAAATCTCATCTACATCATTTTTTGTTACATCACTAAATGACAACTCAAAACCACCATAATGATTGGGTGCCTTTGGAGTTATTTCATCAGCCCCTTGTAGCCCCAAAATAAAATTATCATTCAATAAAAATACAGCGAAGCCAGGATAAGTTTCAATAGGTGGGCGCCCTAGTATTTTTGTGTAAAATTCAGTACTAGTATCGACATCTTTGACATAAACAATAACGCTATTAGGTTTAAACATTTTTTGTTTCCTCTTAGTGATAAAAATTAATTTACTTAATTTTGATTATCTATATTATGATGTAGCATTGATGACAACTGTATGTCATATTTAAAATTTAATGTAAATTATTTTGTAAATATAAAGCATGAAAATTAATCGTATAATTACTATCATTATGGTATTGCTTCAAAGAGAAAAAATAAGCGGTAAAGAATTAGCAGAAAAATTAAATGTATCATTGCGTACTATTTATCGAGATATACAAGTTATTGAGGGCGCTGGTATACCCATTATTACGTATCAAGGAAGTGCGGGTGGAATAAGTATTTTAAAAAATTATAAAGTTAATAAAGGTTTATTCACTAAAGAAGATGTCGTTGTTTTATTAAAAGGCCTCAACTTATTATCCTCACCGGTTTTAAAAGAAAGTGAAAATTTAAGAACACTTGAAAAAATTAAGAGTCTTTTATCAGAACAAGAACTTGATGAAGTTACAAATAACTTAAATCAACTTATTGTTGATATATCGCCTTGGTTTTCCAAACAAAATATTAATAAAAAAATTTCCATTATAAGACTGGCACTGAATGAGCAACTACTTTTATCGTTTGATTATTTGAATGTTAAAAATAAACAAGCCTCGCGTTTGATTGAGCCATATAAACTTATTTTTAAGGAAAAACAATGGTATTTACAAGCTTTTTGCCTAAATAGAAATGATTTTCGTATATTTAAATTGTCAAAGATGTCAAACATTAGAGAAACTAATACTAAATTTATTAGTCAGACATCTCCTGAAGTATTTTCTTTATTCGAAAAGGATATGAAAAAAAAGATTTTTAAAATAAAATTACTAATAGATGAATCTCTTTTGGATCGCATTTTAGATTTTTGTGACGAAAAAGATATTAAGAAATTAAACGAACAACAATATCTTGTAAATTTTAACTTTATTGATGATGACTACAGTTATGGAATTTTGCTGAGCTTAGGTCATAAATGTATTTGTTTAGAGCCTGAGCATATACGTCACGAAATGGTTGAACGAGCGGAAAAATTAGTTAAATCTTATAAAAAATCTGCCAATTCATTTATGTCAAATTATTCTATCAAATAACTTGTCAATAAATAGCCTCGTACCATAAAATGGTAAGGCAAGGTCTAGTAAATAAGTGGTTATTGTAATTTGAGTCCTTGGAAGTCCATAACAGTCCATTAAGTACCACAAAACACTAGTCCAAAAATTAGTCCAAAAGGTTAGCAAAAGCAATATAGATATCTGGATAATTCTTTTATATACAACAAGTTATAAAGATGGATTCGAACCTCGTTTCCCGCTCCAATATAACTTCCATAAAAGTCACAACAAAGTGTGAAAATATAGTAATTTCCATATATGAGATTTTTTTCTCAAATATAGAACTCATTAATCCAATATCTTCCGTGAATATTTAGTCCAAAAACTATTTATTGTTATAAAGATATTTTTTTAAACACGTTAGTCTAAATGTTTGTAAATACCCAAACCTAGTACACAGCTCACGTAGAAAATCATGCTACCTGTTTTAATGTTTTATACTCAATCGGTGTCATGTTATTTAATGCCTCATGTGGTCTTTCGGTGTTATAAATCATTAGCCATTCTTCGATTATTCTCCTTGCTTGTGCTAAGTTGTTAAAAAGATATAAATCGAGTACCTCAGTACGATAGGTAAGATTAAATCGTTTAATATAGCCATTTTGATAAGGGCTACCGGGTTGGAAATCAATGGTTATATCATGTGATTTAGCCCAGTTTATAAAGGTTTTTCCTGTAAATTCTGGCCCATTATCGTCCCGTATTTTTAATGGATACCCATGATATTCGGTCAGTTTATCTAAGTAACGGTTAATTCTTCCTGCTGGTAAGCTTACTGCAATATCAATCCCTAACGCCTCACGATTAAAGTCATCGATAACATTGAATGTTCTAAAGCGACGTTGATTACGGCTACTGTCACTCATAAAATCCATTGACCAACATTCACCTTGTTTATTAGGAACCAATAGCTTTTCTGGTGTTTGAGGTGGGATATGCTTTTACGATTTATTCTTAAGTTAAATTTTAACTCACAATATAGTTGATAAATACTTTTATGACCTATGCATAGGATATGATAAAAATATTTAAAAAAGCTCGTGCGTAAGCGTTTTTCAGTTAAACATTCAATGTTGAAATAATCATCGAGTCATCTGATAATAGTGAACACAGAGACCTAAATCCACAATGGCGTAGCTCATGATAATTGTAACAGAATAATTTTTGCAGTCGCTATGTCCAATATTAAAGTTCGTTGCTTCTAGTTCCTTTAACCGTTTTATATCCGATACTTCCATACTGCCGTATTTTCTAGCTACTGATTATGGCAAAGCTTTTTTTATGGTAACGCCGACTTCAGCTTCTTTTAACATAGTTACAATTTTGTTTTAAGTAATTTTTAGACGGTACTCACTAATTTTTATATCGAACTTGATACGCTTAAATTTGCAATATTGCATAACATAATAGAAATGAGTTATCGCAGTCAAAGTAAAAATCTTATAAATAGTCCAATTTTTAGAGTAAAATATGCACGATAAATAGAATTAATATTTTTACTTTGTTTTATATTTAGTCATACAAAATAGATGCACATTTATTGTAAATTAAACAAAATTCATATCGATTTTATATAAATTATTACCCGTTTCGATACAGAAGTTTCTATTGATTCTGCATTTGGAATTGTAGTTCAACATACATTGTTTAGCTAGGAGAAAGGAAATGTATTTATTAGAAATGGCACCAAAGTTTTTATTAGCTTTATTTATTTTACTTATTTATGTGAAATTATCGGGCAAAAGCCAAATAGCACCAATGTCACAGCTTGATCAGGTTGGAAGTATGGTCATTGGTGCGCTAGTTGGGGGTGCCTTACTTAGCCCAACAGTATCTTCTTGGGAATCGGCTGGATTAGTGGCTATTTGGGCAGGCTTACTTGTTTTAATTCGATTTATCAAATCTAAAAACTCACGTTTACGCGATGCTATAGATGGCGAACCAATCCAACTTGTTAAAAATGGGCATTTAATAACGGATAATTTTGTTAAAGCCAACTTACCAGTAAGGGATTTTGAAACCTTAGTCAATATACAAGGCATAGCTTCTTTTGATGAGTTAAAAGAGGTTTGGTATGAACTAAATGGTTCGTTAACTGTTATCAAAAAAGGTGATAAAGATATTGCCTTGCTTATTATTGAAAATGGCGGTATTAGCCATGACAATTTAGAACAACTTAAAAAAGATGAAAATTGGGTTAAACAAGAGATTGCAAAACAAGGTTATGAAAAATTAGAAGATATTTTTTGTGCTGAATGGTTTGATAATAAATTAATTGTTTATCCTTATGACGCTGTTCGTGAAGGTAAAAAATAACTATTGTTTGTATCTTAGGGTGGGTAATAATCCACCCATCTTTTAGCTCAATTGGTTAAAAGTGTATCTTTAAACTAACGTAGTTGGCTATCTTTGCTACCACGACGATTATATAAACTTGATGTTTTAGCTAATTGTTTATCGATTTCTTGTTGGCAAGACAAACAAGATTGTACGCCAGGCAATGCTGACCTTCTGGCTTCTGTAATAGGCTCTCCACATTCAATACAAAAATGAGCACTAATTGTACCGTGATTGAGTTGTCTTCTTGCGTTTTCGATAGCATCAGCAATAGTGCCTTCGATTTGTTGATTAACGGCATCGTCAGACGCCCATCCACTTGCCATAAATGAATCCTTCTATAACTGAAATAGTTGGCTAATGGTATGGTGTTTTTTTAAATATTTTCAAGTAGTATGCTAATTTAAAACAGTGCATTTTAGTGTTAATGATTATGCTGAAGTTAAGCAATAAATAGAAGAATTGTTTAACATATTAAGTGGGAGGTTATTATGCAACAATATGAACAAGCAACATTTGCTGGTGGTTGTTTTTGGTGTATGGTTAAACCCTTTGATAAGTATGAAGGGGTTATTAGTGTTGCGGCAGGATATACTGGGGGGAATGTAATCAATCCAACTTATCAACAAGTCTGCTCAGGCACAACAGGTCATACTGAAGCGGTACAAATTACGTTTGACCCAAAAGTCATTAGTTATAAAAAATTGCTTGAAATTTTTTGGAAACAAATCGATCCAACTGATTCACAAGGGCAATTTGCTGATCGAGGTGATTCTTATCGTCCTGTTATTTTTTATCATAATGAATATCAACATAAACTAGCATTATCGTCTAAACAAGCGTTACAAGATAGTAAGAAGTTTAATAAGTCTATAGGTGTCGCTATCGAGCCTGCGGTTGCTTTTTACCTAGCTGAGGATTATCACCAAAATTATTATACAAAACAACCCCAGCATTATAATCAATATTATCAATTATCAGGGCGATCAAAGTTTTTAGTACAGCATTGGCAAAAATAAAGAGGCAATTGAATTATGCAAAACTATCCGCAATATAGTTGTAAACAAAAATAGATTCATTAGTTAACATTGATACTGATTGTATTAACGTTTTTATTAGTGTTATTTAAGGTGACGTTGTCACATTATTTGGGTGGTATGTTTACTATTTATTTATTTATTTATTTATTTATTTATTTATTTATTGCATAAATATTTTTACGTGTTGATATTTGTAATAACCTTGTGGCGTTTTTTTAATTATTGTGCCTCTGTCTGGGTACTTAATCAGTAGTCGGTCACTGAATTTTTTCATATTACACATAAATCAGCTGATATTTATTATCAATATCACTTATTTTACATATAGCTGACGCCTTATATCATTATTTTTGGATTAAAGATAAAGTATTGCAATCGATTTTGATCCGTAATTAATTTTTATTATTTAAAATAAACAATATTTAATGATGAAGGTGACTTATGAATAAAATAATGAAAGAAAAAGCACTATCCATATTAACACCTATGCAATATCATGTAACCCAAAAAAATGGAACAGAACCACCGTTCGAAAATGAATTTAACGACAACCATGAGGAAGGAATATATGTTGATATCGTGTCTGGTGAGCCGCTATTTACATCGATAGATAAATTCGATTCAGGGTGTGGCTGGCCTAGTTTTACCAAACCGATAGAAAAGGGCAATATTGTTGAAAAAAAGATACCAGTTTTGGTATGCGACGTATTGAAGTGCGATCAGTGGAAGCTGATTCTCATCTTGGGCATGTCTTTAATGATGGTCCAAAAGAATTAGGTGGATTACGTTATTGTATTAACTCGGCTTCTTTACGATTTATACCTAAAGAGGAACTGGAAGACGCAGGTTATGGGAAGTACTTAAACCTGTTTGATAAATAATAAACAAACACAAAAAGCATAACCGTTGCAATAAAAAAATCCTATCATCTAAATCAGATGATAGGATAAAATTTTAAAAGACTTAGTTTTTTCGTTTAAATAAAATATAGCTAATCAATAAAAATATGAAACTGGTTATTAGTGATCCAATAATAGGGTAAATACCAATAACAATACTTACTTGAGCAAATAAATTATCGGCAATATAAAATAAGAAGCCAAAGCTAATTCCTATCACTACACGAATCCCCATTGATACACTACGTAATGGACCAAAAATAAACGACGATGCTAACAACATCATTACTGCAACTGAAATTGGTTTAATAATCTTTTTCCAAAATAGCAAATCATAATACTTAGTATCTTGCCCAGAATTTTTTAGATATTGCGAATACTCATAAAGCCCAGAAGCCGACAATGAATCAGGGTCAAATGCAACAATATTTAATTTATCAGGGGTAATATTTGTTTTCCAAGGCATGGATAACATATTAACGCCCACTACTTTTTTATTGGGCACTATCAGCTCATTTTTTTTAACTTGCGACAATGTCCAAGTATTATTTTCATACACCCCATAAGCGGCATAGGTAATGGATTGAAGTTCATTTTTGTCAACCGAATAAATATAAACATTTGAAATCGAATTATCATTATTTATATGCTCAATAAAAACATAATCATTACCATCTTTAGCCCATATACTACCTTGTTCAGCCATTAACGAATTACCATAAAGTTTCTCAGAACGCATATTGCGTGCAGTCTGTTCACTAACGGGAGCAATCCATTCGCCAATTGCCATTGTAATTAATACGAGTGGTAAAGCTGTTTTCATTACCGCAAATGCAATTTTAAAACGGCTAAAACCGGATGTCTCCATCACAATTAATTCACTGCGTGACGCTAACAAACCTAAACCAATCAAAGCGCCTAATAACGCCGCCATCGGGAAGAATACTTCTAAATCTTTTGGTACCATCAAAAGCGTATACATACCGACAGAAAACGCATCATAATCAACTTTAATTCTTCGAAGCTGATCAATAAAACGGATAATACCTGACAAACTAATAAGTAAAAAAAGACTAACACCAGTGGTGCTTAAAATAGTTTTACCGATATAACGATCTAAAATCGAGAACACGTTTTTCTCCTTAAGATGCCAAATATTTTAGGCGAAGTTTACGCATAAATAGATTATCCCAACAATTCAATATAATCGCTAATACAAAAAATCCTAAATTCAATATATAAAACCACAATTCGGGATCTAACCGACTTTTACCTGCATTAGCCTTAATTGAACTGGCTGATAAAAAGTAAACTAAATAGATTACTAAAGCTGGTAAAACTTGCGCCAGGCGCCCTTGGCGTGGGTTTGACACGCTCAGTGGAATAACTAAAAAAGCCATTAATGGCACTGAAATAATTAATGTTATACGCCAATAAAATTCTGCAGTAGCTTTAGGTGTATTAGTGTTAAGAATTTCTAATATTCCCAGCTGCTGAACATCGACTTTATCGGCATCCTCGTTAGTATTTAACTCTTTGGGTTTTATGATACCTAAATAATTATGAAAGTTTGAAATTCTAAAATCTTTTAATTGTGCTGTGCCTTCATAACGATTAGCATTTTCAAGTGTAATAATTTGGTTACCTTCGTTATCGTGTCCAGTCTTACCTTTATTAGCAATAATAATAGAAGGTCGTTGATTTGCTTTTGGATTGATTTGAGCAATAAAGACATTTTCTAAATTGTTATTATCCACATTACCAATGTAAATAACTGAATTGCTATCTGGCGTTTGTTGGAATTGTCCTGCTAATAATCCAGCTAAACTAGGATTGATCTTAGCATTAGCAACCAACTGATCTTGCTTAACGTTAGACCAAGGACCAAACCAAAGTGAATTCATTACGGTTAATATGCTAGTTAAAATGCATAGAAAAAATACTACTTGATAAGTTAAGTTTTTCTTAACACCACATGCATGCATTGCTACCATTTCACTATCAGAATAAAGTCGCCCGAAAGTAACAAGTACACCAAGAAAAAGGCTCAGCGGCAAAATAAGATCGGCCATATTTGATACGCCTAAAACTAGTAACGGCATAATTAATTCACGAGGGATTGAACCATCGATTGCGCTCGACAAAATTCTAATTAATTTTTGAGAAAAGAAAATCAGCAACAAAATAAATAAAATTGCCCCTTGGGTTTTCAATGTCTCTTTCACTAAATATCGACGAATTATCACATCTTACCTTTACATGTTGGCACAAAACAGATCTATTATAATCTGATTTGTTTCGTTTTAGTTATCTTTTTGTTGCTATCCAACAATGAACCGATAGAATATAAATTATTTCTAACAATTCACAAACGAGAAACACTATGGATTTTCAAATAAAAAACAGCGCTATTATAACTAAACAAAAAACAGAATGTTTAGTTGTTTCAATTGATTCAGGAAAAAAACAGTCTGATTTTGTCAAAGATATCGATAAATCAACCAATGGTTTAGTTAGCCAGCTTATCAAATCAGGTGATATAAGTTGCGAACTAGGTAAAACTACCTTGCTATATTCAAGTAACAATTTAAAACAAAAACTTTTATTTGTTGGTTGTGGCAAAGCAAAAACATTTGGATCCGTTCAGGCTAAAACCGTTATTAAAGCGGTAATAAAAGAACTACTAGCTAAAAAAGTTAAAAATATTGCATGGGATCTATTAGCATTCAATGAAGTAACTAGCCTTGAAATAGCCAAACAACTGCCGCAAATTATTAGCGATATAACTTATCGGTTTGATGGCTTTAAAACAACTAAAGATCCTGTACCAAGCCTAACTAAAGTGACATTATTAATTCATGATAAAGAAGCGTTATCAGCATTAACTGATCACTTGTTACAAGGGCAAATTATTGCTAATGCTATTACTGCAACAAAAACAATTGCCAATATGCCGCCAAATATTTGTAACGCAAAATACTTAGCCGAACAAGGTAAACAACTAGGCAAACTGCATTCATCATTAAAAGTAACCTGCCTTGGCGAAAGCGAATTGGCAAAATTAAACATGAACGCCTACTTGGCAGTAGGGCGGGGCTCGCAAAACGAATCAATCATGACCATTATTGAATACAACGGTGCTAAAGATAAAAAAGCTCAGCCGTATGTTTTAGTCGGCAAGGGACTAACCTTTGATTCAGGAGGAATATCTATCAAACCATCTGCAGGCATGGACGAAATGAAATACGATATGTGCGGTGCGGCAACCGTTTATGGTGTTATGCAGGCTATGGCAGAGTTAAAATTACCTATTAACGTTGTTGGAGTCATGGCGGGTTGTGAAAACATGCCTGACGGCAACAGCTACCGTCCTGGCGACATATTGACAACCATGTCAGGCACTACAGTTGAAGTGATTAACACTGATGCTGAAGGTCGTTTAGTTTTATGTGATGCTTTAACATATGTAGAACGTTACAATCCAAAAACTGTTATTGATATTGCAACTTTAACCGGCGCTTGTATCGTTGCATTGGGACATCACTATACTGGAGTAATGGGTAATAACGACAAATTAATTGCACAATTGATCTCATCATCCAACAAAGCAGGCGACAAAGCATGGGAGCTACCGATTGATAGTGAATTCCAAGAACAAATCAAATCAACTTGTGCTGATATTGTTAATGCTGGTGGCCGAGATGGCGGCACCATTACTGCGGCATGCTTCTTATCACGTTTTACCGAAAAATATCAATGGGCACATCTAGATATTGCTGGCACAGCGTGGAGATCTGGTGGGAAAAAAGGTGCAACAGGTCGTCCAGTTGCCATGTTGATTCAATATCTACTAGATCAATAAATCGAGCTAAGATTTTATGAAAAAAGTGATCTTCTATTTACTTGAAAACCAAACAGAAGCTAACGAGTCTGGCGTGCTTTTTTATGAAAAACTAGCATGCCAAAAAATAATTGAAGCATGGCATGCCAATCAGCGTGTGCAAGTTGCTTGTCAAGATCAGGCTCAAGCAGAACGAATAGACGAGTACCTATGGCAACTCGAAACCGACAATTTTGTTCCGCATAATTTGGCCGGTGAAGGTATGAAAGGGGGATCACCTGTTGAAATTAGCTGGCCACAAAAACGCAGTAGCGGCACACGTCAGCTACTTATTAATTTACAAGAACAATTTCCTGAATTTGCAGGTGTTTATCGTGATATTATCGATTTTGTGCCAGTTGATGAGCAGTTAAAGTCATTAGCAAGGGAACGGTACAGGTTGTATAAAGAGGCAGGATTTAATCTTAAAACGATTTCAATTAATTGCGAATAATATTAGGGGAGGTTTTTTTAATAGTGAAATCTGCGCATTATCCAAAAACTCAAAATTCACGCCAACCCTTTTTTTATTGACAAGTAAAAATTAATGAAAAACAATAAATTAAAATCATCTTGTAGAAAAGGGTATTTTAAAGTAAAAAACCTGTTTTGCTTTTGTAAAACTATGTTTATAGTATATCTGCTTCTAGATTAACGCCGTATAGGTGGTTTAGAAATGTTAGCAGCGTTATTGCGCTTAAATGTCCTAGATTAACGCCGTATAGGCGGTTTAGAAATGCTATTAGCGATTTAAAACCGCTTACTATCGGATTAACGCCGTATAGGCGGTTTAGAAAACAACTAAGCAAATTATAAACAACTTGCTGAAGATTAACGCCGTATAGGCGGTTTAGAAACATGCTCTTTTTTAGTTGTGCTTTCTTATATATTCCCTTTTATAATTTGTTAGGTATGTTTAGGTTAGCACTATTACACTTCTATTTTTTAATAGCAAATTTAGGTTTTTCTCAAGCTAAATTTTGTTGATTAATATTGCATCGATTATTGACTGTATCAAGACTATTTTGTCAGTTTATGATATGATTAGAGCCAAATTCAATGGCAATGAGTTATGGTGATTATGAGTTATCAAGTTCTGGCACGCAAATGGCGACCAAAATCATTTTCTGAGGTTGTGGGGCAGCAACATGTCCTTAAAATTTTGTCTAATGCACTTTCGCTAGGGCGAGTTCATCATGCTTATTTGTTTTCAGGCACTCGAGGAGTAGGTAAAACGTCAATTGCGCGTTTGCTAGCAAAAGGACTGAATTGTGAAACTGGCATTACAGCTACACCATGTGGAGTTTGTGATAATTGTCGTGATATTGAACAAGGTCGTTTTGTTGATTTACTTGAAATTGATGCTGCATCTCGTACCAAGGTCGAAGACACTCGTGAAATACTTGATAACATCCAATATTTACCAACTAAAGGGCGCTTTAAGGTTTATTTGATTGATGAAGTGCATATGTTATCGCGCAGTAGCTTTAATGCACTTCTTAAGACCCTAGAGGAGCCCCCTGAGCATGTTAAGTTTTTATTGGCAACTACAGATCCGCAAAAATTACCTATAACGATTTTATCACGTTGTTTGCATTTGCATTTAAATGTATTAGATACAACATTAATTGGTCAGCAACTTGAACATATTTTGAAATTAGAGCAAATCAGCAGCGATCCGAAAGCCATTGGGTTATTAGCTAAAGCCGCTAATGGCAGTATGCGTGATGCGCTGAGCTTAACCGATCAAGCGATTGCTCTTGGTAATGGTAAGGTCGATGCAGAATCAGTGTCGGTTATGCTTGGTATACTTGATAAGTCGGTTCCTTTTGCAATTGTTGAAGCATTACATAATAGTGATGGTAATGCCTTAATGCAACAAATTGAAGCAGCTGCTATGCAGGGCGCTGATTGGGATAACCTGTTAACCGAAACCATTACTTTATTGCATCAAATTGCGTTATTACAAGTAGTGCCAACTGCTTTGGGTGATTATACTGATAATGAAGAGCGTATACGTTTTTTAGCGCAATATATGGCGCCTAACGATGTGCAGTTGTTTTATCAAATTTTGCAAATGGGTCGTAAAGAGCTTTCTTTTTCGCCTGATAAAAAAATTGGTGTCGAGATGAGCTTTTTACGCGCTTTGGCTTTTATGCCAAAGGTAGTTGATGCTGTTACACCACCAGTAATGGCTAGTTCGGCATTTGTTCAAGGAAATAAGCAGCCACAAGCACAAACTGAAAAGCAAACTAAAGAACCGCCTAATACCCAATTGCAATCACAAGCAGTAATGCATGCGAATGTATCAAGGCAAGCAGAATTTAATAATCATGCTGTAAATCAAACTAAAAAACAATCTCGAATTCAGCAACCTGATCCTATACTTGCAACAGTGAGCCAGCCAGTTAATCATTCCGAACAGACTACACGGCAACCAGCGGTAAGTTCGTCATTAACAAATGAGCAAAGTCAGCACCACGACTTAAACGATTTAACCTTTTTGTCTTCAAAAACAGCGTTAACATCTAAAGCCAAACCAGCAACGGTGGATCTAACGATTCCTGATGATGTGTCGTCGATGACTAAAAGTATTTTAGAAATGCGTATGCAGTTGATGAAAGAGGAACAAAATCCAAAAAAGTCTGAATCGGTTGATGCAAATCAACCACA
Organism: Gilliamella sp. BG7; assembly: GCF_046635565.1. Taxonomy (NCBI): domain Bacteria; kingdom Pseudomonadati; phylum Pseudomonadota; class Gammaproteobacteria; order Orbales; family Orbaceae; genus Gilliamella; species Gilliamella sp. BG7. The sequence goes on along the minus strand of NZ_JBIDFB010000004.1, from coordinate 83,654 downwards.
AAATTTAATAATAAATAAATCATTAACACGAATTAAACAGAGCGTTGTGCCTGTAAACGATATCGATAACAACGATAACGGCAATAGCAAAGAAGAAATTACCGCTGAAAATTATCGATGGCAAGCCAGTGGCCTAATTGCAATGAAGGAAGAGCTAGTGGTTGATACTAAGGCTTTTCGTGAGTCACTAAATGGTGATAAAACTCCTGAAATGACTAAGAAATTAATTACCGAAATGGCGCAAAAAGATGCCTGGTGTGCCGAGATCGAGCAATTAGATTTACCACCGTTAATTAAGCAAATCGTAGTTAATTCAGCTTTTGAACAAGTAGATAGTGGAACGGTTGTGTTGCATTTGCGTTCAACCGTTAAGCATTTAATTAATTCGGTATCGAATGTGATCAAGGTAAAAAAAGCGCTATGCAAACATCGTAATCAAGAGCTTGATGTAGATATTATTATTGATGATGTAAATTATAAAACACCAGTTGAAATGCGCGAAGAGTTATACCAAGAAAAACTTGCGCAGGCGAAGATAGCCATTGCCGAAGATTCAAAAGTGGCTACAATTTGTCGATATTTTGATGCTAAGATTGATGAAGCCAGTATTCGTCCTGTATAATTATGGTCATATTTTTTAAAACGAGGAATTATTATGTTTTCAGGTGGAAAAGGTGGATTGGGCAACTTAATGAAACAAGCCCAACAAATGCAAGCAAAAATGCAACAAGCACAAGAAGAGATCGCAAAATTAGAAGTTACAGGCGAATCAGGTGCAGGTATGGTTAAAGTGACCGTTAATGGTACACATAGCTGTAAACGCGTTGAAATCGATCCATCGCTTATGGCTGATGATGATAAAGAGATGTTAGAAGATCTTATTGCTGCGGCTTATAATGATGCGGCTCGCCGTTTAGATGAAGCACAAAAAGAAAGAATGGCTCAGGTTACTGGTGGCATGCAATTACCACCAGGTTTTAAAATGCCGTTTTAAGTTAATGCATTAATTCAGTTAGTTAAACTTTTTGCATTGCCGACTTTGAGTATCAAGTCGGCGATATTTTTTTATTATTACCTGTCTATTTATACAGTTTTCCTTTATTCTTTTTTTGCTTTCGGGTAAACTACACCTTATTATTTGCTTATTTGTTATGCTTTGTTATTAAGGATATATTGTGATTGGTCGTTTACGTGGTACCATTATTGAAAAGCAACCTCCTAAAGTCTTGATAGAAGTCGGTGGCATCGGTTACGATGTGTTTATGCCGATGACCTGTTTTTATGAATTGCCCGAAAATGGACGAGAGGTCATTGTGCTAACACATTTTTCCGTGCGTGAAGATGCCCAAATCCTGTATGGTTTTAATCAAGAACAAGAGCGTGAATTGTTTCGAGAACTAATTAAAGTTAATGGAATTGGTCCTAAGTTGGCGTTAGCCATTTTATCGGGCATGTCAGCAGCACAATTCATTAGTGCTGTTGAACAAAGTGAAATTAAAACACTAGTTAAATTGCCTGGAGTAGGTAATAAAACTGCACAACGATTAATTGTTGAGATGAAAGATCGCCTTAAACATTTTGGTGAACAATCATCAAATGTTAGCTTGGTTTCTGATGTAGATAGTGTTCAAAAGTCAGCTAACCAAATTGAAAGCGAGGCTGTTTCAGCTTTAATTGCATTAGGTTATAAACCACAAGAAGCCAGTCGTATTATTAATAAAGTAATTAATCCTGATATGGATTGCGAAACGCTGATTCGTGAAGCCTTAAAATCAGCATTGTAAATAGAGATTTATTATGATTGAAGAGGATCGTTTGATTGCACCACAAGCGCAAAAGGAAGAAGAGTCATTAGATCGTGCAATTCGTCCAAAATATTTAGACGAATACATTGGTCAACCGCAAGTTCGTGAGCAAATGAAGATATTTATTCAAGCCGCTAAACAACGCAGTGATGCACTTGATCATGTGCTTATTTTTGGCCCTCCTGGGCTTGGAAAAACCACATTGGCTAATATTGTCGCAAACGAAATGAATGTTAATTTACGCACTACATCAGGACCTGTTTTAGAAAAAGCTGGCGATTTAGCCGCCATGCTGACTAATCTAGATCCAAACGATGTGCTGTTTATTGATGAGATTCATCGGCTTTCACCTGTGGTTGAAGAAATTTTATATCCAGCTATGGAAGATTATCAATTAGATATTATGATTGGTGAAGGGCCTGCAGCACGTTCAATTAAAATCGATCTTCCCCCCTTTACATTAATAGGTGCAACAACCCGTGCAGGATCGTTAACTTCACCATTGCGAGATCGTTTTGGTATTGTACAACGACTTGAGTTTTATCGGGTTGAGGATTTGGAATATATTGTTAGCCGTAGCGCTAAATTTTTGGGAATGGATCTGTCAGACGAAGGTACGCATTTAATTGCCCAACGTTCACGCGGTACTCCCCGAATTGCAAATCGACTTTTGCGCCGTGTGCGCGATTATGCCGATGTAAAATCAAAAGGTGTTATCGACAAAAAAATTGCTACTCAAGCGCTAGATATGCTTGATGTTGATAATGAAGGCTTTGATTATATGGATCGCAAATTATTACTGGCTATTATAGAAAAATTTATGGGTGGTCCTGTTGGTTTAGATAACATTGCCGCGGCAATTGGTGAAGAGCGTGAAACGATCGAAGATGTACTTGAACCTTTTTTAATTCAGCAAGGTTATATTCAAAGAACACCACGAGGTAGAATTGCAACACCACATGCTTATCGTCATTTTGGGATAATTCAGAATAATTGAACAGTTAAAATTATACTACTTTATGTCAACAAAAAGCGTGGCTATTTGCTCAGCCACGCTTTTTATTAATCAAGTTTAATTCTATTTCGGATTTAACCGAGCTCTTTTTTAGTAAACATGCCACTAAATAAGTCAGTACTTAAGTAGCGTTCACCAGAAGAAGGTAAAATGACTACAATAGTTTTATTAGTATTTTCTGGTAATTTTGCTAATCGATCGGCCGCATAAACAGCGGCACCAGATGAAATTCCTGCTAATATACCTTCTTTTTCCATCAATTTGCGGGCTGTTTCGATCGCTTCTTCATTTGATACTTTTTCCACCACATCAATTAAACTTAAATCAAGATTTGCAGGAATAAAACCAGCTCCAATACCTTGAATTTTATGGGGGCCTGGTTTTATTGGTTCACCTGCTAGTGCTTGACTAATTACTGGTGAGTCGGTTGGTTCAATGGCAACTGCAGTTATATTTTTACCCTGTGTTTTTTTGATATAACGTGTTACACCAGTAAATGTGCCGCCAGTTCCTACTCCAGCAATAAAAATATCGACTTTTCCATCGGTATCTTGCCAAATTTCAGGACCGGTTGTTTTTTCGTGAATTTCTGGGTTAGCAGGATTACTAAATTGTTGTAGCATCAGGTTCTTTTTAGGATCCCTTGCCACCATTTCCTCCGCTTTTTCGATTGCGCCTTTCATACCTTTGGCAGTTTCAGTTAATACTAAGTTAGCTCCTAAAGCTTTTAGTAGTTTTCTGCGCTCAATACTCATGCTTTCAGGCATGGTTAACGTTAGTTTATAGCCTCGAGCAGCGGCTACAGTTGCAAGTGCAATCCCAGTATTACCGCTTGTTGGTTCAATTAATTCAACATCAGTAGCTAATAAACCACGCTTTTCAGCATCCCAAATCATGTTTGAAGCAATGCGGCATTTGACACTAAAACTTGGATTGCGAGACTCAACTTTGGCTAAAATATTACCGTTACCAAAATGTTTTAATCTGACTAATGGTGTATACCCAATAGTTTGTGAATTATCATCAAAGATTTTACTCATATTAGAATCCTTATTTAGTCAAAGCTAGATAGAATAGCCCCATCTTTCTGATTACTTAATTATATTTGCTATTATAAATTCATCTTAATAAGATGGTACTAATTTATTATTATAATGATATTCATTTAAGATATAAGGGGGGGGATTGTTGTTTACTGATAAGTTAAAGCATATAGTCATTTTTGTTCACTCAAAATAAAATGCAGAAACCTAATGATATTAAAATATTTTCATCCAATAACAACGGAATCTTACTACAAAAATCATTTTTCATTATATAATTATATAATCTAACTGTGGGAAAACACCGAGTTGTTTATACTTCATGATTAAAATAATCCTCTAAAAACTTATAAGGTGTTTTTCACGAAATCGCTTTATGGTGTTTAGCACGATATTCTTTTTATTGTATGTAATAAGAGTGCTGATTTTGGATCCGGTCTTTATTAGTATGATTAAACTAAAGTACTTTTAGATGTAATTATGCATTATTTTATCCCAAAATATCACTTTCAATTTCATATTCAATTTTTTTAATTGCCTGTTCGCAGCGGTAAATTCGGTTATCAAGTGCGGCTATTTTGCTTTGATTGATAATTTCGGGCGATAGTTCTAGCTCGTATTTCATCTCTTGTAGTCGGCGCAAGTAATCTAGGTGACGCATATGTTTTTGGGCTAAGGTTTCTGCAATAATATTTTGGAACCCTTTTTTGCGCAGGCTTTGGGTTGCTAGTTCACGCGTTAGGGCAGCAATTTGGTTAACTAACTTGTCAGATAAAAAAGTTATTTGTTCAACTTTTTCTAATTTTATATTAGCAACTAGTACTTGATAAGTTTGTTTGATTTTTTCAAGATAAAACGTTTTATCTGTTACAATTTTATTAGTTTGAAATAGCTGCTCGTCAAAATAAGGTTCTTGAAATTGTTGCTCGTTTGCTAAATTAATTTGCTGTTCTAATTTGTCAATTTGCTTTTGTAGTATAGTGAGTAAATTTGCCATTGTGATTATTCTTTATAATAAGTTGAGCTATTATTGTCTTGACCGAAATAATCACCTAAATGCAATTTGGCTAGGTTGATAATTTTCATAAACGCTTCAAAAGTTAATTCATTGTCTTTTGTACTATTTTCAGCAATGATTTTTTTAATAATTAGTTTTATTTTTAATTGGTTATAACAGTCAATTAGATTAAGCGGTAAGGGCGATAGTGCACGTCGTCCTAGCCAAAATAACCCTTGTAAAGGTATACTTAAAGTAAATAGTATGGTTGTTATTGTTACAGCAATTTGTGCTGGCATGTAATATTGCCAAACTAGTAAGCCAACAATAATAGGAGGTAAGTATTTATTTGCGGTTTTTATGTGGTTAATAATTTTTAATTCAGGAAATGAATGTGCTAGCTGTTTGTCCATTGGGCAAAGCTTCATATACCTATGCCCGGCTTTAAATGTGGTTATTAAATTCATATTTTTGTGATTCCTCGACATTCACTTCTTATTGTCTTAAAATAGTGCCCATTCAAATTGGGGACTCTCTCTATTTTATCTCAAAAAGCAAGATATCAGAAGTCACCTTAGCGTAGTCACATTGATTTTAAATCATGTGTAAAGTTACCAATTTTGATTGGTATATGTCTTTTTATTCAATTTATAGGAATTACTATGTCATCAAGTAATAACGCTCTTGTTCTTAATTGCGGAAGTTCATCATTAAAATTTGCCATTATAAACCCTGAAAATGGTGATGAGTTTTTATCTGGTTTAGCTGAATGTTTTCATCTTCCTGATGCTCGTATTAAGTGGAAGCTTGATGGTGTTAAGAACGAAGCGTCTTTAGGGGCTGGCGCAGCACACAGTGAAGCAATTCGTTTTATTGTTAATAGCATCTTCCCACAAAAACCAGAATTATTAGATAGCATTAAATCGATTGGTCATCGTATTGTTCATGGTGGCGAAAAATACACCCAGTCAGTTGTTATCGATGATTCAGTATTAAAAGGAATCGAAGAAGCATCTGCCTTTGCACCGTTACATAATCCTGCACATTTAATTGGTATTCGTGAAGCATTTGCTGCGTTCCCGCACCTAAAAACTAAAAACGTTGCTGTTTTTGATACTGCATTCCATACAACAATGCCAAAAGAAGCTTATCTATATGCTCTTCCAAACGAACTTTATACTAAACACGGTGTTCGTCGTTATGGTGCGCATGGTACTAGCCATTATTATGTTAGTCGCGAAGCTGCAAGATTATTAAATAAACCAGTTGATCAAACTAATGTTATCACTTGTCATTTAGGTAATGGTGCATCAATTACTGCTGTTAAAAACGGTGAGTGTGTTGAAACTTCAATGGGCTTAACTCCGCTTGAAGGTTTAGTAATGGGTACACGTAGTGGCGATATTGATCCGGCGATTATGTTCTTCTTACATGATAACTTAAAAATGTCTGTTGCTGATATTAATAATCTTTTAAACAAAAAATCTGGTTTATTAGGTTTAACAGGGGTAAGTAGTGACTGTCGTTATGTAACAGATAATTATGATAAAGACGAAAATGCTAAAAATGCTTTAGATGTTTTTGTTCATCGTTTAGTAAAATATATCGGTGGTTATGCTATGCTTTTAGATGGTCGTTTAGATGCTATCGTGTTTACTGGTGGTATCGGTGAAAACTCTGAAGAAGTTCGTCGTATGGCACTACAAAGATTAAGTATTCTTGGTTTTGAACTTGATCAAGAACGTAATCTTGCAGCTCGTTTTGGTAAGGGTGGCAAAATTACTAAAGATGGTTCAGCTATTGCGATGGTCATTCCAACCAATGAAGAACTTGTCATTGCTCAAGATGCTGCGCGCCTAACAGCGTAATTAATATTCAAAACCGCCTAAATGGCGGTTTGTTTTTATACAATAAAGATTTAAGAGGTAATAATTATGTCTCGTACAATTATGCTCATCCCAACTGGCACTAATGTCGGGTTAACAGGTGTGAGTCTGGGCGTTATTCGAGCTATGGAGCGTCAAGGTATTAATTTAAATGTGTTTAAACCTGTCGCGCAACCAAGAGCTGGTGGCGATGCGGCAGATAATACCACAACCCTAGTGAACAACAATACATCAATTCCAACACTAAAACCGCTTAAAATGAGCCATGTTGAAAACCTATTAGGTTTAAATCAACAAGATGTGTTAATGGAAGAAATCGTTGCCCTTTATGCCGAAAATACTAAAGGAGCTGATGTTGTTTTAGTTGAAGGTATTGTGCCAACATCTGATTATCCTTTCGCTAATGAACTTAATAATAATATTGCTAAAACTCTTGGCGCCGAAATTATTTTTGTAGTTAATATGGGCAAAGATACGCCAGAACAACTTAGAGATCGTATTGAAATTGCTCGTTCTAACTTTGGTGGCATTAAAAATGATAAAGTCGTTGGTGTGATTGTTAATAAAGTCAATGCACCAGTTGAAGAGCAGAATCTTGCTCGTCCTGATGTTGCTGAAATTTATCATACACCTAAATTTGACGATAAAAAAATTACTATCGATGATTTAAATGCACACAGTCCATTGCCTGTTCTTGGTTGTATTCCGTGGAATATCGATCTAAGTGCTTGTCGTGCTATAGATATTGCTAAGCATTTTGACGCAAAAATTATTAATGAAGGTGATATAAAAAATCGCCGTATTAAACATATATCTTTCTGTTCACGTAGTGTGCCTAATATTATCAGTCATTTACAACCAAATGCACTGTTAGTGACTTCTGCTGATCGTGCTGATGTATTAGTGACGATTAGTTTAGCTGCCATGAATGGTATGGCAATTGGTGGTGTACTCCTAACTGGCGGTTATGAAATCGACGATAAAGTCGCAAAATTATGCCAACCAGCGTTTGATACTGGTTTACCTGTATTTACGGTTAAAACCAACACTTTCCAGACATCGATCAGTCTACAACAATTTAATTTAGAAATCCCTGTTGATGACAAAGAGCGTATGGAAAACACCCAAAATTATGTAGCTGATCATATTGATGCTAAATGGATTAAATCATTAAATGAAGTGGTGAATTCTGCACGTCGCTTGTCTCCACCTGCTTTCCGTTATCAATTAACTGAGCTTGCGCGTAATGCGAAAAAAGTGGTGGTATTACCTGAAGGTGATGAGCCAAGAACAATTAAAGCAGCAGCAATTTGTGCCGAACGCAACATTGCAAAATGTGTGCTTATTGGTAATCCTGACGAAGTGCGTAAAGTTGCCACTTCACAAGGCGTGACTTTAGGTCAAGGTGTTGAGATCGTTGATCCTGAAAATATCCGTGAAAAATATGTTCCTCGCCTAGTTGAATTACGTAAAAACAAAGGGATGACTGAAGTTATTGCTCGTGAGCAATTGGCTGATAATGTTGTATTGGGTACCATGATGCTTGAAGCTAATGAAGTTGATGGCTTAGTATCAGGTGCGGTGCATACAACAGCTAACACTATTCGTCCACCGTTACAATTAATTAAAACTGCACCAGGCAGTTCCCTTGTTTCATCGGTGTTCTTTATGTTAATGCCTGATCAAGTATATATTTATGGTGACTGTGCAATTAATCCAGATCCAAATGCACAAGAGTTAGCCGAAATTGCCATTCAGTCGGCTGATACAGCAATCGCCTTTGGTATTGAACCTCGCGTTGCGATGATCTCATACTCAACAGGTAGTTCTGGTCAAGGTGCTGATGTTGAAAAAGTGAAAGAAGCAACTCGCATTGCTCAAGAAAAACGTCCAGATCTTATGATCGATGGTCCATTACAATATGATGCAGCGGTAATGCCTGATGTAGCAAAATCAAAGGCACCTAATTCACAAGTTGCAGGTAAAGCTACTGTGTTTATTTTCCCTGATCTTAATACAGGTAATACCACATATAAAGCAGTACAACGTTCAGCTGATCTTGTTTCGATTGGTCCTATGCTACAAGGTATGCGTAAACCAGTGAATGATTTGTCTCGTGGTGCATTAGTTGATGATATTGTTTACACTATTGCATTAACCGCAATTCAATCAGCACAAGAACAAAACGTTGCAAAATAAGTTTAGCAAAACGTTTTAACTATTGATAAAAGGTGATGCAATATCACCTTTTTTAATTAAATTTAGCCAAGTAATGGATTTTAAAAGCTTGAGTTATAGCGATTCAGTTTTAAAGTATTTTGTTTTAGAAATTTGCGACAAGGTCTTCAAAAACTTATTTTAAGTCAAGTCCAAGCATTCAAAGTTGATAAAAACAATAAATAATAAAAATTTATAAATGATTTTATCCCTCCATGTTGTTTTTTAATAGTGTTAATAACATTTTCATAAATTGTTCTTTATCATCTTGTAATATGGAAAAAAAATCTTTATCTATTTGTTCAACCAAAGGTACAGTTTCATTTGCTTTATTCAATCCTTTTTGGGTTAAGTGAATGGATTTTGCTCGATTATCTTTAATTGAGCAAGAGCGTTTTATATAATCCTTTTTTTCTAAATTCTCTAATATTTGGGAAATTGTCATCACATCGATATTTGTTTTATTTGATAAAATAACTTGTGTTATTTCGTCTGGTCGCTGTGATAGATAAGCAAGCGTTGCAAGCACTATAAATTGGGGATGAGTGATAGACTGTTTTTTCAAGCAATTTTTGATATTCGTATGCCAGGACGAATAAGTTTTCATAAAAACAAAACCAATAGATTCAGAATCAGTTCGAAATTGAGTCAAAAACTTATTGTCCTTTGTCATAATTTACCCTTCAACTAAGCCATTTAATTTGTAAGTTTTATCAATAATATCATCTGAAATCTGTTTTATAAAATCATAGGATGCTTTCGTATCCATTTTTAGATCTGGTTTTAGAGAAATTTCTGATTTTAATGCATATTGATTATGTGATATTTCCATAATTTGATGTGAGAAAAACAGTAAACCTATTTCAGGCATATCAAATTGTTCTGTAAATTCTTGCTCATCAATAATCTTTGATAAAGTCACTTCCATTTCTGGTATATTTTGTAATTTGAAAATACCTTTAGCTCCTGTTTTTAAGTCACCAAATATACGAAAGTCTTCAAGATCAGTTTCCCATAATTTTCTTAAATTAAGATCAGTATAGTATTGCCAAATTTGAGTTGGTTTAGCTTTGGTTGGTAATATGAAAGAAATTGAAATGGTATTCATAGCGCCTCCTTTTAATAAGTTTACTTATTATAAGTTCACTTATTAATTAAGTAAAGAGAATTCAATTCTTTGATCTGTTGACTTATTACAAGGTTAATTTGATGACCATTTTATTGAATTTTGTAATAAGATGATTCCAAAATTATTAATAATATAAAATATTTATAGTTGTTTTTAATTAATGCTCTCAATTTAATCGGTAAATGATACAATAGCATCCTAATTTTGTAATAGTTTATAGTTTAGGAATAAAATTGATGAAAAAAGACATCCACCAACAACGCATATTGATCCTTGATTTTGGTTCTCAAGTTACCCAGTTAATCGCTCGCCGAATTCGTGAAATTGGTGTGTATTGTGAACTGTGGCCGTGGGATGTATCAGAAGAGAAAATCAAACAATTTAATCCTAAGGGTATTATTTTATCAGGTGGTCCTGAAAGTACCACCGATGCTAATAGTCCTCGTGCTCCCGAGTATGTTTTTAATGCTGGCGTACCTGTTTTGGGTATTTGTTATGGCATGCAGACTATGGCAATTCAAGTTGGTAAGGGCGGTCAAGTCACTGGTTCTAACCAACGTGAATTTGGTTATGCTAAAGTGGATCTTGTTGGATCGTCAAAATTAACTGATGGTATTTTTGATAGCGCAAGTGAACAAGGCGTTAATCAACTTGATGTTTGGATGAGCCACGGTGATAAAGTAACAGCATTGCCTGATAGTTTCACACTGATTGGGCGTACTGAAACTTGCTCATTTGCTATTATGGCTAATGACGAAAAACAATTTTATGGCGTTCAATTTCATCCAGAAGTAACTCATACTGTAAAAGGTTTCGAGTTATTGCAACGTTTTGTGATTGATATTTGTCACTGCGAAAAACTTTGGACACCATCTTCAATTATTACCGATGCTATTGCTAGAATTAAAGAACAGGTTGGCAATGACAAAGTATTACTTGGCTTATCAGGAGGGGTTGATTCTTCTGTTACAGCATTGTTATTACACCAAGCTATCGGAGATCAATTAACTTGTGTATTTGTTGATCATGGTTTGTTACGCTTGAACGAAGCTCAACAAGTTATGGATATGTTTGGTAATAAATTTGGCTTAAATATCATAGCTGTAAATGCTGAAGACCGCTTTTTAGCTGCACTAAAAGGTGAAGCAGATCCTGAAGCAAAACGTAAAATTATAGGGCGTGAATTTGTTGCTGTATTTGATGAAGAGGCGGCAAAATTAAAAGATGTAAAATGGTTAGCTCAAGGTACTATCTATCCAGATGTTATTGAATCGGCTGCTGCTGATACTGGCAAAGCCCATGTAATTAAATCACATCATAATGTAGGCGGATTACCAAAAGATATGAAAATGGGCTTAGTTGAACCACTGCGCGAATTATTTAAAGATGAAGTCCGTAAAGTTGGTTTAGAACTTGGTTTACCTTATGACATGCTTTACCGTCATCCATTTCCTGGTCCAGGTCTTGGCGTGCGTGTACTTGGTGAGGTTAAAAAAGAGTATTGCGACTTGTTACGTCAAGCTGATGCCATTTTTATTGAAGAACTTTATAAAGCTGATCTATACCACAAAGTAAGTCAAGCCTTTACTGTGTTCTTACCTGTTCGTTCAGTAGGTGTAATGGGGGATGGTCGTAAATATGATTGGGTTGTATCCTTGCGTGCAGTTGAAACCATTGATTTTATGACGGCTCATTGGGCTCAGTTACCTTATGACTTCCTAGGACGAGTTTCAAATCGAATTATCAACGAAGTTAATGGTATTTCTCGTGTCGTATATGATATAAGCGGAAAACCACCAGCTACTATAGAGTGGGAGTAGATAACTATTCTTAAAATTAGTTTATGAATTAAAAAACAGCATTAAAAAGCTGTTTTTATTTTATAAATACCAGAAAACTCCAACAATGTAATTAACTATCAAATATAGTTGTAAAAAATATTCAGGAGTTTATACCGTTTAGTGATTAATTTGGGCATAGCAGTATCTCATTGTGATTTAGTGAGATGTCGGTTGATGGTTAATTTTTTCCGTTTTTAGAGCAATTGCTTGAACACACCATGTGATTTTTTCCTGTAGGTAAGGTTTTCCAGTAACTTCAGTCATTATCATCTCGTATTTTTAGCAGATAACCATGATATTTAGCCGGCTAGTTTAGGTGTTGGTGGTCTGTTATTTTTGTATTCAAATCCTCTTTAACTTTTATCATAGAAAATTTTCTACTTTTTGCTGTACAATTTTAGGAAATAATTACAGAAGCTTTCTTGGATATTATGGCAAAATCACAATTTTCTTTTGTCCTCAAAATCCAATCACAATAAAATTAATAATTTTTTAATAATCTTACAATCTCTTTAATATCATTCGGAGTTGTTTGGCAACAACCGCCAATTAATTTTGCGCCTAATTTAGTCCAAGTTGGTAGTTGATTTTTGAAGGTGCAATCATGTAGATGGTTTTTATGCCACTGTTTGGTTGTCGGATCATATTGTTCGCCTGAATTTGGATAAACAATTAATGGTTTGGTTGTAAGCTTATTTAGTACCTCTAATGCTGGAGTAACACTTTCTAAAGCTATGCAGTTAACACCCAGGCTTACAATTTGATCGAAGTTGTTTAAATAATTTATTACTTGTGATAATGGTGTGCCATCACTAAGATGTTGGGCATTTTTTAATGTAAACGAAAACCATGCATTGATAGTTGGAAACTGCTGTATCAATTTAACTAACGCTTTAATTTCAGCAAAAGAAGGTAAAGTTTCACAAGCAAGGATATCAACTTGGGCATCAATCAAGGCTTGAATGCGATCACGGTGAAAATCAATAAATTCAGCTTCAGTTAGTTGATAGTCGCCAGTATATTCTGACCCATTAGCAAGATATGCACCATAGGGACCAACTGACCCAGCAATCAGTAACATTTTATTTTGCTTTGTTTCATTCAAATACTGCTGTTTAGCTTGTTGTGCGAGTTCAACGCTTTTTTTAATTAATTTGATAGATTTATCAAACGTAATTGCTTTCTTTTCAAACCCTAAGGGGGTAGCTTGATAGCTGGCGGTGATTACACAATCGGCTCCAGCTTTAAAATAGTCATAGTGAACTTGGTAGATTAGTTCGGTTTTTTCGATTAACACTTTTGCCGACCATAAACTATCATTAAGATCACATCCCCGACGCTGCAATTCGCTCGCTAGTGCTCCATCGATAATAATGTAATTTTTTTGCTTTAATAATACGCTAATTGGATTATAACTTGTCATTTTTTACTACTCGTTTTTGATAAGATTGGGTAAAGTGATGTGCAATAAAACAGACAATTACAAAAGGAATACCGCAATAAAGCGCAATGCGTTGTTCTGGATCGAACGCTAAGCCAATGCAAGCAATCAAACATAGAATAAACCCTAAAATTGGCACAAAAGGGTAAAATGGTGCTTTATATTTTAAGGCATTTTTTTGATTTTCGGATAGTTGCTTTCTAAAAAAGTAATGTGAAATGCAAATACTTAACCAAACTGCTACCACGGCGAAGCCAGAAATAGCGGTTAATGCTACAAATACAGTATCAGGAGCTATCACGCTTGAAAATAACGCTAACAATCCACCAAGCATACTTACTGCAATAGCGATCATTGGAATACCTTTATTGGTTAATTTAGCAAAGCACTTTGGTAGTGTACCTTGATTAGACAACGACCACATCATACGCCCAGAGGCATAAAGTCCTGAATTAGCGGCTGATAAAATAGCGGTTACAATAACAAAATTAAATATATCAGCAGCATATGGAATACCGATATTTTCAAATACCATTACAAATGGACTAGTAATAACGCCAGCTTGATCCATAGGTAGTAGAGAGGCTAACACAATAATGGTTCCAATAAAAAAGAGAATCAATCTTAAAATTGTTGTTTTAATGGCAAGTGGAATCGATTTTTCGGGATTATGGGTTTCGCCCGCAGCAATACCAATTAACTCGGTACCAGAAAAGGCAAAATTAACTGAAACCATCGTCATGATAATTGGTGTTATACCATTAGGAAACCAGCCATTATCGGTAATATTGTGTAAAAAAGGTGCTGGCATGTCATTTTTCATAGGAACAAAACCAAAGATAGCAGCAGCTCCAGCAACAATAAAAATAATAATAGTGATGACTTTAATGATTGAAAACCAAAATTCACTTTCGGCAAAGAATTGAGCGGTTATAATGTTTAATGCAAAGATTACGATACAAAAAATTAAACACCAAATCCAGACCGAAACAGTAGGGAACCAATACTTCATACATAATCCAGCTGCGGTTAGACTTGAACCAAGTGCCACTGTCCAAGTTAACCAATACAGCCAAGCAACGGTATAACCAGTGCCAGGACTAATAAAGCGAGAAGCATAAGTGTGAAATGCACCTGTTTCAGGCATAGCGACAGCCAGTTCTCCTAGGCACAACATCACTAAATAAACAACTAATGCACCAATTAAATAAGCAATAATAGCGCCAATAGCCCCTACTGTAGCAATAATATAGCCAGTATTAAAAAATAGACCTGTACCAATAACACCACCAAGGGATAGCATAATTAAATGGCGGGTTTTCATGGTTCGTTCAAATTGGTTTTCGGTTGTGGATAATGAATTTGTATTCATAAATGTTTTTTAGTTTTAATTAGAAATAATGAAATTCCGCCAGAATCAGTGGCGGAACAGGTTGGTTTGAACAATAAACAAGCTATTATAATTGCTCAAAGAATTCTTCCTTTGTTACTTTTCTGCCATTTACGTTAACTTCGTTGCTATCTTTAGTTAGGCTAACATCGGAATAGATACCTTTGGTTTCACCATTGCTTGAAGTCAAAAATTGGAAGTTACTTATGAAAAAGGCTGACATCATTTGTAGGTTTTGGTTTGCTTTAGCAATTTGTTCAGGTGTTACCTCGTTAGAGTTAGGGTTTTCGAACTGTGCGGACGTATACGCTAATACATCAAATGGTGCTTCAAGTTTTAATTTTAGTGAGTCAATTTTATCGTAATCAGCTTCATCAATAGCTGTACTATCTATATCAGACATACTGAACATTAAGTTAAGATTAATATCGCCAGCAGGATTGTGCCAATTTAATTTGTTTAGTGAAAAATTAATGGAGTGTTTTTGGTTAGTATAATCTGAGTCAGGATAACCTATTTCCAATTGATTGCTAAACAAATGTTTATCAAGTCCCTTAAAGTCAATATCTATCGAGCCATTACCCAAATTTTGTTGACCATAAATAATTGAGTCAACACTACTTAAAAATGAACCATCGACAGTGTTTGTGACGTCATTTAAGATGTTTTTTTGGTCCATAACGAGTTTATTAATAACAACTGAAACAGATTTTGACTTAAAAGATGTAGGATAGGTAAATGAAATTTTATCAACTTCAACTTTAGTTGAAATATCAGAACCAGTAGTATGGCTATTTATTGTATAATGCCCCTCACCAAGCTCCAATATACCATCAAAGGCTGGAATTTCGTCTTCAGTAGCTTTTATCGCTTTGCTTGCTAATTTTACGGTGATATATTCGCCATAACTTACACCTGCATGTCCGGTAATAAAAGGCTGATTGCCAGCTAGTTTCCAAAGTATCGGATTATTTTGTTGACTCATTTCGTATTCTAACCAAGCCATTTGTGGCGCAAAACTCCCTTTGGCGAGTGAGGCTATAGGGAAAGGGCCATGATGAATGGTAATATCATCATCAAATATGGTTTTTGGTTGCGCATCTTCACCTATAGTGTTTCTAAGTGACGCTGTAACGGTTAAATGCAATTTAGTTGAAAAGATATTTTTTTCATAATTACTCTTTATAATATTAAACTTAAACTCGTCTTGAGTTTGATTAATTTTGTTTGTAATTTGTATCAATTGGTTATCGATGTTATTTTCGATCATGTTGCCGGTGTACCATGACGTACCTACATATGCAATTCCTAATACGGCAACTATTCCTATAGCAAGTGTGTTTTTTTTCATTATAGTTCTCTTAGTTATTTGTTCTATTTTAGATTATCATTCTTGATGATTTGTAAAGTCAGACAACAAATTTTTGATATATTCAATACGATCGATTCGTTGCAATTCTGATTTTTGTAATTTTAATCGATTTGAACTTTCTAAGCGATAATTTTTTGGTTCTTTTTGAATTATTTCAATTAAGTAATCGACTGACACCTTATTACTATTACCGAATTCAATATAACCGCCTTTTTCACCAAATTCAATCTTAGTAATGCCTAATTGAGTTGCGTGATAACGGATTTTGGTAGTTTCTAGTAAAAAAAACACTGCATCGGGCAATTTACCAAAACGATCTCGCATTTCAACTTGAATATCGGTGAGTTCGATAAGATCGGTGATACTCGCAATACGTTTATATAGTGATAAACGTGTATTAACATCGGGAATAAAATCATCAGGAATAAGTGTTGGCAAGCGTAACTCAATTTCTGTTTGTTGATTATTGAGTAATGATTCAAGTGTTGGCTCTTTGCCTTCTTTTAGTGATTTGACGGCCTCATCAAGTAGCTCAATATAAAGGTTAAAGCCAATGGTCTCAATTTGACCGCTTTGATCGCTGCCTAATAATTCCCCAGCACCTCGAATTTCAAGATCGTGTGTGGCTAAAGCAAAACCTGCACCTAAATCTTCAAGTGAGGCAATTGCTTCTAGGCGTTTTTTGGCATCTTTAGTGAGTAATTTAGGATGTGGAGTTAATAGATAAGCATAAGCCTGATGATAAGAACGTCCAACTCGTCCTCTGAGCTGATGTAACTGGGCTAAACCAAATTTATCGGCACGATCAATGATAATGGTATTGGCATTAGGAATGTCGATACCAGTTTCAACAATGGTTGTACAAACAAGTATGTTAAAACGTTGATGATGAAAGTCATTCATTACGCGCTCTAAGTCGCGTTCATGCATTTGCCCATGACCAATGGTAATTCGTGCTTCGGGCACCAGCTCTGCAAGTTTTTCGCTTACTTTTTCGATATCAGAAATATCATTGTGTAAGTAATAAATCTGACCACCACGTAAAATTTCACGCAAAATGGCTTCTCTAATCACGAGATCATCATATTCTCGAACAAAGGTTTTCACTGCTAATCGGCGAGCTGGAGGGGTCGCAATAATAGAAAGATCCCGCATACCACTCATTGCCATGTTGAGGGTTCTTGGAATTGGCGTTGCGGTTAGTGTTAGAATATCAATGTTTGCTCGCATTGCTTTAATTCGTTCTTTTTGGCGGACGCCAAAACGATGTTCTTCATCAACAATCAACAGGCCTAAATCTTTCCATTTGATATCTTCTTGTAACAATTTATGTGTGCCAATTACAATATCAATTTTGCCTTCACCAAGAGCTTCTATAATACTTTTTTGTTGTTTGGCGGTTTTGAATCGAGACAGGCTTTCTATGCGAATTGGCCAGTTTGCAAAGCGATCACAAAAGCTTTCGTAATGTTGTTCTGCAAGTAAAGTTGTAGGAACTAAAACTGCTGTTTGTTTATGATTAATAACGGCTAAAAAAGCAGCTCGGATCGCTACTTCTGTTTTACCAAATCCAACATCACCACAGACTAATCTATCCATGGCATAAGGAGAGCACATATCGCCAATTACTGCCCCAATGGCATTTTGTTGATCATCAGTTTCTTGATAAGGAAACCCTTGGCAAAATAATTCATACTGCTCTCGGTCTTGTTTAAATTCAAATCCGGGTTTACTTTCACGTTCAGCGTAAATATCTAGTAATTCAGCTGCAACATCTCGTACTTTTTCGGCCGCTTTTTGCCGTGCTTTGCTCCATGCATCAGTACCTAATTTATTCAATGGTGCGTTCTCTTCATCGCCACCAGAATAACGGCTAATTAGATTTAATGATGAAACAGGAACATAAAGCTTGGTGTCATTAGCATATAATAGAATAAGATATTCAGCCGTAATCCCACCTGTTTCTAATGAGGTAAGTCCTGCATATCGACCAACGCCATGTTCTAAATGGACAACGGGTTTGCCGGGTGTTAGCTCAGCTAAACTACGAATAAGTGAATCAGTATTGATAGCTTGTTTATTTTCTTTTTTGCGACGAACTACTCGTCGTCCTAATAGCTCATTTTCAGTAATAAAGGCAAAATTATCTTGCTGATTGATAAAGCCTTGTTCACTAGCTCCAACGATTAAATAAAATCGGCTATCACCGTTTTTTCGTTCATCAAGTAAATTGATGGTAGTGGGATGAATACGAATTCGTCCAAGAATTTCTTGTAAAGCCTCTTTGCGTCCTTCTGATTCAACCGAAAAGATGATTGTTCCTGCAAAATTTTCAACAAATTTTTGAAATTGCAAATAAGGATCTTTTTGTTGAATCTCAATAGCAATATTAGGTAATGCTATATAAGGCAAATTAACGTTTTTATTTGATTCAGTGGTTATTGCATGCGATAAAACCATTCTTGAGTAGTTTTTGAAATTGGCAAAAATCTCGTCAGTTTTAGACCAAATAACATTTGGTGCAAGTAATGGTCGCATAGGATCGACTTTGCGACTTTCATAACGTTGGGTAATATCTTGCCAATATTTGTTAGCATATTGCTCAATATTAACTGTATTGATAATTAAGCTATTTGCTAAAAAATAAGAAAATAGAGGTGTTAATGGTTCGTTAAAAAACAGTGCTTGCCAATATTCAATACCGGTTGGCAAAATATTTTTACTAACTTGTTGATAGATGCTTTCTGAGTCTAATCTAACTTCAAATTGTTCTCGCCATTGACTACGAAACAACTCAATAGCTGTTTTATCGAAAGGAAACTCATGGGCTGGTAGCAATTGTATTTCAGCAATTTCACCAAAGGTACGTTGAGTTTCGACATCAAAAGTACGAATACTGTCGATTTCATCATCAAAAAAATCGATGCGATAAGGCTTATCACTGCCCATGGGGTAGATATCAAAAAGCGCTCCACGAGTAGCATATTCGCCATGCTCCATAACTTGGCTGACTGAACGATAGCCAGCATTTTCAAGTTGAAGGCGTAAATGTTCTCGGCTAATTTGTAAGCCTTTTTTCATCATAAAAACATGTCCACCCAAATAACTTTGTGGACAGACTTTTTGCATTAAGGTATTAATGGGTAAAATTAACGCCCCTTTGGTTAAATGTCCAAGATGATAAAGGCAAGATAAGCGTTCTGATACGATATCTTGATGAGGAGAAAAGCTGTCATAAGGCAATGTTTCCCAATCTGGAAAGATAATAGAAGGGAAGGATGTAAACTGCTTTAGTTCTTCATGAATGCGCGAGGTTTGTTGCATATCATCAGTGACAATCACAACTATACCTTCATGTGCATCTATAGCTTGAGCGCAAAATTGTGATAAGGAAGAGCCAACTAGCTGCCCAATTTGCTTTACTTCACCTGATTTTTGAGGAATTAAGTTTGAAATATTAACTGTTTTAGACATGATGAGTTCGTTGATGTCGCTGAAAATTTATTGTCAGATTATAACGTAAGTATGAGGTTGTTTTCTATAACTGTTTAATCCTGTATGATAAGCACCTTGCATTTAACTAGCAAAACTTTGTAAAAAAGTTTCAGGTAATATATACGTTTATGTCAAAAATATTTCGTCCATTAGTATTCTTTATTGGTTTGCGCTATGTATACGGGCAAAAAACGGATGGGTTTGGTCGCTTTGTATCATGGTTGTCGATGATTGGGATTATGTTAGGTTCAATTGGTCTAATTGTGGTCTTATCTGTCATGAACGGGCTTGAAGATCAGATGCAAAGTAGTATTTTAAAGTTTTTACCTCAAGCCCAGATCACAACACCACAAGGTAGGATAGATCCTAAGGTCATTACTCGTGAGCAATTTAATCAGATTCAAGGTGTTAATCGTATTAGTTCTTTGGTGTCGAGTGATGTGGTTTTGCAAAGTGAGCAAAGTATCACTGTAAGCACACTAATGGGCATTAACCCAGAAGATGATGATCCTATTAATGATTATATCTATAGTGGATCGTTATTAGATCTTCAAGCAGGGCAATACAATGTTATCATAGGGCAAACGTTAGCTAATCAATTAGGTGTAACCGTTGGCGATAAAATACGTTTAATGGTAACAGATGCAAGTCAAATTACCCCAGTTGGGCGTATACCTTCCCAGCGTTTATTTAATATTGTAGGACTGTTTACCGTTAACCACGATATCAATCAAACGCTTATTTATGTCAATCAATCTGACGCTAAAAACTTATTACGTTATCCTCCTAATATGATTAGCAGTTGGCGTCTATTTTTAGATAAACCACTGGATATTGCCTCGATAACCAATACCCCATTACCTGAAGGATTAGTCTTTAAAGATTGGCGAGCTAAACGCGGTGAATTATTTCAAGCCATTAAAATGGAAAAAAATGTCATGGGATTACTTATTAGCCTGATTGTGATTGTTGCGGCTTTTAACATTATTACTTCATTAAGCTTGTTGGTGATGGAAAAGCAAGGCGAAGTCGCTATTTTAAAAACACAAGGTCTGTCTCGCTTTAAAATTATGTTAATTTTTATTATTCAAGGTGCAAGTTCAGGAATAATTGGCACGTTATTAGGTAGCGCCTTAGGACTGCTACTTGCTATTAACTTAAACGAAATCATGCAATTGTTAGGTTTATCTTTAGCTGGTATCTTGCTACCTTCATTGGTTGAACCATCGCAAATTATTTTAATTATTATTGGATTGCTTATGTTATCGCTAATTTCAACACTTTATCCTGCATATCGTGCCGCCAATATTCAACCTGCCGAGGCTTTACGTTATGAATAATTCACAAATATTACTAAGTGCCAAAAATCTTTATAAAACTTATAACGAAGGCAAAATGGTAACCGAGGTTTTAAAAAATGTCTCGTTTGACATTTATTCACAATCATTACTCGCCATTATAGGTAGTTCAGGATCAGGTAAAAGCACTTTACTGCATTTGCTTGGTGGCTTAGATAATCCCACATCTGGCGAAATTATTTTTAAATCACATCAGTTAAATCAATTATCTGAACAAGAAAAGGCACGTCTACGCAATCAAGAAATTGGCTTTGTTTACCAATTTCACCACCTATTGCCTGACTTTACCGCGCTTGAAAATGTAGCCATGCCACTATTAATTGGCGGCGTTTTACCCAACGAAGCTAAAAAACGGGCTATGGCAATGCTAGAGTCGGTTAATTTAGTCAAACGAGCAAATCATCGTCCTTCCGAGTTGTCTGGCGGAGAACGCCAACGAGTGGCAATAGGGCGTGCATTAATTAATAACCCCGCTTTAGTAATGGCTGATGAGCCAACAGGTAACCTTGATAAATCAACAGCCGATTCTATTTTTGAGCTACTGATTAAATTAAATCGTGAACATGGAACTGCGTTTTTGGTTGTTACACATGATCTTGAGCTTGCCAATAAACTTGATAAACAAATGGTGATGAGAGATGGTCAACTTTCTGATAGCGCATCATTAGATAACAATTAATGGATAATTAATATGAATTTATCTTTAATTACCGCCATAAAATTTCGAAAAGGGCGTCGCAAAAGTGGTATGGTGTCGTTAATTTCGATTATCTCAACACTCAGCATTGCTATTGGTATTGCGGCATTAATTATTGGCTTAAGTGCCATGAATGGCTTTGAGCGTGAATTACACAATCGAGTGTTATCGGTAGTGCCACATGGACAATTCTATCCAGAGTACGGCAATTTAGATAATTGGCAACACGTTCAACAAGAACTTAAAAACAATAGTAATATTGTATCAGCCTTACCATTTGTTAATTTTACTGGATTAATTGAAAACGGTAGCAAACTTGGTGCTGTGCAAGTACAGGGTCTTGACCCTGAACAAGAAATGCAAATCAGTTCACTACCGAATTATGTACTGAATAATAAATGGCAAGATTTTAAGCCCGATAACCAACAAATTATTATTGGAGCAGGGCTTGCTAAAAATTTATCAGTGAGAGAAGGGGGATGGGTTTCTTTATTAATTCCTGTTTCGAGTAGTCCAAATCAACTCAAACCACCTAAAAGAGTCCGTTTGCAAGTAGTAGGGATTTTAGAATTAAGTGGCAGCTTGAGTAATAACATGGCTTTAATTCCATTAACAGATGCACAGAAATTATTAAATATGGGCGATAGCGTTACAGGTATTATGGTAAATGTAAAAGACGTTTATCAATCCAATAACCTTATTGGTCAAGCAGCATTAGGGCTTGACGAAGATCTGTTATTTAATAGTTGGGAACAGACGTTTGGCTTTATGTATCGTGATATTCAAATGATTAGGCAAATCATGTATCTGGCCATGATTGTAGTGATTGGCGTGGCCTGTTTTAATATTGTATCCACTTTAGTCATTGCCGTAAAAGATAAACAGCGTGATATTGCCATATTAAAGACCCTAGGCGCAACTAATCGTTTAATCAAACATATTTTTATATGGTATGGAGTGATTTCAGGGTTAATTGGCAGTCTAATTGGAGTTATTTTAGGCGTAATACTGTCATGGCAACTTTCTAACATCATGGGCTTTATTGAGTCATTAATGGGGCATAAAATCTTAAATAGCAATATCTATTTTATTGATTTTTTACCATCCGAAATTCATCTGTTTGATGTGGTGATAGTGTTTATAACCGCCATGTTACTTAGCTTAATTGCTAGCTATTATCCAGCTAAACGTGCGTGTAAGATTGAGCCTGCACGGATTTTAAATAGCTTTTAAATAGCTTTTGCATAAATAAGGCGCTGTTTAATGATAATCAGCGCCTTTTTATTATTAATAATAGACATAATAACCACTAGGCAAAGCATAGTGCATATATTGCACATAGATCCCCAATGCAGTCACAATAAATACAAGACCAATAATAAGTAGAGTTAACTTACTTGGGTATTTGAACATTTTAATACATAACGAAACAGCCCCACCAAGCACAAAACCAGCGCAAGCACCACCGATATGCGCCATATTATCGATAGATGGCAATAACCCTAACCCAGCAGTTAATACTAAACTCACCAGCATTGCTTTGACTGGCATTTCTTGTATATTGGTTTTAAACACCAAACAATAAGCCAACAATGCGGTAATAATACCTAAAATTGCTCCAGATGCCCCACAGCTAATCACATTTTGATTGATGGTGGCAATATCGCTTGATAAGCTTCCTACTAGCCCTGAAAAAAAGTAAATGCCAACAAAAGCAAGGCAAGGAATGCGCTGTTCTAAAATAGGACCAATGCTCCATAATGCCAGCATATTCATAGCTAAATGAGTAAAACTGATATGCATAAATAAATTGGTAAACATGCGCCAATATTGGCCAGAAAAAGTTAACTCCGCAACATCGGCACCCCAATCAATCAAAAAATGATTTTCATATAATGGCGAAAACCCACGGCTATCAACTAGCCGAAATGCAAAAAAACACAGAATATTGATTACTACCAGCGTTGTTGTGATTTTAGATTGACTGGCGTAATATTTAATATCATTAAAGGTGCTCATTAAAAATCCTTTTGAATAGGTAAATTTTATCGATAGAGGTCAGTTAATCTAACCGTTTACCTAATATCACTAAATCACGCTGAACATTATCTAATTCAGCAATTTTTGGAAGAAGTCCCCATTGTTGATACTGCATTTTTTTAAATAAATTAACACTAGGTAAGTTATGTCGAAACACATAGCTAAAAATTGTCTCAATTCCAGCTTGTTTAGCAAATTGTTCGATTTTATCCACCATAAATTGACCAATTTTTTTGCCACGAAAATCTTGATGAAGATATAAGCTAATCTCAACGGTTTTATAAAAAGCGGGACGACCATAAAACGAAGATAAACTAATCCAACCACAAGGTTTATCTTGATATTTAATTAACCAAAGTGGAAGATTGTTAGGGTTATGCTGGTAAAACCATTCCAATCGACTTTCAACAGAAACAGGCACTGTATCGGCAGTAACTTGGCCACCAGCAATTGTTGAATTATAAACATCAACAATAAATGGTAAATCTTCTAATGTAGCATCGTGGTAAGTAATCATGTTTTTTGCTTTAAGTGGTTTAAAGTGAAATTATTGTAATTTTATTATTGTTTATTGGCAATAAAGCATATTTTTATAGTGAGAAAAATAATGTATAGTAATATTTCACATTTAAAATAAAATCAATTCACTAGATGTATTTTTTGAAAATACAATTTAAAAATTGCTTCAAAATATAAAATTTAGCTAACCCTTTTTTTTAAAATAAATTAAAATCAATAAAAACAAAAGGTTAATAATGTCTTGTAAAAAAGGGTTTTTGACAGAAAAATCCTGTTTGCCATTTTGCTAAATGGAGTTATAGTATATTGGCTTCGTTTACCACCGTGTAGGCGGTTTAGAAAGACCTGATGTTACTGAAAAAGCCTTTATTTATGTTTACCGCCGTGTAGGTGGTCACTATTACATAAAAACTTCAACAAAATCAATGCTTCACCGGAAGGTTTTTTATGATTCAATAATAACTCGTCCACGAGTGATGTCGCTAATGTTTTTTTGTAGAAGTTGCAATTTGTCTTTTGTGATAGCGACGTTTACTTTTACACCTTCAGCATCAAACTCTTGATTTTCAACAATGGAATCAAGTTCCTTTAGACGATTTTCGATAATTGGCCATTCGTTATAATAGCAGTGAAATTGTAGCGTTATGCGGGCAATGAGTTCAATTAGCTCAGCTTGTTGTAAGCAGTGGCTAGCCGAACCGCCATAGGCACGAATTAATCCTCCAGTACCTAATTTTATGCCACCAAAGTAACGAGTTACTACTACAACCACTTGGTCACAATCTTGTCCTTCAATGGCTGAAAGAATAGGGCGACCTGCTGTACTAGTGGGCTCGCCATCGTCATTAAATCGGTATTGTTGTCCAATCTTCCATGCCCAGCAGTTGTGGGTGGCGTTGAGATCGCTTATTTGATTAATAAAGTCGGTAGCTTGTTCAGCTGATGTGACTGGCGCTGCATTGACAATAAAACGACTTTTTTTGATTTCTTCTGTTAACTCGGTAGGATTTGCTAATGTATATGGCATGCTAATTCTGATAAAATCAATCTATTGGAATAATGATACTGAACAGAATAAAAATGTCTATCAATTTAGAACAATTAATGCAAACACAGCAGGCGTTAGCCAAGCAGGTTAAATGCGATGATGACTTTAATCCGTCAATAAATTACGTTGGTGGTACTGATGTCGGTTTTGAAGATAATGGCAAGATTACTCGAGCAGCAATCGTTATTTTGCGCTATCCAACTTTCGAGGTTGTTGAGTATCATATTGCTCGGGTTGAGACAGGGTTTCCTTATATTCCTGGTTATTTGTCTTTTCGGGAATACCCTGCGCTACTTGCCGCTTGGCAGCAGGTAAAACAAAAGCCTGATTTATTGTTAGTTGATGGGCAAGGTGTTGCACATCCTAGGCGGTTAGGTATTGCGAGTCATTTAGGCTTGTTGTTAGATATGCCAACAATTGGTGTTGCTAAAAAAAGGCTTTGCGGTCAATACGAAATATTACCTAAGAAAGCAGGTAATGTAACACCTTTACAAGACGAGCAAGAACAGATTGGTTGGGTTTTATGTAGTAAAAATAATTGCAATCCTTTATTTATTTCAACAGGTCACCGAGTAAGTCAAGATAGTGCCTTAAAATGGGTTAATTTATGCTTGCGGGGCTATCGTTTGCCAGAACCGACTCGCTGGGCTGATGCGATAGCATCCAACAAGCCTTTGTTTAAGAAGTTTATTTATGCAGAATAATTCATTACCGTTAAAAAAAGGTGGCTTTACTTTTAAGCGTTTTTTTGTGGCGCACGATAAAAGTCCAATGAAGGTAACAACCGATAGTTGTTTGTTAGGGGCTTGGGTTCCGATTGATTCGGCTCCGCAAAAGGTACTCGATATTGGCTGTGGTTGTGGTGTAATTGCGTTAATGTTAGCTCAGCGGTTAGAACATGATAACAGCCAAATTGATGCCATCGATATTGATATGCAGGCGGTATCACAATGTCAGCAAAATAGCGAACAAGCTGGATTTACTTCGATTAATGCGATTAATACCGATATTAATCAATTTCAGCCAAGTTATGAGGTGGGCTATGATTTGATTGTGACTAATCCCCCTTATTTTGAAACTGCTGTTGATTGTCGCAATTCCCAAAGACAGTTGGCACGTTATACCGAATGCTTGAACTTTCAACAGCTTATTGACACAGTTAAGCGCTTACTAAAACCGAAAGGGCAATTTTGTTTAGTTTTACCTTATCATTTATCCAATCAGTTTAGGTTATTATGTGAATCTAATCAGTTATATTTACTCCAACTGATGAATGTTAGATATAATGCAGATAAAGACTTTTCGTTATCATTATTGGCTTTTTCATTTATCCAGACTAATAAGATTGATGAGCAGCAATTGTGTATGCGAGATGGTGATGGGCGTTATTCTCAAGACTTCAGAAAATTATTAGCTGACTTTTATCTATTTCGAAAATAATACATAAATGATTGGATAATTAGATGTTAAATATATGATCTGCCACTCATTTTAGAGGATAACTACAATTGTTTACAATGCGTGTAATTTTACATCTTAGGAATTGAGGTTTACATATTTTAGGTGAATTGATACGATAGTTTATTTATTTACCATTATCTTTTGATTAATCAAATATGTTTTATCTTATTTTTGTAACAATTATTTGGTCTTTTTCGTTTAGTTTTATAGCGGTTTATTTAAGTGGGCAGGTAGATAGTTGGTTTGCAGTTGTTATGCGAGTGTTATTTGCTTTTATTACTTTTACACCATTTTTACGTTTTAAAAATATTTGTTTTAAGCAGATGTTGCTTTTGATGGGAGTAGGAGCATGTCAATTAGGGATTATGTACTTTTTTTATTATAATTCCTTCCAATATATTTCAGTACCTGAAGTGCTGTTGTTTACCATTTTTACACCAATTTATGTCACGATTATTTATGATTTATTGCAAGGTCATCCATTAAGATTGAGTTACCTTTTTACGGCAATAATAGCAGTTATTGGTGCCGCTATTATTCGTTATGATCATATTAGTGCCAACTTTATTATTGGTTTTTTATTAATTCAAGGGGCCAATATTGTTTTTGCTTTAGGGCAAGTAGGATATAAAAGGATTATGGAAATTTACCCAATGCCACAACATCAAGCCTTTGCATGGGTTTATTTTGGTGCGGTGATTGTTGCTGCTTTGGGGTGGGTGTTATTTGGCAATTGGTCAAAATTACCCACAACTCATTTACAATGGGGCATTATTGTTTGGCTTGGTGTTATTGCGTCAGGTTTATGTTATTTTTTATGGAATTTTGGTGCAACCAAAGTCGATTCGGGGACTTTGGCAATTATGAATAATGTGGTTATCCCAACGGGGATTTTAGTAAATGTGGTGATTTGGCACCAATCCATTGATTGGTTACGGTTTTTATTGGGTAGTATTGTTATTGTTTTGGCATTGTTGCTGCACTACAAAATCAAAAAACGTGTTGTGCATTAATTGCCCGCCTTAAGGTAAATGCGTCATAATTGATAAAATCAACGGCGTTGTGATAGAAGACAATGCTGTTGATATTAATAAACTCGAAGCAATAGGTCCGTGTAACACTTCAAACTGTCTTGCCATCATATAACAATTTATTGCAATTGAAACCGAACTAAGTAATACCACTACCTGTAATTCCAAAGTTGGTAAACCTAATAGCTTACCCATAATGTAAGTAACAATTGGTAATGCAGCTAATTTTAAAATACAGATAGCGGTCGTAATAAGTAATTTGTCACGAATTTTATATTCAGCCAGTCCCATACCTAGCACAATTAATGAGAGTGGTGCAGTCATATCGCTGACCATTTTTGTTGACTGATTGATAAATTTAGGCATAGGTAATTCAATATAATTCACCACAATCCCAGCAAAAACACCAATAATAATAGGGTTTTTTGATATGTTTTTTAATGCTTTGATAAAGCTTCGTCCAGAAAATTTACCCATTTGAACAAATTCAATTGATACGGTAGCAAGTGTCCATAAAATCAGAGCGTTAAATATAACAATAATGGCTACAATGGGGATTGCTTTCTCGCCAAGTAGCATTTTGATGATGGGAATGCCAACAAAGACGGTATTAGTATAGATACCACCCATAGCAAAAAGTGTACTTTCTGAACCTGTTAATTTAAATAATTTTGATGCAACTAAACAACCAAACGCAAAGACGATAAATGATCCACCAAAAAAGACAAATAACACTTTTATATCGATTTGCGACTGTTCAGAAAAATGACTCATAATCTGAAACAGCATTATGGGGAATGCAATATAAAAAGTAAATTTAGTTAAGCTATCGGTTACTGTTTTTTGCCAACTACCAATTTTAACAGCTAAATATCCTAATAAAATTAAGATAAATAAAGGCAAAGTAGATAAAAACTGTGCCCATAATGTAGTAAGGAATTCCATCGTTATTATTTTATTGATGATTGCGTATAAAGTACCATTCTAAGTCAGTTGATCGTTTCGAATCAAATTGATAGCCTTCTAGATTAAAACTTTTAATATCGTCACTCTTTTCAATGCAATTTTTTATAATGTATCGGCTCATTAGTCCGCGTGCTTTTTTTGCATAAAAGCTGATAACTTTATAGGTATCTTTGCTTTGATCTAAAAAAATAGGTTGAATTATAGTTGCATTTAATTGTTTTGGTTTTATCACTTTGAAATATTCGTTTGAGGCTAAATTGATTAATGTGCGATGTGATGTTTTGACTAGTTCACTACTAAGGTGTTCTGTTAATGTATCGCCCCAAAATTGATAAAGATTAGTGTTACTACCATTTTTTAAGCGGATCCCCATTTCTAACCGATAAGGCTGAATTAGGTCAAGTGGTCTTAAAATACCATAAAGGCCTGATAATATTCTTAAATGGGATTGTGCAAACTTTAGATTTTTATCAGTAAAATCTTCAACATGTAATCCTTCATAAACATCACCTTTAAAAGCAAGTATAGCTTGTCTTGCATTTTCAAGATTAAAATCACTATGCCAATTTTTGAATCGCTCATAATTTAGTTCGGCTAATTTTTTGCTAATAGACATTAAGTTAACTAAATTCTCAACACTTAGTTTTTTGCAATCTTGAATAAGTCTTTTAGTTGAGCCAATAAATTGAGGAAGTGTGTAATTTGGGGTTAATAATGGAGATTGGCAATCCAAAGTTTTCGCAGGTGAAATAATTGTTATCATATATATTTAATCTATTGTGTTTTTCAGTAAATAGGTTTATTTTACATCTAATTCAACTCAAAGGAGTAGCAAAATGAACATCGATAGAAAAGAAATACATGATATTAAATCTTGGGCTTCTATTCGTGAAACCTCGATTGAAATTGCAGAAGCTATTTTTGAGCTAGCTAACCATGATGAAAAACTTGCCGAACAAATTTGGTCAGAAGGTAGTGATGAAGTGTTAAAAATTGCGTTTTCTAAAACCAAAGCGGATAAGTTGTTCTGGGGTGAGCAGACTATTGAACGTAAAAATGTTTAAATCTTTATGAATTTGACTTTTTTAGGAACAAGTGGTGGTTCCCCGACATTACAACGTAATGTGAGCTGTATTTTATTGGATCTGAGACAAGAGCGAGGTAAATTCTGGCTTTTTGATTGTGGTGAGGCAACTCAGATGCAAATGCAAAAAGCCAAGTTTAGTCTTGCTAAACTTGAGATCATTTTTTTAACACACTTACATGGTGATCATCTGTTTGGACTACCAGGTGTATTAGCATCTCGGTCTTCAATGCAAAACCAATCTCCTTTAACGCTGATTGCGCCAAAAGGAATTAAGCAGTTTATTGAAACTGTTATTGAAATTAGTTATTCTTGGTTAACCTATCCTCTTAACATCATTGAGCTTGAAGAAGATTGTACCGTTTTTGAAGATAATCAGTTTCAAGTAGAAGCAAAATTATTACAACATCGTGTACCGTGTTTTGGTTATCGTATTATCGAAAAAGATCTACCAGCTCAGCTTAATATCGATAAATTAAAGCAAGATAATATTCAGGCTGGTCCTTTTTATAACGATCTTAAAAATGGTAAAACAATTACACTTGATGATGGGCGAATAATTAATGGCACAGATTACTTAGGTCAAATTAAAAAAGGCCGAAAATTAGCAATTTTAGGTGATACTATTCCTTGCCAAACCTCAATTAATCTTGCTAATGATGTTGATTTGCTTGTTCATGAAGCAACCCAAGAACATGCTTTAATTGATAAGGCTATTGAACGTGGTCATTCCACTACTGTACATGCGGCAACGATTGCCAAACAAGCTAATGCCAAAAGACTTATTATGACTCATATAAGCCCAAGATATAATTTGAATAACAATAAAAAGCTAGTTAATGAAGCAAAAAGTGTTTTTGCAAATACTGAAATCGCTACCGATTTTGCAACTTTTTCCATTTAGTTAGATTTATTTTATAAAATTTCGCCGATGTTATTTTATCGGCGAATAAAAAACAGATTAAAGACAAAAATCCTTAATTAGTTGTTCTATTGCTATTTTAGTTGGTTTTAAAAAGTCCATTGAAATAAACTCATCGGGCTGGTGTGCTTGTTCAATTGAACCAGGTCCTAATACAATCGTTGGTGAAATTTGGTTTAGGTAGGGGGCTTCTGTGCTGTAGTTGACTGTTTGCGCACTATGACCAACTAATTTTTCAATGTGTTGTAATGCTGGATGATCTTTTTTGCACTCATAGCCCGGAATTGGGGCAACTTCGTATTCTATAGCAATTCGATTTGGATATTTATCCATAACTGGTTGCAGTGCTTCACAAAGCGCATGATAAAGTGAATCAACATCGTTATCGGGCAATACACGAATATCAATCACTAGCTCACAACAACCGCAAATACGGTTGGCCGCATCCCCCCCGTGAATAACACCTAAATTTAGAGTAGGGTAAGGAACGCTAAACCCGTCATTATGATATTGTTCTTTAAATTTTTGTTTTAGTACTAACAAGCGTTCAATGACTAAATTCATCACTTCGATAGCGTTAATACCTTTATCGGGATCACTAGAATGCCCTGATTTACCAATGACTTTAATGGAATTAGAGATAAATCCTTTATGTGCTCTGATGGGGATTAACGATGTTGGTTCGCCAATAATAGTACAGTCAGGTTGTAATTTAGTATTCTTCGCAAAAAATGCGGCACCAGCCATCGATGTTTCTTCATCGGCGGTGGCAAGGATATAAATGGGCTTAGTTAACTTTTTAAGATCAATGTCACGCAGAGCATCTAAAATAAAAGCAAAAAAGCCTTTCATATCAGCGGTGCCAAGTCCATATAACTTATTATTTTCTTCCGTTAACTTAAAGGGATCTTTAGTCCATTGCCCATCATCAAACGGAACAGTATCACTGTGTCCACTTAGCAATAAGCCACCTTGGGTTTTATTTTCGCTATTTGAATAGGTAGCTAGCATATTATATTTATGACGAGTATTAGGTACGGGTTGGATATCAATAGCAAAACCTAAATCTTCAAACCAACTGGCTAATTTATCAATAAGCGGTTTGTTAGAATAATCTAATTCCTCGTTAGCAACGTTACTAATTGTAGGTGTTGAAATTAATTCATTATACAGTGTTAAAAAAGATGGTAGCGTCATAAATTCACCTTTAAATGACAAATCGAAAATATACTTTTAATAATGTTATAAGCATACCATTTACATTATTTTTTGCATATAACTAACCACGCTGTTTCAATTAATGTTTTAGTCTAGGTAGAATTCAATATGAGCATTAACTAATGCATAGTTAGCTGATTATGAGTTAAATTGACTGCTAAATTTGTTGAATGTGGTGTTTTTTATGACTTTTATTCATGTTTTAGATAAGCATTTTATATAATAGGAGGAAGGGGAATAATTATATGAAAAATAAACAAAACAATATTATAAAAGTACGGCAAACATTACCTGATAATGTAAGCTTTATTGCAGAAGAAATCGATTATTTAGATTGTCAAAAAAAAGATATTTCTAAAAAATTGACAGCCTATGAAGCTTATAAAATGATGACATCTTATCAACCTAGATGGCTAAAAATACTATTTAAAATAAGGGATTGTTTAGTGAAATTAATCGGTGTCAAAGCGATTAATGGGTTTGATAGTTCTGCGGAAAATAAGCATCAGCCAGACGAAAGCAATATGGCCGATTTTTTTACCATAACAGAGGAAACCGATGATAAACTGACATTAGTTGTAAAAGATTGCCATTTAGATGTATGTGTTTGTATTCGTGTTGTAGATAAAGGTAATGACATAAGTAAAAATACAGTATATTTAATTGCATCAGTTAAAAATCACAATATCTGGGGGAAATTATATATGTTACCCGTTGCTATTTTACATCCTTATATTGTTAATAAATTATTTGAAAATATAAAATAATAAGTCATTTATTATAAATAACTTATCAATTTGTAATGAGCATATCAGCTTTATTGCATAATGTAGTGATGTTATTAATTTCAAATCTATAAATAAAATATAAAACCATCCTGCTTAATTTTTTAGCTTTTATTGCGATTGTTTTATGAACAGATATTATTTGCCATAAACATTTGATACTATTTAAACGATGCAATTGATTAGGCTATAACGATTTGTTATCTCGTTAAAAATTATTATGAATCGTTTTAAAAAAATAAGGTGTTATATGAAAAATATAAGCAGGAAATGGATTGTTATTGCAGTTGTTATTATTTCTATTATTTTTATTTTATGGCAGCAATTAAAAACTGATGGGTATGGTTCAGATTTTATTAGTGGCAACGGACGTATTGAAGCGACTGAAATCAATATTTCAGCTAAATTAGCCGGTAGAATAGAAAAAATTAATGTTGATGAGGGCGATTTTGTTAAAGCCGGTCAAGCTTTAGTCGTCATGCAAACTGATACCTTACAAGCACAACTTAATGAAGCCCAAGCACAATACCGCCAAGCGGTTAGTAATGAAGCAAGTGCTAAAGCGCAAGTAGCATTAAAAATGAGTGATAAAGTTGCAGCGCAAGCAGGTGTAAGCCAAAAGGAAAGTGACTTAGATATCGCCTCAAAACATTTACAACGAACTACCGCACTATATCAAAAAGGTGCAATATCTATTCAACAATTTGATGACGATACTGCTAAAGTAAACAATGCTAAAGCAGCACTAGATTCTGCCAAATCACAAGTTACTGCCGCTGACGCAGCGATTGCAGTGGCCGAAGCGGGTGTTGATAGCGCCACATCGGCAATCAATGTTGCAAGTGCTAATATTAAAAGAATTCAAGCTGATATTGATGATAGTACTTTAAATGCCCCTGTTGACGGTCGTATTCAATACCGAATAGCACAATTAGGTGAAGTTTTACCTTCAGGCGGAAAAGTATTAAATTTAGTTAATTTGTATGATGTTTATCTTACATTCTTTTTACCTGAAACGGTCGCAGGTAAAGTGGGTATTGGTGATGAAGTGAGATTGATTTTAGATGCACTACCAGATAAAGCAATTTCTGCAAAAATATCGTTTGTATCAAGCGTTGCGCAGTTTACGCCTAAAACAGTTGAAACTAAAGATGAGCGTCAAAAATTGATGTTTAGAGTAAAAGCGCAATTAAGCCCTGAATTATTAAAATGCTTTATTAATCAAGTTAAAACAGGTTTACCAGGCGTGGCTTGGGTAAAACTTGATCCAAAAGCTTCGTGGCCGTTAGGCTTAGCTGATGTTGCAAAATGTCCAACAAAATAATTGGGGATAGCATATGTCAGAATCCGACAATAAAGATTTAGCTTTATCAACCGAAGCTAAATCGTTCGATGATGCAGTGGTAAAAATTAGTGATGTATCACTGCATTATAAAAAGAACCTTGCTCTTGATAATATCACTTTAGCTATACCGCCAAGATGTATGGTTGGATTGATAGGACCAGACGGTGTTGGAAAATCAAGTTTATTATCATTAATTGCTGGTGCGCATGTTATTCAAGATGGGTTAGTATATGTACTTGACGGTGATATGAAAGATAAAACACACCGTAAAAATGTTTGCACACGTATTGCTTATATGCCGCAAGGGTTAGGCAAAAACCTTTATCCGACTTTATCCGTTGAAGAAAATTTACAATTTTTTGCTCGTCTGTTTGGTAATGATGCGACCGAGCGTCGCCGCCGTATTGATGAATTAACGCGTAGTACTGGGTTATATCCATTTTTATCAAGACCAGCAGGGCGACTGTCCGGTGGTATGAAGCAAAAAGTTAGCTTATGTTCGGCTTTAATCCACGATCCTGATTTGTTAATTCTTGATGAACCTACAACTGGGGTGGATCCACTTTCCAGAGCCCAATTTTGGCAGTTAATTAACAAAATTCGTGAACAAAGACCCCAAATGAGTGTGATTGTTGCAACAGCCTACATGGACGAAGCTCAAAATTTTGATTGGTTGGTGGCAATGTATGGCGGTAAGATTCTTGAAACTGGCACACCAAAATCCTTACTAGCTAAGACAGGAAAAGCTAATTTAGATGATGCATTCATTCAGCTAATGCCAGAAAGTGCTAGACAAGGTTATCAAACTGTCGAAATTCCACCTTTAGATCTTAATAAAGATTTGCAAACAGCCATAGAAGCAAAAGATTTAACTAAACAATTTGGTAATTTTATCGCAGTTGATCATGTTAATTTTTCAATTAAACAAGGTGAAATATTTGGCTTTTTAGGTTCAAATGGCTGTGGTAAATCAACCACCATGAAAATGTTAACGGGTTTATTGCCGATTTCATCAGGAGAAGCATGGTTATTTGGTAAACCTGTTGATGCTAGTGATATTAACGTTAGGCGTCATTTGGGGTATATGTCTCAGGCATTTTCCTTATATAGTGAATTAACGGTCAAACAAAATTTAGTTCTACATGCACGCCTGTTTGGTATTGAAGAAAGTAAAATACCTGCCCGCGTTGAAGAATTACTAAAACGTTTTGGTTTAGAACAAGATGCAGAAAATCTACCCGATAGCTTACCTTTAGGGGTAAAGCAACGGCTTTCATTGTCAGTTGCGGTTGTGCATAATCCACAAATTCTTATCCTTGATGAACCAACATCCGGCGTTGACCCCATTGCTCGAGATGATTTTTGGCGTTTAATTATCGAACTGTCTAGAAAAGATAAAGTAACAGTGTTTATCACAACTCATTTTATGAATGAGGCTGCAAGGTGTGATAGAATCTCATTAATGCATGCAGGTAAAGTATTAGCAAGCGATACGCCAGATAACATTATCAGCTCCAAAAATGCTAAAACACTAGAAGAGGCCTTTATTAACTATCTTGTTGATGCAGGAGCTGATGATAGTAATGCAGAAGAACACTCTGTTGAACCACCAAAAGAAATACTCAATCAAGCAACAAAAACATTACCACATCATAATGTTCAAGGGTTTAGTCTTAACCGTATGATAGGTTGCTTATGGCGTGAAACACTTGAATTATCTAGAGATCCTTTACGAGCATTATTAGCGTTATTAGGTTCAGCAATTTTAATGTTAGTTATGGGATATGGCATTACGATGGATGTTGAAGATCTGAATTTTGCTGTGCTTGATCGAGATCAAAGTGTAATTAGTCAAAATTATATTCTTAATTTATCAGGTTCTAAACGTTATTTTATTGAAAGAGCGCCAATTATAGATTATAACGATATGGACGCGCGGTTAAGAAGTAATGAAATCGCTTTAGCGATTGAAATCCCTCCCAATTTTGGGCGAGATATACAACGAGGTGATCCTGTTGATATTGCTATTTGGATTGATGGGGCAATGCCGCTACGAGCTGAAACAATTAAAGGTTACGTTCAAGGAATGCATCTTGCTTGGCTAAGTGAAAAAGTAAAAGAAGTAACAGGAAAATCCTCAACTAGTTTGGCAAATATAGAAACAAGATACCGTTATAATCCTGATATTAAAAGCTTACCTTCTATGGTGCCGGCTGTAATACCAATTTTATTATTGATGATTCCATCTATGCTGGCAGCTTTATCGGTTGTGCGTGAAAAAGAGATGGGTTCAATTATCAATTTATATGTAACTCCAGTAACTAAAGCTGAATTTTTGCTAGGTAAGCAAGTGCCTTATATCATTATTTCCATGTTTAGCTTTTTATTATTGTTATTTATGGCAATCACCATTTTTGCTGTTCCCGTAAAAGGAAGTCTATTTACTTTATGCCTTGCTGCCTTTGCTTACTGCATTATTTCAACGGGTTTTGGTTTGTTAGCTTCAACTGTTACTCGTAGTCAAATTGCTGTTATCTTTTTAACTTGTGTAGGTACAATGCTACCAGCAATTCAATTCTCGGGATTACTCAATCCTGTCGCATCTTTAGAAGGTGGTGGTCGTTATATTGGTGAGGTTTATCCAACAACACATATGCTAATTATTGCTCGCGGTGTGTTTAATAAAGCACTTGGTTTTATGGATTTGCATAATTCAATATTTGCTTTATTGGTCACAATCCCCATTGTTCTTGGGGCAAGTATTTTTCTTCTTAAAAAACAAGAAGGATAGATATTATGCAAAGTTTAATTAATATTTATCGCTTAGGAATAAAAGAGTTATGGGGGTTATTGCGTGATCCTATCATGTTGTTGTTAATTGCCTATTGCTTTACCTTTGATATTTACATTGCCGCAACAGCTACATCTGATTCGTTGCACCATGCTTCGATTGCAGTTGTTGATGAAGATGACTCACCGTTATCACGGCAAATTATTGCAGCATTTTATCCGCCGATGTTTAATGATCCCGTTAAATTATACTCAATGAACGATGTTGATCATGGTATGGATACGGATAATTATACGTTTGCTTTAAATATTCCGCCTAATTTTCAGCGTGATGTGCTAAATAGCCAAAGTCCAGAAATTCAACTTAATATTGATGCAACACGAATGGGACAAGCGTTTGTTGGAAATGGTTATATAACACAGATTGTTACTGGTGAAGTAACTGAATATGTTAATCGTTACAGTAAGACACCTAATTTGCCCGTTAATATACAAGTGCATACTGCATTTAATCCTAATTTAACGCGATCTTGGTTTGGTTCAGTCATGGAAATTATCAATATTGTGACAACATTATCTATTATTTTAACTGGGGCAGCCTTAATGAAAGAGCGGGAACATGGTACGATTGACCATCTCCTTGCTATGCCTGTTACCCCTTTTGAAATTATGCTCTCCAAAGTATGGTCAATGGGACTTGTGGTATTAATATCAACATGGGTGGCGTTGTTGTTAGTTGTTCATAGTTGGCTAAAAGTACCAATTGCAGGTTCGGTAAGCTTATTTTTGATTGGAGCTGCATTGCATCTTTTTGTTACAACGTCACTAGGGATATTTATGGCAACAGTAGCAAAATCCACTGCGCAATTCGCAATGTTACTAATTTTAGTTTTATTACCACTACAAATGCTATCTGGGGGTAGTACTCCGCGTGAAAGCATGCCTGAAATTGTGCAAAACATTATGATGTTTGCTCCAACCACGCATTTTGTTGAATTAGGGCAGGCAATACTGTATCGAGGTGCTGGTTTAAGCGTGGTTTGGACTTCATTTGCGTGGTTATTGGCAATTGGTACTGTATTCTTTTTAATTGCTTTAAGGCGTTTTCGTAGTTCAATTGTGAATATGGGATCATAACTTTCCATATTTTATTACCAAATTAGTACTTTTATTTTTAACAAGAAGGGTTATTTTAAATATTTATGAAAATTTCTAACCGCAATTAATTTTTATGGTACTTTTAAATACATGTACAATATTTTTGCTAAAGCTGATAATTTTGTTAAAATCCATTTAATTGAATAAATGCCTCATCAATAGATAAGGCTCAATATTTGACGTATAGTTTCGTACAGTATCAAAGACACGCAGGCTCATATCGCCATGAAGTTCGTAATTGCAACTGAGTAAAGTAATTTGCTTGCGAATTTTCGGGGCGGAGGGGGAATTTGATGAGCAGGCATGCCCATAGGAACAAGCGGTTTTAACTCATTGGAACGAGCAATAACGCAACCATCATTATTAGATAAAATGCCGATTGGTTTTCCTTCTAATTTAGAATTAAATACGCGCTCGCATGAAGCATAAAAATTATTACAATCAATCAACCCAATTATACATGTACTCGTTTTCGTAATGAATGTAAAGTTCGATTCACGATTAATAGATCACCTCTAAAAATACCATAACCAATTATAGAATCATCTACCACTTTAATATAATATGTTGAGCTAGGGTGTTTTACTAAATATTCAGTCAAATCAAGTTTAGTTTCTAGATAATCATCGGCGGAGATGGAAATCCACTCTAACTGGAGGCTCAACTACAGTTAGTGATTTTTAGTTGCAGAATTAATTGAAATATCAATACCATCTAGAATAAAACAATCTTTATTCAACAAACTCTTCTTAAACTAATTTCGAAATTCATACCTTATTGTTATAGGTATATTAAATAACGGTGTGTAAATATACAGTGTAAAGTTGTTCTTTAAATAAAGATAAATGTAAAAAATAGCAATTAAACAAAAATTGATTAATTTTGAACTTGATAATTAAATAAAATAGGGAATATTGGAGTTAGACTAAAAATACTGAGAAAGGTAAGATATTTTTAACTTAAATAGTCAAAATTGCATTACTGATTTTACAATGACTCATAAATAATTTACATTACGCCAGTCATTAATTGATTATTTCTAAACAAACTTTACTATATACTGTTTTCTTTATTTATTGCTTTTATGTAAATATCAACAATAAAGCTTTATAGCAGCAATTATTATATAAATTAATTAAATCAATTTATTAACTATGATAGGTGTATTTTTTTATAACAAATAATACGTTATAAAAAAGAATTATTTAGGAAGTTTTAGTGTTATATTAATTTTTACTATAATTTAACGTTAATACTTTATGTTTTCTTATCTATTTATTTTTTAAAGAAATAAAACTCTATTATCAGCAAGTTTTGAGCAAAGTTTTAATAGTTTTTTGTGTTTTTAAGACAGTTTGCAGACCTTGATTTACACAAGGTCGAGAAGAATAAGTATAATAATGCCTAAGTTACTATATTTTACATTTGAATATAACAAAGGTTTTTATTAGGGAATGTCTTTAATTAAGCATACTAAGTGCGAAATAGCATTTAATAATATCAAGTTTCAACAACGAAGAATATTGTCTTACATGTAATAAATATATTCGATTTTGTTACCCACTTATTTTAGCTAGGTCAATAAATATAATATCTAATCTGAAGTTACCGACCAATTACCGAATTTGTATTTTTAGTAATATTATTTTAGGAGTTTTAAAAAATGAATCTGATCTGGTCAGCAGTTGGGCAAGTTGTTAGTTCTTGTCTTCCGGTTTTTTTGTTAATTTTTCTTGGTTGGTTATGTGTACAACAAGGAATCTTTTCAAAGGATTCTAAAAAATTATTATCAGGGCTTGTATCAAACTTTGTCTTTCCGGCTTTACTTTTTGTGCATACGTCTCATGCTAAACCTTCGCAAATATTCAATGGAGTTTGGATGATTGCGTTTTTCTGTACTATGTCATTTTTATGGATAGTTTGTTTTTTAACTAATAAATACATTTTGCATAAAGAATTAAAGTCGACGGCTATGAATGCAATGCTATGCTGCTTTCCTAACATGGGTGGAATGGGAGTACCTTTCTTAACATTAATGTTAGGAGCTGCGTCAACTATTTCGGTAGCAATTGCTAATTTTGTTGTTGCATTATCATTGATTCCAATGACAATTTTCTTATTAGAACTTTGTGATACTAAAATATCTGGTGGTAAAGTCACCGGTGGTATGATCTTTAGTGCGGTAAAAAATTCACTTATGAAACCTATGTTTTTAGCCGT
The DNA here is from genome assembly GCF_046635565.1 of Gilliamella sp. BG7. Lineage (NCBI taxonomy): Bacteria > Pseudomonadati > Pseudomonadota > Gammaproteobacteria > Orbales > Orbaceae > Gilliamella > Gilliamella sp. BG7. The sequence goes on along the minus strand of NZ_JBIDFB010000004.1, from coordinate 43,381 downwards.
TATTTTAGGGTTAATTGTAAGCGTTACCGATGGCACTAAATGGCTACCACATTTTGTGTTTAACACCTTTGATATTATGTCAAATGCTTGTAACTTTATTTCACTTATTGCGGTCGGTGTTGGTATTCATGGTGTTAAATTGAAATTGTCTAAACCGTTAATGATTAATGTTGTGTTGAAAAGTTTTATTACACCAATTGTTGCACTTATTTCCGTATATCTGTTTGGTATCACAGGTATGGAAGCAGAAGAATTAGTCTTCTTATTGGCAATGCCAACAGCTTCGACAGCAGTTATTTTGGCTTACAACTGGAATGTTGAACAAGAACAAGCATCAAGCATTTTCTTTGCATCAACGGTTTTATCTATCTTCATATTACCAACCTTGCTACTTATTATGGACTTCACCATTCCCGGTGTTGCTTAATAATAAATAAAAGCCAAATATAAATGCCCTCATTGAGTTTTAAACGAGGGTATTTATTATCAATTACATGTGTTTTTGGCAAATAACTTTCTTTAATCATTTTTTCTCATATAAGGCACCTTATGGTATAAAAAACACTAAGCTATAAGTATAAAATAGCGATGATAGCTAACAGGTTAATTGCAATTGTGTACACTTTGTCATGCAAGTAACTAAATGCTGGCAAAGATCGTTCCTTTCTGGCATAAAGGTAAAAACAGAGTCCCATACTATAGAGTATCATCGACAGTAATAAATAAACTGTGCCACCAGCATAAATCAACCATATGCCATAAAGCGATCCTAAAGCGCCAATCATAATTAAGTAGGCTTTACCTTGTTGAACGGCTAATTTAAAAACAAAGAGAGCCGCCAGTAAATAGGGAATAAGCACCATTGAGGTTGATAATTGGATTAATGTGTTGTAGCCAGATTGATAGTAGTGGGCAAGGATAATTAATACGGTTATTAAACATGTTGTTAACCATAATGCGTTGGATGGCGTGCCTGCTTTGTTGAGTTTTCCAAAACAACTTGGTACTGTGTGTTGTGTGCCTTGGCCAGCTAAAAATAGCATTTCGGCCGCTAGCATTAACCATGATAGTAATCCACCACTGACTGACACAATTAAACCAATATTAATTAATGTTGCTCCCCAGCTGCCTACTACATGTTCAATAACAAGTGCCATGGAAGGGTTTTTCATTTGAGCAAGTTCTTGTTGTGGCACAATACCAAGCGATAACACAGATACGCAAACAAGTAATAAGCTGGTAATAGCAAAGCCAAAAAAGGTAGCTCGGCTAATGCTGATGATGTTTTTGGCTCTAGCAGCATACACAGTTGCGCTTTCAATCCCTAAGTAGACCCAAACGGTATAGAGCATGGTGTTTTTTACTTGCTCGATAATTGAGCCTAATTGCGGTGTTCCCCAAAAATCTATCTTAAATGTCGATATTTTAAAGGCAAGGCTAACACAAACAATAAATAAACCAATAGGCACGATTTTCGCTAATGTTACTAGGCAATTTAATAAAAAAGCACGATATATTCCTTTTAATACAAAATAGTGCACTATCCATAAAAATATGATAGCCGTAATAACGGCAGGTAATGTGGTACCATGACCAAAGAAGCTCAAGCAATCAAAAGATCCTAATGCACTAAATAAAATCACTAGGTAGCTGGTGCACGACATCCATGCTGATATCCAGTAGCCCCACGCGGCATTAAAGCCGATATAATCGCCAAAACCTTCACGCACATAACCATATAATCCATCATTGATTTTGTAAAATCGAATCGATAAATACTGAAATATCCGTGTTAGCATTAACATGCCAAATAGGGTTATTATCCATGCAATTAAAATAGCGCCAGAGCCCGAACTTTCGGCCATGTTTTGTGGTAGGCTGAAAATACCGCTGCCTACAATACTGCCAACCACTAACAGTGTGAGTGGCAGGATGCCTAGCTTTTTTCTTACCGATGTATTCATGTTGTTGTCTTATTATGTGGTTTAGTAAGGTTAATATTTAATATAGATCGATTAAAATCTTAGTGACATGCAACTTACGCCACCATCAATCTTTTGGTATTCCGATGTATCAACTTCAATAACTTGGTAGCCAAGTTTTTCTATTTTTGCTTTTGTTGTTGGATAGCCCATCGGCATTATTACGTGATCATTAACCCAAATACAGTTGGCAGCATAACTTTCTTGTTCGGGAATTTCGATAATATTAAAGCGTTGAAACTCAGGTTTAGTTATAAATTCGCCTGCTGCTAATAGGTTGTTGTTTTCTAAATAAGCTAAACCTGTTTTTAGATGTAATACTTTTTCAAGCTTAACTACCGAACCAGTTAATCCGTACTTCTCTAAAATAGCTATCATTTGGTTAGCACCAGCTTGGTTGGTTCGAGCAGATAAGCCAATATAGTAGTGGTTTTCAACCATCATAATATCACCCGCTTCAACGGTGCCTGGTGCGGTGATTCGCTCAACTTTATTGGGATAAAATCGCTCAATGGTGTCTGATATAATTTCGGTTTCTGCTCGGCGACTTTCTGCGCCAGGCCTTGTAATAATTGCACAATATGGGGTACAAAGCACAGCGTCTTCAACAAAGACTGAATCAGGAAAACGTTCGTCGGGTGGTAAAATAGTGATATCAACATCGCACTGCTGTAGTGCTCGAATGTAATAGTTATGCTGATCTAAGGCCTTTTGATAATCAGGTTTACCCAAGTTAGCTGACGTTAATCCGTTAATTAAAGATTTGGCGGGTGTTCTTGCAATAATATGGTTAAATTTTTTCATTCTATCTATTTCCTTTTGTTTTAAATAATTATGCTTTATTTATGAATAATAATTCACATTTATATCTTTATCAAGATGTAAAGTGTATTTTTATTCGTTTTTGGAGGTTTTGTTGGTTTTTTATCTTGATTTATTTAGCTGAATTTAGATAGAGTGGTGGTACATATCTATTTTTATGCAATGAAAATGACTAACTTATTTTATTTTAGAAAGGAAAAGAGATAAAAGTATTCAAAATAAAAAAAGGCACTAATTGTGCCCTTAATAGTAATTATTCGCCGTCAAAATTAACTAAAGTAAAGCAATCAATTCCCATATCCGTTAACTTTGTTTTGCCACCTAAATCTGGTAAGTTGATTACAAATGCGGCGTTTTCGGCAATGCCACCAGCTTTACGAATTAAATTCGCTGTTGCAGCAATTGTTCCACCTGTAGCAAGTAAATCATCAATAATTAATACTCGTTCACCTGGTTTAATGGCATCAGTGTGAATTTCTAACGTATCTGTACCGTACTCAAGTTGATATTCTTCTTTAAATACGTGGCGAGGCAATTTATTAGGTTTTCGAACAGGAATAAAACCGACACCTAACGCTAACGCAATTGGTGCAGCAAAAATAAAGCCTCGAGCTTCTGTGCCTACTACTTTATCAATTTTTTTATCACGATAATGATCAATTAATAATTCAACAGTGGTTTTAAATGCAGCAGGATCAGCAAGTAAACTTGTGATGTCACGAAACAAAACCCCTTCTTTTGGATAGTTGGGAATAGTAAGAATGCTGTCTTTAATTAATGCAAGTTTTTCTTGTAACTGATTCATCTAAATGCTCTCTAAGTTCTTCTATAAGAGTTGCTAATCTTACATTATATACCTGCAAACTTTTTAGTTGCAACAAAGAAACCGTAATATCATGCTGAAACCTAGCAATACTTATAATTTAAGTAATAAAATTGCCATTACTGTATTTAGCACAGCAATTATAATGGAACAATTAAGAATGTCTTTTTTCATGTTCAATTAACCATCGTTTCCTTTCTAACCCTCCGCCATATCCCATTAATTCACCATTTGAGCCAATGACTCGGTGGCAAGGTATGATAATTGCAATTCGATTAAATCCATTTGCGCTTGCAACTGAGCGGATAGCATGTGGATTATTGATGTTTTCTGCTTGCTCTTTATAGGTAGTTAGTTTTCCATAAGGGATTTGTTTTAAACTGTCCCAAACAGTTCGCTGAAAATCTGTTCCAGGAGTATGTAATTTAACTGCAAAATATTTTCTTATTCCTTGAAAATATTCATCAATTTCATTTTTAGTTTGAACAATATGGCTATTTTCTCCAAAAATAAATTTTGTATTAAGTTGTGTTTGTAATTGTTTAAATTCTGTTTCTAACATTCGACGATCCACGAATTCTAATAGGCAAATACCTTGATTAGTGGCGCAAATAAACATTGGTCCCAATGGTGTAGTTAGGCGATTAACCAAAATAATTTCGTTATTAGTATTTTGAGATGGGGCATTTTTCATTATTTTTTTGTAAGTGTATCCAAAACCACTTAATGACTCATATCCTGTATCATAAGCGGTATTAATGACATTTTTACCAATTTTAAGCTCTTGAAAGGCATTATTTATTCGATACATCCTTTGATAGGCTTGGAAGGTAATACCATAATTTTTTTTGAACCAGCGTCTGATCGTTTCGGGGCTTATTTGATGCTCTTTTAATATCATATCGGATATTTTTGTTTTAGGATTTTGGGTAATTAATGCGATAGCTTTAATGACTTCTGATGGTGCTGCGTTAGAATTTTCAGTTGGTTTGCAAATTTTACAAGGACGATATCCAGCATCAAGAGCTTCTTTGAAAGTGCTAAAAAATTCTACATTTTCATATTTTGGTTTCTTTGCCCGACAAGTTGCAATACAAAATACCGAAGTTGTTTTAACTCCAGCATAGAATATCCCAATATAGCCTTGGTCTTTTGCAAGTAAAGCCTGATAATATTGTTTTCTTTTGTCTAAATTGGTAATAAGCATAATTTTTAAAATCTTAATTTTAGTTAATTGATAACTGGGTTTCGTAATCTGTTTAGCATATTAAATAAACAGTAAGCATCGCAACCGAAAAATCGACAACTATTTTTATTTTACTGTTTTTATGGTTTATAAATATAATTGGTGATTACCACATTCTATCTTTGTCAAAATGTGGTTATATTTAATATATAAATATTGACGTAATAAAACCTTAACCATTTAATGATTGTTGATTAAGGTTTTTGTTTAATTTGTGAATAAAGGAGAGGTGTTTAACGATTTTGCGACAAAACTATTAACTGATAGTGCTGCATTAAGTTTGCCTTGAATGGCTAATGCTTGTTGCTTTGATTCGCATTGGGTAAAAACACATGCACCAGTTCCTGTTAATCGAGTTGTACCATATTGGGAAAGGTAAGTAATTATTTTATCTATTGTTGGATAACGTTTCCTAACTACTTCCTCACAATCATTTTTTAATTCGTTAAACTTCAATGAAAGTAAATCAGTAATGCTTTGAGCTGGCGTATTGCGAGTTAGCTCAGGAGCATTAAATATTTCGACTGTTGATATTTCAATATTAGGGCAAGTGACTAAATACCAATATTCAGGAATATCTACAGGGTGAAATTGATCGCCAATTCCTTCGGCAAAAGCCGCATGACCATAAATAAAAATAGGGACATCGGCACCAATTTTTCGTCCTATATCCATTAGTATTTCGGTTGATAAATTAAGTTGCCATAGCTGATTAAGTGCTACTAATACTGTTGCAGCATTAGATGAGGCTCCTCCTAATCCACCACCCATAGGAATTTTTTTATCAATTGTAATATCTACACCTAAATCATTACGGTTGGTATAGGATTTCAATTGTTCAGCAGCAACAACAATTAAGTTTTTATTAACAGGTACATTTGTAAAATCGGTTAATAAGTTAATTTTATTATCTTGACGAACATTAAAGATTAGGATGTCGCAATAATCAATAAATTGAAATAACGTTTGCAAATTATGATAATTGTCAGAACGGCGTCCAATGATATAAAGGAATAAATTTAATTTAGCAGGTGATAACCACTGTTTCATACTATTATCCTTTATCGTAAAATCCAGTCACTAATTTTTAAGCGAACAACTTCGTCATCATGCGTAAGCTCTATAGTTGCAGGTAAATCTATCTTTTTGTTTTGATAAGTATAAGTAGAGTAACTTGGAATTTTTAATGTCCATTTATTGTTATTTTGTATAAAGACAGTTGAAAGTAATCTTCCTGAACTATCTAACTTGTCAGTATTGATGTTGTCTGAAAATCCTTTTAACCAATTATGCAAAGAATTAAGTGGAATATTTACATTGGATATCTTTTTCATAAGATTTTCAACATTGGTATCTTGGTAATTTCTACCGTCTTTATCAACCAGTTGGGCATAATTAGGTTCGGCGTTTAATGTTAAAATATTGCTACCAATGGGGGAGGTTAATTTAACTTGGTAGTTATCAGTTGATTGTTGAGCTATTAAAAATCGTCCATAATTACGAGATTTATCACTTATGTAAGCTATACTACCTTTAACTTGGAATGTGTTTATTTGTTTTAGATTTTGTTGGCGGATTTGCCACAGCTGTTCAACCGAAGTGTTGTTTTGAGATTTTGTTATTTGGCAAGCGGTGATAAGTAAAGGTAATATGAAAACAAATATATATTTGATTTTAGACATAAAATAACTCTTAGTTGTTAGTGTTTGTGTCAATAAGTGCAGTATTATAACTGATAATTTACTGAATAAGAAAAAGAACCTTTACTGTTTTTTATGTATAATATGGAAGTTTAAGAACTGTTAATAAAATAATATATCTAATAACCTTCAAAAAAGAAGTGATGCAATGTCTATTACAATTTTTGGTGTTAATCATAAAACAGCGCCAGTTGCTTTAAGGGAAAGGCTTGCTTTTCCTAATGAGATTGTCGATAAAGCACTATACAGCTTATACCAACATCCTTTAGTTGATGGGTGTGTTATTTTGTCTACCTGCAATAGAACAGAAATTTATCTTAGTTATGAGCATCAAACTGACTATCTAAGATTAAAACAATCTGTAGAAAGTTGGTTAGGACAATTTCATCATCTTGATGTTGATCTATACCAAGATTCATTTTATTGGTATGACGGTCAACAAGCTGTTGAACATTTGATGTCGGTAGCAAGTGGTTTAGATTCTATGATCATTGGTGAGCCACAAATTCTAGGGCAAGTTAAGCAAGCATATAGTTTTGCTCAAGAACAAAATTGCTTATCTGTTCAATTAAAAAAACTATTTCAAAAAGTATTTCATGTGGCGAAAATTGTCCGTAGTGAAACCAATATTGGCACTAATACAGCATCTGTCGCTTATGCTGCTTGTTTAGTTGCTCGCCATCTTTTTAGTGATACCTCTAATTTAAATATTATGCTTGTTGGCGCAGGTGAAACAATAGAGCTTATTTCACGTTACTTAAAGCCGCATGGATTTAATCAAGTTATTATTGCCAATCGAACCCGTGAAAAGGCATTAAAACTTGCGGTTGATATTGATGCAGAAATCATTTCATTACCTGATATCGCTAATCGACTTAAAGATGTTGATATTGTGATCAGCTCAACAGCGAGTCCTTTACCTATTATAGGTAAAGGCATGGTTGAGCGCACTTTACGAGCTAGAAATCATCGTAAAATGCTGTTTATTGATTTAGCTGTTCCTCGCGATGTCGAGGAAGAGGTTAGTCAACTCAATAATGTGCATCTTTATACTATTGATGACTTACAAAAAACGGTTGAAAGTAATTTAGAACAAAGAGCTATTGCCGCTAAAGAAGCGCAATATCTTATTCAAGAACAAGCTGAACTTTTCATTGATTGGCTTAAGACTAGACATGCAGTTGCTTATGTTAAGCAGTATCGTAGTAATGCAGAAAGTATCAAACGTGAGTTACAAATAAAAGCCTTAAATGCCATCAGGCAGGGCGCTAACATTGACGATGTTTTTGCTGAGTTTTCACATCGCTTAACCAATAAATTAATCCACGCACCGACTCAAACATTACTTCATGCAGCTACACATGATTGTGATGACTGTTTTAAAGTATTAAGTAAAGGGTTAGGATTAAAAGAACATTAGTCAATATGTCGTTTTGCTTAGGAAACGAGGAATAAATTGGATCAGATTGAATTTTTTGATATTCCAAGCCCGTGTAAACGAGTTTGTGTAACTGATAAACAAGGCTATTGTATTACTTGTTATCGCTCAAGAGAAGAAAGATTTAGTTGGTTAACCTTGAGTGATAGCCAAAAGCAAAAAGTTTTGCGTTTATGTAAACAACGGGCATTAAAACGCCGTTATCTATTATCAAAACAGCAACGACAACAACAAGAATTAAATCCAGTAACACCTCAATTCGAACTTAATTTCTAAATCTATTTATCTATTTTTAATATATATTGTAATCTTGTTTAACTCAGAGTAGGATTTTTATACATATAAAGATGGCAATTATTTAGTCACCTTTTTTAATATTATTGGAATTTAAAATATGAAAATGTGTATTGCATGTGGCATGCCAATGACTGCTATTGCTGATTATCCATTGCTCGATATGTCTAAAAACTATTGTAAACATTGTGCTCATAAAGATGGCAGAATGAAAACATTTGATGAAAAATGGCATGAAGTTACATTACAATATGCTCAAAATCACAATGTTGATAATGCAGTAGCTAAACAAACTGCTTATATAATCCTTAAAAAATTGCCTGCCTGGAAAAGGAAGGATTAGACGTTTTTTTAGGCAGATAAATTGCTTTATGAATAATATCTGTTGCAGATATTGCAAAGCTTAGTATAATGCCAACGTTTACTTATTTGCACTTCAAATGCCAGTGTGGCGAAATTGGTAGACGCAGCGGATTCAAAATCCGCCGCCCTTAAAAGCGTGTCGGTTCGAGTCCGACCACTGGCACCAATAAAATTAATCACCTATCTTAACTTTTCTTCTGTTGTAAATTATCAAAAAATAACAAGTGGCGGTAAAATGGCGGTGGATATTTATTTTTAAATATAAAATCTAGCTAGCCATCTCTTTGTTCTAACTTTCTTGTTTATTTCCGATTTTTATGCGATTTCATATAAAACATACAAAAAATCATAATGTTGATTAATTGATTATAAAATTTTTGCTTGATAATAATTCCTGTAATAAATACACTGTATATATAATTGCAGTGTAAAAGAGAGCGCTCCCGCTTTTATTTATGCTGCTTGATGATTAGTCCTTTACTCATTTTATCTCTCAGTATACTTAATTTTTAATATAATTGGTCATTTTGATGATGATTGAAAAGGTTTTTGTAGCTATCCCCTAAAATAGTACAGCAAAAAAGTAGAAAATTCTCTATGATAAAAGTAAAGGGGATTTAATTATGAAAAAAATGACCGAACATCAAATCGTGGCTATTTTAAAAGAAGCTGAAACTGGTATTTCTGTTAAAGAGCTGTGCCGTAAAATCAACCTAAGTTACAGGATGATTCAGTGATTGTTTCGGTGTTGAATGCTATCACAGACCGGCATTTACGCTGGGGCTTTCCTAAATGCTTTAATCGTATCAAAAAACTCAGCTATAAATGGAATCATAAACGGGTGTATTGGGTATATTGTTAGTTGAAACTTAATATTAGAGCTAAACGTTAAAAAACGTATCCCCCTCATGAACACCAGAAAAGCTATTGGTTCCTAATAAACAAGGTGAATGTTGGTCAATGGATTTTATGAGTGACAGTAGCCGTAATCAGGAAATTCAATGTCATCGATGACTTTAATCGTGAGGCGTTAGGTATTGATATTGCAGTGAGCTTACCAGCAGGAAGAATTACCCGTTACTTAGATAAACTGGCCGAATATCATGGGTATCCATTAAAAATACGGGTCGATAATGGACCAGAATTTACAGGAAAAACCTTAATAAACTGGGCTAAATCACATGATATAACCATTGATTATATAAAGCCTAGTAGCCCTTATCAAAATGGCTTTATTGAACGATTTAACCGTTCGTACCGTACAGAGGTATTGGATTTATATCTTTTTAATAATCTGGAACAGGTAAGGAAGGTAACCGAAGAATGGTTAACGATTGATAACACGGAAAGACCGCATGAGGCATTAAATAACATGACACCGATAGAGTATAAAACACTAAAACAAGCAGCTTAATTTTCTACGTAAGTTGTGTACTAAGTTTGGGATAACATTCAATTTATAAAGCTCATGGAGCTTTATTTGCTATGATATTATTTTTTTGCGATAAAAATGGCTCGCATTGGAGCTGGATAGCCTTCAATTGTTTTGGTTGAATCATCTGGATCTAGAAAGTCGGCAAGAGAATCTGATGTCATCCATTCTGTTTTGCGTTGTTCATCAAAATTAGTTAATGATATATCAACCATTTTTACATCTGAAAACCCGCATTTTTCCAGCCAATTAATCATTGTAGGAGTAGAAGGTATAAAATAGACATTACCCATTTGTGCATAACGATCACCTGGCATTAACGCTTGATGTAATTCTCCATCAATAACCAAAGTTTCAAGTACTAGTTGTCCACCTTCAACCAATTGATCCTTCAATTGGAATAAATGATCAAGTGGCGATCGACGATGATATAAAACCCCCATTGAAAATACGGTATCAAAAGCATTAAGTTTAGGGAGATGTTCAATTCCAAGTGGTAATAAATGTGCTCGCTGATCGTTACCTAGTAGTTTACGAATAGCCTCAAATTGGCATAGATAAAGCGCCATAGGATCAATTCCGACAGCGAGTTTTGCTCCAGCGCCAATCATTCGCCATAAATGATAACCACTGTTACAACCCACATCTAAAACAATTTTATCTTCTAAACAATCAATATGTTTAATTAAGCGTTCCCATTTCCAATCTGAACGCCATTCTGTATCAATATCAATTCCATACAAGTGGAAAGGGCCTTTGCGCCATGGCATCATATTTTTTAATAATTGCATTATCCTTTGCTGTTCACCCGTAGAAAGAGGCTCTTTTGATTTCGCTGTAACACTATGTAATAAATCAATTTGATAAGGTGAGATGGATGGTAAATGTTTAATACTGTTGAGCCATTGATTAAAGCGACTATCTATGTTTTGTTTTTGCCAATTTGCGAGTTGTGCAGGTAATACTTCAAGCCAGCTACTAAGTCTATTTTTTGCGATAATCTGGTAAAAATCACCAAAATCAATCATTCTGTTATCCTTTATCAATTACGCTTAAATTAATCTGTTATTTTATGGCAATAATAGAGCCAAAATTAAAACATTGGAACCAAGTGTCAATGTGTTTAAAACCAGCTTCAGATAGTCGCTGTTTATGTGTTTCGATAGTATCAGTTAGCATGACGTTTTCTAGCATGTTACGTTTTTGGCTGATTTCAAGCTCACTATAGCCGTTAGCACGTTTAAAATCATGATGCATATTAAATAGTAATTCATCAATGCAGGTATCACCAAAGCTAAATTTTTCAGATAGGACTAAAATACCATTTGGTTTTAACGCATTATAGATATTATTTAAAACACGTTGACGATTTTCAGGGGTTAAAAATTGTAAGGTGAAGTTAAGTACAACCATTGATGCATTTTGCATGTTAATATGGCAAATATCATCACAAATTACATCTACAGGTGTGCTTGATTTGTAGGATTCAATATGCCGCTTACAACGTTCAACCATTGGCTGAGAATTATCAACCGCAATAATATGGCAATTTTCTTGATTGACATTGCGTCGGATAGATAATGTTGCCGCGCCTAAAGAACAACCTAAATCATAAATCATTGAATTGGGTTGTACAAACCTTTCAGCTAGTATGCCGATCATTGAGATGATATTAGAATAGCCAGGAACAGAGCGCTGCACCATATCAGGAAAAACTTCAGCAACTTTTTCATCAAAAGTCCAATCTCCCAATTTTTCAATAGGTGTGATGAATAATTGGTCTTTTTTAATATCCATAAAAAGTTATTGGTACGAAAAAATAATTTTATTATGATATCATTATTTATATTTAATTGTTCAAATAATTATGAGTTTTGTTAATTTTTTCTATTTTGTTTATGGTTATTGTGATTAGTTCGCTTAATGACTCGTTCTGAAATTGTGGTGATTGATATCGTATTAAAAAAGTACACAATAAATAGATTTATCTAAATAGGAATTTTACTTTGTCTTATCAACTTATTGTTAATAATGATCAGCTAGCTGAGTTTTGTTCAAAAATCGAAAAAAGTTCAGCGATTGCATTAGATACAGAATTTGTACGTACGTGTACATTTTATCCACATTTAGGTCTATTGCAGGTCTTTGATGGAAAACATGCTGCATTAATTGATCCAATCACTATTAGCGATTGGCAAGATTTTTTAACGATCTTAAAAAATCCTAAAATTGAAAAGTATTTCCACTCGTGTAGTGAAGATATTGAGGTTTTTCTTCATTACTTTGGAATGGTGCCGACTCCTATTATTGATAGCCAAATATTGGCTTCTTTTTTAGATAATCCGTTAAGTTCTGGTTATGCCAGTTTAGTAAAAAAATATTTAGAAGTAGAGCTAGATAAAAGTGAAACTCGAACAGACTGGTTAAAACGACCATTAACCGAAAAACAGTGTGAGTACGCTATTAATGATGTGTTATATCTTTTTCCATTAGTAAACATTCTAAAATCACAATTAACCGAAAATGATTATTTGCAAGCCGCTTATCAAGAGTGCCAAATGGCGGTGGTTCGTAAATGTACAGTGATAGATCCAAACAACGCTTATCTAAATATTAAAAATAGTTGGCAATTGAAAGGGAAAAGTCTAGGTCAATTGTATAAATTAGCAAGTTGGCGATATAATTTGTCCAAAGAGCAAGATATCGCTTTAAATTTTGTTATACGCGAAGAAGTTTTGTGGAAAATAGCACGTTATTTACCGTCTTCATTAGCTGAACTTGATAAATTAGGGATGAAAGGTAAAGAAATTCGTTTATATGGGCAAAAAATTCTCGATATTTTATCTGAACCGATACCCGAGGTACCACTTATTCGTAGAATTAATACTTATCCCGATTTCAAGAAGATCTCGGATGAATTAAAAAAAGCGGCTCAAATCATTTCATCAAAAACAGGGCTTAATCAAGATTTATTACTTTCGCGCCGATTAATTAATCAATATATTAAATGGAAAATTGATAAAAAAGGTGACGTACCAGAAATATTAACTGGTTGGCGTCAACCCTTGTTTAGTAAATATTGTTTGTGACATCAGTATGCTATTTTTGAAAAGAGTTTAGGCTAGCTCGCTTAACATTGATTCAACAATTAAGGACGATTGTGTGGCTGCAAGTTTTAAAAATGACTGAAAATCCATTGCTGATTCATTATCACCATTATCTGAGATTGCTCTTACCACTACAAACGGTACCTTAAATAGCCAGCAGACATGCCCAATTGCTGCGGCTTCCATTTCTACCGCTATGGCATTTGGAAAGGTTTGTTTGATCCGTTCTAATGTATCTTTACCATTAATAAATGCATCACCACTACCAATTGATCCTTCAACTGCATTAACACCTTGTTTTTTTATACATGATTTGGCTAATGATTGATATTGTTGGCTTGCTTCAAATACAACAGGGCAACCGGACATTTGCCCTGGTTTATAACCAAAAGCGGTTAAATCGACATCATGATAAAATACGTCTTTTGATACGATAATGTCACCAATATTGAGTTCGGTTGAAAGTCCTCCAGCTGAACCCGTATTAATAACGGCATCAACCTTGTAATTATTTAATAATAATGTTGTGCCTGAAGCTGCGGCTACTTTACCAATGCCTGATTGAAGTAGAACTATTTCACAACCGGCAATTTGACCAAGGTGAAAATCACAACCTAAATGGCGTTCAACTTGATAATGGGTAATTTTACTTTTTAATATGGCAACTTCTTCTTCCATTGCAGCAATAATAGCGATTTTCATACGATCCTCTGGCTTAGTTTGGGTAACTTCTATTTAAGTGTGATATCATAATTGCAGAAGATTAGCTTGACAATATATGAATAAAACGGAGATAAAAATTGAAAACAATTTTTATTACAGGCTGTTCAAGTGGAATAGGACTTATTTCAGCTATTGCATTAAAAAAACGTGGTTATCGTGTTATTGCGTCTTGTCGCAAAAAGTCTGACCAGCAAAAATTAATTGAACAAGGATTTGAAACTGTATTACTTGATTTAGATAATCCTGATTCTGTTCATTTAGCCGCTAAAGAAGTGTTAACTATGACAGGCGGGCAATTATATGCATTATTTAATAATGCCGGCTTTGGAGTATATGGGCGATTAGCAACAATTAGCCGAGAGCAGTTAGAGTCTCAATTCTCAACTAATTTCTTTGGTGTACATCAGTTAACTCAGTTACTACTTCCTGCAATGCTTGCAGAAAATGAAGGACGTATTATTCAAACCAGCTCAATTGTTGGCATTGTTGCCACTCCTGGTAGAGGAGCTTATTCAGCAAGTAAATATGCTTTAGAAGCATGGTCTGATGTACTAAGATTAGAATTAGCTAATACCAATATCAAAGTTAGTTTAATTGAACCGGGGCCATTAAAAACGCATTTTTCAGATAATGTTAATCAAATAGAAAAAGAAAATATTGTAAAAAATCCACCTATTGCCAAACGATTTACGTTACCGCCAGAAGCTTTGTTACCTTACTTATTTCATGCGCTTGAACATAGAACTCCAAAAATACGTTACAGGGTAACAAAAATAACAAAAATAGCGGCTATTACTAAACGTTTGCTTCCTGATAGATTAATGGATAGAATTTTAAAAAATAAATAATGAATCAAAGTATTCTTAGGACATAATATGCAAAATCAATTTATTTTTGATGTTAATGAACAAAATATTCAAGAGATTATAAAAAGATCTTCTCAATCCCCTGTGTTGTTTTATTTTTGGTCATCAAGAAGTCCCAATTATGAAGCAATGACTCAAACTTTAACTAAATTAGCTAATGAACATCATGGTCAATTTATTTTGGCAAGTGTTAATTGCGATGAAGAGCAAATGCTGGCTGCTCAATTTGGTTTGCGGGCCATTCCAACTGTTTATTTATTTCAAAATGGTCAACCTGTAGATGGCTTTCAAGGTCCTCAATCCGAAGAAACCATTAAAACTTTTTTAGAAAAAGTGCTACCAAATGAAGATGAGCTTAAATTAATTGAAGCACAAAATTTATTTCATGAAGCTAAATATGAAGAAGCATTACCACTGTTACGGCAAACCTGGAAATCATTAACCGATCATTTGGGTAAACCGAGAACCGATATTGCATTAATGCTAATAAAATCACAAATTGAACTTAAACAGCTAAGTGAAGCAAAAGAAGTGCTGGCAACTATTCCGCTACAAGATCAAGATTCAAGCTATCATGGATTACAAGCCGAAATTGAATTACTTAAACAAGCTGCTAATTCTCCAGAATTACAACAATTACAGGCAGAATTTGCTCAACATCCTGATAACGTTGAACTAATGATTCAATTGTCTTCCCAATTAATGCATGTAGGGCGTCATGAGGAAGCATTAGAGTTGTTATTCAAACCATTGACAAAAGATATTAATGCTGGTGACGGGCAAGTGAAGAAAACATTACTCGATTTATTGGCGGCATTAGGAACAAGTAATCCGTTAGCTAGTAGTTATCGACGTAAATTGTATACTTTATTATATTAAGATTTATGAAATTTAATAAAGCGAAAGGATTCAACAATAAACTATTGTTGAATCCACTTTATTTAGTGTTCAATAATGCGGGGAAAATCTTCGTTACTGCGTAATGTTAAGACTTCAACACCATTTTCAGTAACCAAGATAGTGTGTTCATACTGAGCCGAAAGTCCATGATCTTTGGTTTTAACCGTCCAGCCATCTTTCATGGTACGAGTACGCCAGTCACCAGTATTTACCATTGGTTCAATGGTAAAGGTCATTCCTGGTTTTAAAATTACACCGCCGTCATCAGCGTCATAATGTAAAACTTGAGGTTCGTCATGATAGACTTCACCAATACCATGACCACAATATTCCCGAACTGAAGAAAAACCAAACTTATCGACATATTTTTGTATCGTTTTACCAATTTCCTTTAAACGAATGCCAGGTTTGATAATTTTAATCGCCTCGTAAAGGCTCTCTTGTGTAACTTGGCATAATTTTTCACCTGTGATAGTTGGCTTACCAGCAATGTACATTCTAGAGGTATCGCCATGAAAACCATCTTTAATAACTGTCACATCAATATTTAGAATATCGCCATCTTTTAACTTTTTGTCAAAACTTGGAATACCATGACAAACCACATCATTAATTGAAATACAACTAGTATGTTGATAACCATGATAACCAATATTAGCCGGAATAGCTTTTTGGACATTGACGATATGTTCATAACAGATCTTGTCTAGTTCACCTGTAGTAATACCAGGTTTAACATAAGGCTCTATCATTTCTAAAACTTCAGCAGCGAGTTTGCCCGCTATACGCATTTTTTCTATTTCAGCAGGGGTTTTTAACTTTATAGGCATTAATTTTTTTCCTTTAATATTAATGGCAATATCCTATCATACAGCACTATTTCGTCAAATTATACCAGAGAATTAATTATACCTTTTTCTTATATTCCTATATTTTTGTAAAAAAGTTTCAGGAAAATATATGTTTTAGTATAAAATTCAAAACTATTCTTATATTTGTTCGATATTCTGTATATAATTATACCCATTATAAAAAAGGCTTTAATCGCAATGCAATGTCACTTTTACCAACAAAAAAAGTGTTTATCTTGCCAATGGATAGAACATCCTTATCATGTACAACTGGCAGAAAAACAAAATAAGTTATTACAACAATTAACCCAATTTAAACCAAACGAGGTTGAAGAACCTTTTGCTAGTCATGAAACCGCTTTTCGTAATAAAGCAAAGATGGCAGTGTTAGGTAGTGTTGAAAAGCCCGTTTTAGGTATACAAACGGGGAATGAGACCGTCGATTTATGCGATTGTCCTCTTTATTCAAACAGTATGCAAAATATCTTAAAACTTGTTCGAACTTTCATTCGTAAACAAGGGCTTATTCCTTATAATATTAATAAGCGTAAAGGGGAGTTGAAATTTGTTATAATTACTGAAAGTAAAATTGAGAGTACGAGCAACTTTATGTTGCGATTTGTTTTAAAATCATACAAGTTTTTTGCTAAAATAAATGATTCTATTAAACAATTACAAGACAAAATTCAAAACTTAGACGTAATCTCGATAAATATTCAACCAAATCATGCGGCTATTTTAGAAGGTGAAGAAGAAATAGTCTTAACTGATAATTCATTTCTTCCGATAACTTTAAATAACACTCCTCTTTTTATTAAACCTAAAAGCTTTTTTCAAACAAATCCATATGTTGCCAGCAGCCTTTATAAAACAGCAAGTGACTGGGTCACAGATTTACCTATTCAGTCTATTTGGGATATGTTTTGTGGGGTAGGTGGTTTTGGGTTAAGTTGTGCTAACCTTGTTGCTGAGAAAAATATTAGCCTTACAGGTATTGAAATTAATTCAGACGCAATAGAGTGTGCAACTAAATCAGCAAAAAAATTAGGTTTTAAACAATTAAACTTCAAAGCATTTGACGCAACACAATACGCTACAGCTCAAAAAAATGTACCGGATTTAGTTTTACTAAATCCCCCAAGACGAGGGGCAGGTAAAGTACTTATGCAGTATTTGAAACAAATGGCACCTAATTATATTATGTATTCAAGTTGTAACTTATTTTCATTAGTTGATGATTTAATGCTATTGTCAAATTATCAAATCCAAAAAGTAAAATTATTTGACATGTTTCCGCATACTTCACATATGGAAGTATTAGTTTTATTGCAACGATTATAAATAAAATAGATTTATGATAAATATTATATGTGCTATTTCCTATCCATGAAATAGCTGTTATTTTTTTAAGTTGCCATGTATTTAAGATCGAATTATTTGTAATGAAAATAGTAAATTATAGTTTTTAGGATTGCTATGTTACGACGTATAATGCTAATTTATTCCAAGTGTTGTCATAAATTAGCCCATCGCATAATTTTAAATTATGTTAATATAAATATTAAATAACTACATTTTAAGGAAGCGCAAAATATGATTCCTGATGTTTCAAAAGCACTTAGTTGGTTAGAAAAACACTACACCATTTTACAAGGTATTCAACGTGGTATTGAACGAGAAACTTTACGTATTTTGCCTGATGGATCATTGTCAAAAACGCCATTTCCTTCAAAAATTGGTGCTGCGTTAACCCACCCTTGGATAACAACTGATTTTGCCGAATCAATGTTAGAATTTATCACGCCAGTTAATACTAATATAGATTATATGTTGACTTTTTTGCGCGATTTGCATCGTTATGCTAGCGTAAATATTGGTGATGAAATGATGTGGCCTTTAAGTATGCCTTGTTTTGTTGCAAACAAAAAAGATATTATTCTTGCTCAATATGGTACTTCTAATGAAGGTCGCTTTAAAACGATTTATCGTGAAGGATTGAAAAACCGCTATGGTGCAATGATGCAGACCATTTCAGGTGTTCACTATAATTTTTCACTACCAACTGCATTTTGGCAAGCAAGAGAAGGGGTTAAAAATACCGAAGAAGGTAAAGCTATAATTTCTGAAGGTTATTTTACCTTAATACGAAATTATTATCGTTTTGGTTGGGTTATTCCTTATTTATTTGGTGCATCGCCATCAATGTGTTCTTCATTTATTCAAGATCCAGTTAAAGCACAAGCCTTTATTGAACAAACAAATGGCAACTGCTATTTGCCTTATGCAACTTCTTTAAGATTAAGTGATATTGGATACACCAATAATGCTCAAAAACAGCTTGGTATTACTTTTAACCATTTGGAGACATATGTAGAGGGACTAAAACGTGCAACGCGCACAGAGTCTGCAGATTTTGCTAAGTTAGGAATTAAAGTGGATGGGCATTATCGCCAATTAAATGATAATGTATTACAGATTGAAAATGAGTTTTACGCACCTATTCGACCTAAACGAGTGCCAATGGCAGGGGAATCTCCATCGGATGCACTTTTGCGTGGTGGTATTGAGTATATTGAAGTAAGAGCATTAGATGTTAATCCATTTTCGCCAATAGGAATTACTGAAGATCAAATACGTTTTATAGATCTATTTTTAATTTGGTGTGCACTAGCACCAGCCCCAGAGATGAGTAGTAAAGAACTTGAATGTGCTAAATTGAATTGGAATAGAGTCATAATAGAAGGGCGAAAACCAGGACTTGAGATTGGTATTGGCTGTGAAAGTAATCGAGAGCCATTATCTAAAGTTGGTCACGAATTATTTAAAGATTTGTTACGTGTTGCTGATGTTTTAGATCATCAAGATGATATGCAGCGTTATCGTAATGTTTGTGAACGTCTAGATTTAATGTTTGATCAACCTGAATTAACTTTATCAGCAAGAACATTGCAAGCAATAAGTGATTTAGGTACAGCAGAATTTGGTTTAGCTTTAGCAAATCAATATAAAAAACAGCTTATGGTAGAACCTTTAGCATTATTAACCGAAGGTGATTTTGTACAACAACGCAATTTATCTATTGAGAAACAGGTAAAGAAAGAGCAGAATGATACTCTATCTTTTGATCAATATTTAAAAAATTTGAACGACAAAAATGTTTAAAAAGCGCTGTTATACTTTACGATATCAGGCAAACAACAAAGTTGAGTTGATTTTTCCTTATCAACAAATAGCAGTAAATAGACCGTTAATTGATCAAACATCGTTTTCTATTTTAGTTTGGAATATTTTTAAACTAAGAAGGGCTGATTGTCTTGATATGCTTAAACACTATGTTGATAAAACTAAACTTATTATATTACAAGAAGCACAAACAACATCGCCGTTAATTAATTTTATTTCACAGCATAATAAAATTGCGGATCATGTTCCAGCATATTGTTTTAATGACATTTATGCTGGAGTCATGACAATTTCTGATTCATTACCAACCTCACTTTTTTCTTTTAGAGAAAAAGAACCACTAATCCGTGTTTCTAAATCTGCTTTAGTCACTATTTATCCTATTAGCAATTCCAAGCAGCAGTTATTAGTTGCTAATATTCATGCTGTAAATTTTAGTATTGGCGTAAAAGTTTATCGTCAGCAAATACATTTGCTATTAAATCATATAAAAGAGCATACTGGTCCAGTTATTTTAGCGGGTGATTTTAATGCATGGAGTCGGCAACGATTAAATTTGTTGTATCATTTTGTTCGTTCAATTGAACTTAAGCCGGTTAATTTTTTAGTGGATTCTCGAAAAAGATTTATGGGCAGACCGCTTGATTTTGTGTTTTACCGAGGATTACAACTTAATGCGGCTGAAATTATTAGTACAACCGCATCAGATCATAATCCTTTATTAGTGAATTTTAGATTGGATTTGCATTGACAAGATTAATTGTCAATATATCACCTTCTTGAACTCTTGAATTCTTCAGATTATTCCATTGTAATATATCGGTAATTTTCACACGATAGTTTTGAGCTATAGAGTAAAGACTATCTCCTGCTTTGACAAGATAAGCAATCTTTTTCACATTTTTAGAGAAACTTTCTTTACTCACAATACTGCTGTTTTTAATGAAACCTGATCTAAATTCAAATGGCATATTAGCACGAGGGAGATCTTGTAAAAGTTCTGTAATTTCATTCGCAACTAGGTTTTCTGCTTGTAGTTTCTTGAATAAATCTTTAGCATGAACATAAGGAACTAGCAAATGGAAAGGACCGTTTACTGTTTGTTTCACATATCCAGCATTATATGTCATTAACTCGTCAAGTGATAGTTCTGAGTATTTAGCAATTTTAGCTAATGAAATATTTTTAGATATATCAATTCTAACGAGGGAATTTTCATAATTACAATCAGGTAACTTGATGCCATATCGTTTGCTATTCTTAACAATATCAATAATTGCTAAAATTTTAGGAACATAGTGCATAGTTTCTGTTGGTAAGTCTAGTGACCAATAATTAATTGGTAAACCTTTAGTTCGATTTTTCTCAATAGCTTTTCTAACTCGTCCTTCGCCTGCATTGTAAGCGGCTAAAGTTAATAGCCAATCGCCATCAAAACGCTTATTTAAATCTTGTAAAAGTGAAATGGCTGAGTTAGTAGATGCAATTAGATCTCTACGTGCATCAAATGAACTACTTCGTTGTAGTCCATATTCTTTAGCTGTAATAGGAACAAATTGCCACAATCCTGCTGCGTGAGCAGATGATGTAGCAAGTGGATCATAAGCGCTCTCAATAAGAGGAATTAAAGCTAGTTCAGTAGGTAGATTATTTCTACGAAGTTGATTGATAATATAATAAACATAAGGCTCTGAACGTAAAGCAATCGTTTCAAACCCTTTAGGATTACGTAGTAATCGTTCCCTTTCTGCATTAACTCGGCTATTTTCGGGAACATTTGTATCAATCTGATTAAGCATATATTGCCATGGATTCTGAGTGATAGATACATAATTACTGGAACTATTAGTATTATTAGCACTGTTTTTTGAATACTTTATTCTAACAACAGGATTATATCTTGACCCATGATGCTGACATGCGATTAAAAACAAACATAATATTGTAAAAATTAATAATTTTTTCATTAGTCCGTAAGTTTTGCCTAAATTAAGCTCAATAGTATACCTAAAAAATGTCTTTTTGGCTTCTAAAAAAAACAAACAAATCTAATTTGTTTTTAAATTTAAACTTCTTTTGCAATTCTTTTTCATGACATCGCATGAATAAGTTAATGTTTTTTTTCGTCAGACAACTTAGACGATAACGTCATTGATTTATTAGAAATGGAATCTAAATAGTTTTTGATGTTTTTGTCATCGGGCAGCATTTGGGACGCAAATGCTAAATTTGATAAAGTATATTCATGACCTGCACAGATTAAAGTATCATTAGGCAATTGTTTTAAATGCTTTAAAGAATTTAACATTTGTTCATGAGTACCTTCAAAAATTCTTCCACAACCGGCTGAAAATAAAGTATCTCCAGAAAATAAATAGGACCTGCAATAATATGCCAAATGACCAAGAGTGTGCCCTGGTACTTCTATAACTTCAAAACTAAAATCACCAATATAGACTTTATCTTGTTTAATAAGATAATTAATTGGTAAATTGATTTCACTTGGACCGTAAACATCAATATCTTGGTATTGAGCTTTTAATTGGTTTACTCCTCGAGTGTGATCAATATGGTGATGAGTAAGTAAAATTCCAAGGGGGATTAATTTATGCTTATTAATATAATTAATAACAGGTTCGGCTTCCCCAGGATCGATAATTATGGCTTAGTTACTGGCATTGGTTAGAATCCAAATATAATTATCCTTTAAGGATGCAATGCTATGTAGTTTATACATTTTAATTTTTTACCATTAATTATAAATTATGTCGTTAAAAGCAAATAAACTTTTTAAAATTGAATAAAAATATTTAATTAATACATTAAACATTTATGCATTGTTCAAATATAGTATCTTGTAATGTAGGGGATTGAGCTTGTTTTTTAGCTATAATGTCACAACGCTCGTTTTCAATGTGCCCAGCATGCCCTTTTACCCAAATCCATTCAATCTTATGAATCTGCACTAATTCATCTAATCTTTTCCATAAGTCGACATTTTTTACTGGTTGTTTGTTGGTGGTCTTCCAACCATTTTTTTTCCAACCATGTATCCAATTGATGATTCCATTTCGCAAATATTGACTATCAGAATATAACTCAATTTGACAAGGCTGCTTTAATTGTTCTAAAGCAACAATTGCAGCTAATAATTCCATACGATTATTTGTAGTTTTAAAAAAACCTTCTGATAATATTTTTTCGTTTGTTTTATATTTTAAAATTGCAGCATAACCACCAGGACCGGGGTTACCTAGGCAAGAGCCATCAGTATATATTTCAATTTTTTTTAACATCTTTTTAATTTCATTTATGACTATTTAAATTTTTTATTAATTTATTTACTGTAATTCTGTGACTTAAGTAAATTAAGAACTATATTAATTTTTGAATGTATCAACTTTAAGGAATTTTGGTGCTAGACTATACCACTAAATAAAAGTTTTTCCCAACGATTGATATAAAAGAGAAGAAAGTGATCCATAATTCTACACGACAAATTGTATTAGATACTGAAACGACAGGTATGAACCAAGAAGGTAATAATCATTATGAAGGACATAAGATTATTGAAATTGGCGCTGTTGAAATTATTAATCGACGTTTAACTGGTAACCATTTTCATGTTTACATAAACCCCGAACGCTTAATTGATGAAGATGCATTTAAAGTGCATGGAATCAGTGATGATTTTGTTAAAGATAAACCTATATTTAAAAATGTTGCTCACGATTTTATTAAATTTATAGATGGTGCCGAGTTAATTATCCATAATGCATCATTTGACGTAGGTTTTATGGATTATGAATTTCGTCTTTGTGGTCTGGATTTTAAAACAGCTGATCATTGTATTATTACTGATACCTTGGCTATGGCAAGGCGTTTGTTTCCAGGTAAACGTAATAATTTAGATGTGTTATGTGAACGTTATCAGATAGATAATTCCCACCGAACATTGCATGGTGCATTATTAGATGCTGAGATTTTAGCTGAAGTCTATTTAGCTATGACAGGTGGGCAAACGACATTGTCTTTTAGTTCTGAAGATAATAACTCATCTTTATTAGAATCTAATTCAATTAAAAGAGTAGAACGTAATGGTGTGCCTTTGAAAGTAATCAGAGCCACAGGACATGAACTTTCTGAACATGAGATTATTTTAAAAAAAATTGACAAAAAAAGTGGGGGAGCATTGTGGAATATAAATTAATGATTGTTTTGTATTCAATTGATCGTATATTTTAAAAATTTTATTGACGAGAATAAAAATAATCTTTAATATCACACCTACTTTAACGTTTCGACGTTAAAGCTATCAAATAAAGCGGAGCGGTAGTTCAGTTGGTTAGAATACCTGCCTGTCACGCAGGGGGTCGCGGGTTCGAGCCCCGTCCGTTCCGCCAATTCAAATTTTCTAATTGCACTTTTATAATATAATCAGCATCGCCATAATTGTATTGAATTGAATACTGAAACCTTTCTAAGTCACATTTAATAATGTTTAAAAAATGGTTTTTTATAATTATGGGTAGTGCTTCATTTTTATTGGGACAGTTAGTATTTTCGTGCAGCTCCTACCAAAAGTGCTTTTTTATTTATTAACGACCTATTTTTTGAACAATATCTCAGATCGTCTTTATAGCTATTTTACTGATAATCATTACTATCAAACTTATATATAAAAAAAGAAAGCAACAAAAATAAATTTGTTTGAAATGTTAGCAATGGCCTTAATTGTATTGTAAATACCTTTTATTTTATTATTTTAGGAAAAATTAAGAATGCAGTAGGGTATATGGGCAGTAAAAAATTACAGGGTAAGTTACCCTGTAACAAATGTGAGCCTAACTGTAAATAATTTTATTTAAGATTTTTCTTAATTTCTATAGCAAGCATTGGGTTCCACATGGCACCTGTAGAACTCATGATAGCATCGGCTCCATTATCAATAAACTGACGATAATGTTCACTAGAACTAACACCACCAACACCAACAATAACAAATTTTAGATCCATTTCTTTTCGATATTTAGCTAATCTACTTACCATATCTAAACCAGCCCAACGAATTGCATCTCCACAGACACCGCCTTCTTTTCTATTTTCACCTAAGGCAGGATTACCTTTAGCATCAACTGGTTTAGCTGACAGTGTGTTAATTGCACTTAAGCCGTCGATAATAGAACCGACACGAGTCAATAAAGAAACGATCCTTTCATCATCAGGGAAATAGGCTAGTTTTAAAATAAGTGGGCGATCAGGAACAGCTGTTTTAATAGCGTTAACAATGCGTTCGACTTTATCTATATCAAAGCAAAGTAGTTTACTTGCTCCTTCGTTTGGGCAACTTAAATTTGCTTCAAGAATAGGCGCATTGGTTTCTCTAACTAATTTTGCAGCTAAAGCATAATCGTTTTCTATTGCTTCATTGCTTTGCGTCCCCTGAAAACTACCAATTACATATTGCCCATGACCTGCAGATTTTACTGCATCAGCCATATCTGGTTGCCAAATATCTGGAGAAAAAGAAGGAACCCCAAAAGAGTTGGTAATTGATAGAGGTTGATTGTAAGCAGTATCAGCTAATACTGTATCTAAATTACACGATAATTTACCTTTAGGATGAACTGATAACACATTCGGTAATGGATGACATTTATGTAGTTTTGTTCGAACTGTTTTATATACGCATAAATCAAATCCATAGGCAAATGCAGCTTTTATGTAGTTTGCATTTAATAAAGGACCTGCCGGTATACCAAATGGTAAATTAACGTCATGGTTTAAAAATTTTGAAGATTTTGTTGGGATTTGCTCAGCTTTATCTAATTGTGTAAAAAGCCCAAATGGTCCTTGAGCATAATTATCTTCGTAGCTTATAGAAGGATTATAAAAAGGTGTTAAAGATTCCATACTATCTCCTGATCATGCATGTTCTTAAAGTGAAGTTGGGTATTAAGTTGTAATAAAAATAAAATGAATAAGGTTTTAGAGCCAAAAAAAAAATCCTCCATAAGGAGGATTAAGAAATAGGAACAATAGAGAGTAGAAAGATGGGGTTGATTCAGAACTGCCAATTGGAATTAAAGACATTAAGTTATTCTCTATTGTGTAAATTTGTACACATTTTATCTGAATAAAATTAAAGTTCAATATAAAAATCATAAAAATATTTAACCAAATGAAAAGGTTATAGTATTTTTTTCTAGATTTTAAATCATAAATCCGACAATATAATCTCTCTAAAATACCCAAAATAAGCATGACCTTATCCTATTTATCGTGATAATTTTATAATTGCTTAATAACACTAAAAAAATTTCTGTCTAAAAAATGATACTTGTTGTTATTAATGTAGATAATCCATGTGGAGAGTAACTATTGTTAATGTTATCATAATTAAAAAGTTTAAATACTAGTGAGTAGGTATATAAAAATGAAAAATGAACATATTTTTAGTCCGATAACTCTACCTAATGGCGTTGAACTAAAAAATCGTATAATGATGGCCCCAATGACAACTTGTTCTGGTTTTTATGATGGTTCAGTTACTCAAGATCTAATTGAATATTATCGTGTACGATCTGGTGAAATAGGGACAATTATTGTTGAATGTGGATTTGTTGATAATAAAGGATTAGCTTTTCCTGGTGCAATTGGTTTAGATAGTGATGACAAAATTGAAGGATTAGCAAAGATTGCGAAGGCAATCAAAGAAAAAGGCTCCAAAGCAGTAATTCAAGTTTACCATGGAGGGCGAATGGTTGAGCCAAAATTAATTGGTGGACAATCGCCTGTGGGGCCAAGTGCAATATCAGCACCACGCCCTGGTGCTGCAACACCAGTAGCACTAAGCGCTGATGAAGTCGATGAAATGATCGAAAAATTTGGCCAAGCAGTGCGACGTGCTATCCAAGCTGGATTTGATGGTGTTGAAATTCATGGTGCCAATACTTATCTTATTCAGCAATTCTATTCACCAAATTCAAATCAACGAGATGATAAGTGGGGGGGAAATCGTGATAATCGTACTCAATTCCCTTTAGCAGTCTTAGATATCACTCATAGTATGGTAAAACAATATGCATCTCCAGAGTTTATCGTTGGTTATCGCTTTTCTCCAGAAGAATTAGAAATCCCAGGCATTCGTTTTGATGACACAATGTATTTGCTTGAAAAATTGGCCCTAAAAGGGCTTGATTATGTTCATTTCTCAATGGGAACAACGCTTAGATCATCGATTGTTGATACTCAAGATCCAACTCCATTAATTAAAAAATTTGTTGCGATGCGTTCACCAATTTTATCAAAAATTCCTGTTGTAGGTGTCGGTAATGTTGTTCATCAAAGTGATTTGGATAGTGCCATCGACAATGGCTATGATTTAGTTGCGGTTGGTCGAGCTTGCATTGCTTATCCTGATTGGGTTAGTCGCATAAAGAAAGGTGAAAAACTAGAGCTATTTATCAATAGTGATAAACGTGAAGATCTGAATATCCCTGAACCTCTATGGCATTTTTCGCTTGTTGAAAGTTTGATTCGGGATGTGAACCTTAATGTTAAAAAATTCAAACCTGGTAATTATCAAGAAAAAGTTAATGATGAATCTTATGAGTTTTTGATTAATGTTGAATTAGGAAATGATTTTATCAAAGATATACAACTCGTTAATGCTAACAACTTTGATAGCGAAGTATTAAATAATTTTACTGAAATTAAGCATCGAATTATTGACTCTAACAGTCCACATGTTGATGCTATTTCTGGCGCAACGACACAATGTGAGGTATTTAAAAAAGCTGTAACTAAAGCGATGGCAAAATCTAATAAAGAAGCAATTATTGCGGAAGGTGGTGATCCAAATGACCAATCCTTTGATGTTGTGGTTGTTGGTAGTGGTGGAGCAGGGCTTACTGCTGCGATCCAAGCTCATGATCTTGGTGCAAATGTGGTTATTGTTGAACAAATGTCTGTAATTGGCGGTAATACCAATAAAGCTTCAGCCGGTATGAATGCGGCAGAAACCAAATTCCAAAAACTCAAAGGTATTACAGATAGTAAAGAACTCTTTTATAACGAAACGATGACAGGCGGAAAAAATAAAAATAACCCTGATTTATTACATTATTTTGTTGAAAATGCACCAAATGCCATTGATTGGTTAGATGAAAATGGTATTGAATTAAGTGGTATTACAACAACTGGTGGAATGAGTATTGATCGAACTCATCGCCCTGAAAGTGGTGCTGCAGTAGGTAGTTTTTTAATTAGTGGCCTAGTTAAAAACATCAATAAGCGTGGTATTGATGTTATGCTTGATACTGTAGTTACTGAAATTATGACAGAAAATAATAAAGTGGTTGGTGTTAAAGTTTCAGAAGAAGATGGCTCAAATCACGTAATAAAAACAAAAGTAGTTATTATTGCAACTGGTGGGTTTAGTGCCAATACCACAATGGTTGAAAAATATCGACCCGATCTTAAAGGTTTTGTCACCACTAATCACAAAGGTGCTACTGGTTCAGGCATTATGTTATTGGAAAAACTTGGTGCAGGAACCGTTGATATGGGAGAGATTCAAATCCACCCAACGGTTGAACAAACAACATCTTATTTAATATCTGAATCGATTCGAGGTGGAGGCGCAATACTTGTATCACAAAATGGTCAACGATTCGTTAATGAACTTGATACAAGGGATAAAGTTTCAGCTGAGATTATAAAATTACCTGAGCACTATGCTTATATCTTATTTGATCAACAAGTCCGTAATGAAAACAAAGCAGTGGAAGAATATGTTTCAAATGAACTTGTATCACAAGCAAATACCATTGAAGAATTAGCACAAAAATTATCAATTGATACTAATAAATTAACTAAAACAGTAAAGCGTTATAATCAGTTTGCTATTACCAAACAAGACGAGGATTTTGGCCGAACAACAGGTATACGTCATCCAATAGAAAAAGGTCCTTTCTATGCAATAAAGATCGCACCGGGCGTTCACCATACCATGGGGGGAGTGACAATCAACACCCAAACACAAGTCCTAGATGCTAATAAAAATATCATCCAAGGGGTCTTTGCCGCAGGCGAAGTTGTTGGCGGTGTACATGGTGCTAACCGTATTGGTGGCAATGCTGTTGCTGATATCATTATTTTTGGTAGACAAGCGGGTAAAAAAGCTGCTGATTATATTAAAAATTAAATTATTACAACTAGCTGAGCTTGTTTAATATGGTGTGTTCGAGATATGAATATTCTCAAACTTTAATGGGAACAACGGTGTTATTAACGCTTTTAGAGCCAAATGAAGCCGTTGCACACACTGTTTTTCAAATTATTAAAATGCTTGAGGATAAATTGACTGTTAACCGGCTATTTTCAGAAGTTATGTCAATTAATTTAGCTGCGGGTAAACACCCAGTGACAGTGAGTCAACCTATTTTTTCCCTAATTGAACAAGCTCAAAAAGTCAGTCTTTATTTCAATAGTTGCTTTAATTTTGCTATTGGCCCATTAGTTAAGCTTTGGAAGATTGGTTTCCAAGGTTATCAAGTACCATCTGCTGAATTAATAAAACAACAACTATTGTTAATTGATCCTAAAAATGTCGAACTTGATACAAACACACATTCCGTTTTTTTAAAAAAAACTGGAATGGAAATTGATTTAGGTGCAATTGCTAAAGGGTATATTGCTGATATCGTCAAATTGGTTTTACTCGAAAATCAAGTGTATCAAGGTATTATTAACTTAGGTGGAAATGTATTAACTTTAGGTGAGTGTTTAACAGAACAAAGTGGTTATTGGAATATAGGATTAAGAAAACCGTTTTCAATTAGTGATGAGCTGTCTGGCGTTATTAAAGTTAAAAATAAATCAGTTGTCACATCGGGAATTTATGAGCGCTTTTTTATGCAAAAAAATAAACTTTATCATCACATATTTAATCCCAAAACAGGCTATCCGTTGGACAACGAACTTGAAAGTGTGACAATAATTTCAGATTCTTCATTAGAAGGCGATATTTATTCGACTGTTTTTTATGGATGGGGGATTGAGAAAAGTAAGGCGTATTTGCGAAAGAATCAAAATTTATCAGCCATATTTTTGCTAAAAAATAAAACTATAGCATTAATAAATCCTGATAACTTTAGTTTTCAAAAAACCGATACTCAATACACTATAAAAATAGATTAATTATTCAATTTGCAATAAATGCGATTTTAGTTAACGATATAATTTTATTATTTTTTATGAATTTTGTTTTTGTGTAAATGACTTAATATATAGGTCTTTTCACAAAAAACATTCAGGTGGATTATTGATTTTATTGAATTTTTTGATTATGCAAACATGAGCAATTATAAATAATAGCCAAACAAAGAATAGTATTATTGTAACTGAATTAAATCTTATAAATTAAATAATATTTAAGTTAAAAAGGAAAATATTATGAGCGTAGTAAAGAAACCACCAGTAAAATGGTTGCCACTTATCATTATTGTGGTAATTTCAGCGATATTTTGGTTGTTTGTATCTCCACCTGAAGGTATTAGTCAAGAGGGTTGGCAAACCAGCATCATTTTTGTTGCAACAATTGCCAGTATTGTTGCCGAAATAATGCCAATTGGCGCAATTGGTCTATTAGCAATTACTGTTTTTGCTGTATTGAGACCATCTGGTGCAACAACAGCGACTGAGTCAATAAAAATCTCGTTAAGCGAATTAAATAGTAGTCTTATTTGGTTAATTGTTATTGCCTTTATGATCGCTCGTGGTTTTATCAAAACAGGTTTAAGTAAACGAATAGCCTATTATCTTGTTAAAATTTTGGGTAAAAATACCTTAGGACTTGCTTATGGTTTATCCGTTACTGATATTGCATTGGCACCAGCTATTCCAAGTACAACAGCACGTGCTGGCGGAGTTATTTATCCAATAGCGGAAGCGCTAGCAATTAATTTTAAATCCAATCCTAAAGATGAATCAAGAAACCGTATAGGTACTTTTTTAATGCTAACTATTAGCCATGTAAATGATATCACCTCGGCAATGTTTCTAACGGCATTTACAGGAAATTTATTAGCCGCTAAATTAGTTACAACATCACTAGGTATTACATTAGGGTGGGGGGAATGGTTTGTTGCAGCAATTGGGCCATGTTTAGTTTCATTCGTTGTGATACCTTTGGTGATTTACTTTCTGACTAATCCAGAATTAAAAAGAACACCGGAAGCGCCAAAATTAGCGGCTGAAGAATTAAAGAAAATGGGGGTAATTACTGTTAAAGAAATCATTATGGGTGTTACTGTTGTACTTTTGTTAGCGCTTTGGATTTTTGGTAAAAACTTCGGTATTGATTCAACAACTACTGCGTTTATTGGCTTAACTATTTTGATCTTATCTGGTGTATTAAGCTGGGATGATATTAAAGGAGAAAAAGCTGCCTGGGACACATTAATTTGGTTTGCGGCATTACTTATGATGGCGGGGCAAGTTAATAAACTTGGTGTAACAAAATGGTTAGGGGACACAATAGGTGTAGCTGTACAAGGTCATTTAGATGAAAGTAGTTGGGTATTAGTTTTAGTTATTTTATGTGTTGCCTATGTTTATTTACATTATTTCTTTGCAAGTGGAAATGCTCATATTGCTGCATTATTTCCCGTTTTCTTATCGATCGCTATTGCCTTAGGCGTACCAACTCTAACTGCAATTTTTGCGTTGGTTATTTGTACTAACTACTTTGGATCAATTACACAGTTTGCAAATGCTCGAAATCCACTATTATTTGCCGAAGGTTTTGTGCCAGTAAAAACTTGGTGGAAAGTTGGGTTTATTTGTAGTATTGTAAATCTAATTATCGTATTTACTGTTGGAATTTTATGGTGGAAGATTATTGGTTTGGGTTAATATTAGTAAATAGTTAACTTATTTCTTGTTTCGATACCGCCAATTGATATGGCGGTATTTTATATATAACTTAATTTTTATAATTAACAAACTGCAATTGAAAGTTTCAAATCCTCAATGCCTTTCCAATATTTTTGTTTTTGTTCTAAATCAAGTAATATCAATTTATTATTTTCAACAAACTTCTAGTTAACTTCTAGTCACTTAGGGCTATCAATTAAATCATAAAGCACTCCTTCACGTAATGCGCATGGACTAAATTGTAAAGCTTTTAACCCAAACGCATTAAAAACCCCACTAAGTATAGCTAGCCCGCTAACAAATACATTTTTCCTTTCATTAGAAATTGATGGATAATCAATTTCTTGAAAAGAGTTAAATTTTAAAACATAACTAATTAAATCATCGAGCCTTTTGGGAGTAATAATTCCATCACAAACACCAATATCTAACAAGATACGATAAATAGACTTAGTAGTTCCAGATGTGCCAAATGCAATAGTAATATTTTGTTTTTTTATAATATTAATCAAGCTTTCAATTTGTTGTTCGGCGGCAAGCTTTGCTTGTTCAAATGAAATAGCGTTAATTTTATTTTCATGAAAAAACTGTTTAGCATAAGTTATGCATCCCATAGGGCGACTAGCAACAATCAAAGGTTTTAGATCATTTCCTCTACCTACTGCAATTTCTGTAGAGCCTCCACCGATATCTATTACAAATTTAGTATCATTTGACGATGCTGGTTCAGATGTCATGGTTCCTAAATAAATAAGACGAGCTTCTTCTTGTCCCGATATGATTTCTATCGGAAATGGAAATACTTTAGCCGCAGCCATTAAAAATTTATATCTATTTTTTGCAACCCGTAGTGTATGAGTTGCTACAACGCGAATATGTTCAGGTGGAAAGCCTTTCAACCTTTCAGCAAATAGTGTAAGACATTCGACACTTTGCATAATGCATGATTTACTTAGTTGGTTATTAGCATTAAGCCCTGTAGCGAGATAAATATTTTTTTTATTTTTATAAATAATCTGTATAGCACCATCTATAATACGAGCAATAACCATGTGAAAACTATTTGAACCAAGATCAACTACGGCATATTCATTGAATTTATTCACTTTAAATTCCTTATTCAACTGATTCTAACTGATTCAAATAATCATAAATGGCATATTGTGCTCTAATTTTTTTCTTATTACCTCTTTGCACATAATTATTAGTTGCATCTTTATCAATAATACGAGCTTTTACATTATCATTGCACTGAATATTAAAAATATTATGAATAGTTGATTTTATTATTGGGTCAAAGATTTTTACACCCACTTCAATACGATTATCTAGGTTACGAGGCATCCAATCAGCAGAAGAAATATAAGTATCTTTTTTCCCATCATTTTCGAAAATATACACACGAGCATGTTCTAAAAACTGATCAACAATACTTGTGACAGTAATATTTTCGCTTAAATTAGGAATTTTTGGTATCAAGACACAAGTTCCTCTTACTACAATTCTAATTTTTACACCTGCACAAGATGCACGGTATAATTGGTCGATCATATCTTTATCGGTTATTGCATTGAGTTTTAAATAGATACCAGCTACTTTACCTGCTTTAGCATTATTTATTTCTTGTTGAATAAATTCATAAAATCTCAATCGGGTATTTTGTGGAGACACAAGTAAATGATGGAAAGAAACTGGTTTAAATGGATTTTCAATGAAATTAAATACATTTTTAACTTCATCTGTAATTACAGGATCTGCAGTTAATAACGAAAAATCGGTATAAATTCTTGCAGTCCTTTCATTAAAATTACCTGAACCAATATGGGCATAACGAACAATTTCGCCATTTTCTTTACGATCAATCAAAAACAATTTGGCGTGGATCTTTAGTTTTGGTTGTGAATAGATAACTTTAATTCCACTACTAATTAATCGTTTTGCCCATTTTATATTTGCCTCTTCATCAAACCTTGCTTGTAATTCAACAACTACAGTGACCTTTTTACCATTATTGGCAGCATTAATGGCCGCATGAATAAAGCGGGAATCTTTTGCAACTCGGTAAATATTCATGCGAATATGTGTAACAGATGGATCAAACGAAGCTTGGCGCATAATTTCTAATACGTGTCCAAAAGAGTAGTAGGGATAATAAAGCAACACATCTCGATCTTTAATCGCATCAAACGAATTACGGAATTGTTTAAATCGATTATAACTTAAACTAGGAATTTTTTTATTTAATAGCTTTTTTTGTCCAAAGTCTGGAAATTTCACAAGATCTTTAAAATTAGGATAGCGCCCACTTGGCATTGCGTCTTGTTCAGTTAATAACAATTTATTAATTAATAACTCAAATAATGCTTTTGGCATATCTTTTTGATAAGTAAAACGAACAGGCTGTGCAGTCAAACGTTGTTTTAGACCTTGTGACATAAGTTCAAGCAAACTGTCTAACTCCGTGTTTAATTCGTATTCAGCATCTCTATTAATATTAATTGAATAGGCATTTAATTCTTTGGCATCAAAAAAAACCTTAAAAATATCGGGTAAACAGTAACGTAATATGTTATCCAAAAAAATGATCGATTTATTTTTAGTTGAAATTTCTGACGGTAATAACACAAAACGAGAAATATTATCTGTCGGTAATTCAAGTAACGCATAATTGGTTTTATCTTCACAAATAATTTCTACAGCTAAATAGGCATGATCATCTTTCAAAAATTGAATAAGTTCGGTATGACTATCGAGTAAGATAGGGGTAATGTATTGCCTAAGGTTTTGTTTATAATAATTTTTTATCCAAGTTTCTTGGTAAGTTGAAAGTTGTCTTTCATTAATCAAAAAGATTTGATTTCTTGCCATTTCTAATAATAGTTCATTATAAAGTTGGTCAAACTGCAATTCTAGTTGAATAACTTTTTGGTTTACTTGGCGTAATAGGTTTTTAGAGTTAGAAGATGAGTTGGCTTGTTCTTGTTCAATAAGTACATATTTTTTTAAATTGGCAAACTGTACTTTATAAAACTCATCAAGATTACTTGAGTATATACCTAAAAAATGTATCCTCTCTATAAGTGGATTACTTTTATCAGCAGCTTCCTGTAAGACTCGCTGATTGAAAGATAACCAACTGAGTTCCTTAGGTAAATATACTTTTTCTTCAATCATTTTAATCTTTCAAACTCTATTAATAGTATTTTATACAGGATATCTTATGTAAAAAAAAAAGCTAGCATGTAGCTAGCTTTTTTATTGCAGGACAAATAATAAGTATACCGTTTTAAATACGGTGAACAGATGTTGTGTTAGTAGTTCCACTTGGTACTAAAGCACCAGATACCATCACAATAATATCTCCTTGTTGTAAACCGCATACTTTCACAGCCATCTCTTTACCTAAACGATAAAAATCGTCAGTTGAGTTAATTGAATCAATTAAAATAGGCTCTACACCTTTTGTCACAGCTAATTGATTAACAGTTTTTTGACTTGATGAAAGCGCTAAAATACGAGCTCTGGGGAAATAATGACGAACTTCCCTAGCTGATTTACCGCTACGAGTTGCAACAACAATTAATGGTACATTTAGACGCTCGGCAATTTCTACAGCTCCACAACAAACAGCCGAGGTTATACTCAACTTTTCTTCTTTTGATGTCAATACTAATGATGCTGGAATAGTGTTGTCAGTACGTTTACAGATAGTTGCCATGACATTCACTGTTTCAAGTGGATATTTCCCTTTGGCACTTTCACCTGAAAGCATAACTGCATCTGTGCCGTCAATAATTGCATTAGCTACATCACCAGCTTCTGCACGAGTTGGGCGTGGGTTTTTAATCATTGAATCAAGCATTTGTGTTGCTGTAATAACTGGTTTAGATGCTTTATTACATTTCTTGATCATCATTTTTTGAGCAAAAATAACTTCTTCAACAGCGATCTCAACTCCTAAATCACCACGTGCAACCATAATGCCGTCAGAAGCATCAAGAATTTCATCAAAATTATCTAAACCTTCTTGGTTTTCAATTTTAGATATAATTTTAATGTTTTCACCACCATGAACTTTTAAGTGAGCACGAATATCTTCTACATCAGAACGTTTACGAATAAATGATGCAGCAATAAAGTCAACACCTTGTTCACAACCAAAAATGAGGTCATTTTTATCTTTTTCTGCTAGTGCTGGCAATTTAATTGAAACACCAGGTAAATTAATACCCTTATTTTCACCAAGTTCACCATTATTTAAAACAGTACAGATAACCTCATTACTTTTAATTTCTTTAACGTCCATAGCAATTAAGCCGTCATCAACTAAAACACGATTACCAGGTTTAAGGTCATGCGCAAAACCATCGTAAGTTACAGCTACACGGTCTTTATTTCCGATAACATTTTTGTCTGTGGTAAACGTGAATGTTTGACCAGCAACTAGGGATACATCATTACCCCCTTCTAATTTGATAGTGCGAATTTCAGGGCCTTTGGTGTCTAGCATAATAGCGGCTTTTAAACCGGTTTCTTGCATTACTTCACGTAAATTTTTGATACGGTTGCCATGTTCTTCGTAATCACCATGCGAAAAATTTAAACGCATAACATTCATGCCAGCATTTAATAATTTTGCTAACATTTCTTTTGATTCAGATTTTGGTCCGATCGTACAAACAATTTTTGTCTTTTTCATAATAGTATCTACTTAGTAATTTATTTAATGTTAAGGTTAATGTTTTAATTCAATTTAAAAAATTCGATAAATCAACTTTTTGCAAAAAAAAAAACCAATGGCAAAGCATTGGTAGTTTTATTGGTTAAAAAAGGTGTTTGTAGCTCAATATGGCCACTAAGATCACACAAAATATTTGAAGAATATGATAATTTCATCAATAAGTTAAATCTTTTAAAAATTGTTATTATTATATTCTTAACAGTATTTTAAATAAAGTTTTTTATCTTAAATATACTTTATTGTTTATAAAATATATTTAATTATAATAATTAATTGTTTAAATTACATTAGGTCTTTAAGTTGATAAACTAGTGTGTTAGTGTCATTTTTCAAAGTTAGTTGATTGTTTTTTAATTCAATCTTAGTGCCATCAGTAATTAATTTTTCAATTACATAATCTAATTGATTTAATTGGTCATCATTACAAAGCATTTTAGTCATCACTATACCACTACCTTTTATGCTACCGTTGTCTAAAGTAACTTTACCAGAAAAATGGTTACACATTTTACCTGTAATTGTCATGTTTTCACCAAATATAATTTCAGCTTGATCACCTAATGAAATATCTTGACCGTTTGCTTTAGTGAGCACAAAACGATGATGCATAAGATCGACTTCTTGTAGAGTTTTTGGTCCCTCACATCCAGAAAGAACCAATGAGGCTGTAAATAGAGCAGTTAACAAGGACGTTTTTTTCATTTGAACTCCTAATAATAGGTTAATTTTGTTATAATTAGGCATTAATGAGACTTTAATTAAAATATTTGACACGCTATGCTATCTCAACAGCAATTAAAAAATCTTGACTCAATGACTTTCCTAAACAAGCATAAAATAATAAAATTAGCTAAGAAAAGTCAAACTATAGCTGATATAGATTCTGCCATACAAGATGCTAACTTACATTATCAAAGCAGAATAGAATCGTTACCGAAAAATATTGTTTTTCCCAAAAATTTGCCTGTAATTGAAAAAAAACAAGAAATTTATGATGCTATTAAACATAATCAAGTGGTTATAATTGCTGGTGAAACTGGCTCGGGAAAAACAACACAAATTCCCAAAATCTGTTTAGAATTAGGCTTAGGCGTGAAAGGCTATATTGGTCATACTCAACCAAGACGATTAGCGGCACGTTCAGTAGCTAATCGTATCGCTGAAGAGCTAAAAACAGAAATAGGGCAGTTAGTTGGTTTTAAAGTAAGATTTTCCGATCATGTCAGTGACACAACCCTGATTAAATTAATGACCGACGGTATATTGCTTGCTGAAATTCAGAAAGATAAACTCTTACTACAATATGATACTATTATTATTGACGAAGCTCATGAACGCAGTTTGAATATTGATTTTATTTTAGGCTATCTTAAGCAATTATTATCTAAACGCCCAGACTTAAAAGTCATAATAACATCAGCGACTATTGATGTGGAACGTTTTTCTAAACACTTCAATGATGCTCCGATTATTGAAGTATCGGGTCGTACCTATCCTGTCGAGGTTAGATATCGTCCCCCAATCCTGAAAGAAGATGATAATAATGATAAAAGTTGTGATTTTCAACCGATTATAGATGCCATTGATGAATTATCAACTGAAAGTCTTGGGGATATATTAATCTTTTTAACAGGAGAACGAGAAATTCGAGATCTTGCTGATATACTAAATAAATTAGATCTTCGTCATACAGATATTTTACCTTTATATGCAAGATTATCAGTATCAGAACAAAATCGAATTTTTCAATCGCATACTAAACGTCGAATTGTCCTTGCTACTAATTTGGCAGAAACGTCATTAACCGTTCCAGGCATTAAATATGTGATCGATTCGGGTTTAGCCAGAATTAGTCGTTATAGCTATCGAACTAAAGTTCAGCGTTTACCGATTGAACCAATATCACAGGCCTCTGCCAATCAGCGTAAAGGACGTTGTGGGCGAACATCTAATGGTATCTGCATACGTTTATATGATGAACAAGATTTTTTATCTCGCCCCAAATTTACCGAACCCGAAATATTGCGAACCAATTTGGC
Source organism: Gilliamella sp. BG7 (assembly GCF_046635565.1). Classification (NCBI taxonomy): domain Bacteria; kingdom Pseudomonadati; phylum Pseudomonadota; class Gammaproteobacteria; order Orbales; family Orbaceae; genus Gilliamella; species Gilliamella sp. BG7. Next base: position 4,931 of record NZ_JBIDFB010000004.1, on the reverse strand, counting down.
TTCAGTAATATTACAAATGACATCATTAGGCTTAGGCGATATTGCCGCTTTTCCTTTTGTTGAAAAACCTGATTCAAAATTTATTCGTGATGGACTTCGCTTATTAGAGGAACTTGGGGCAATTTATACCATACAGAATAGATATCATTTAACTGAAATAGGTAAAATTTTAGCACAACTGCCAATTGATCCAAGATTAGCTAGGATGTTGGTTGAAGCAAGGCGCCTAGGGTGCATTAAAGAAATAATGATAATTACTGCTGCTTTATCGATTCAAGATCCAAGAGAAAGACCTTTTGATAAACAGCAAGCTTCGGATGAGAAACATCGTCGTTTTGTTGATAAGGAGTCAGATTTTATTTCTTTAATTAATTTATGGAACTACATTAAAGAACAACAGAACGTATTATCAGGGAATCAATTTAGACGATTATGCCAAAAAGAGTTTTTAAATTATCTTCGAATCCGTGAATGGCAAGATGTCTATACGCAAATTAGACAAACAATTAAGCAATTAGCGTTTCCGATTAATAGTAAAAAAGCTGATTATAATTCATTACATATTTCGTTACTAAGCGGTTTACTATCTCATATTGGAATAAAAGAGCTTGAAAAGCGTGAGTATATAGGTGCACGTAATATAAAATTTGCAATTTTTCCTAATTCAGCACTTTTCAAAAACCAACCCAAATGGTGTATTGCTAGTGAACTTGTTGAAACAAATAGATTATGGGGAAGAACAGCAGCAAAAATTGAAGCTGAATGGATTGAACCTATAGCTAAACATTTAGTGAAATATAACTATAACGAACCTAGGTGGTCTAAAAAGCAGGGCACAACAATAGCAAACGAAAAAGTAACTTTATTTGGGTTACCAATTGTTACTAATAGAATAGTAAATTACAGTAAAATTGATCCTATTTTAAGTCGCACTCTGTTTATTCGACATGCATTAGTTGAAGGTGATTGGTTCACAAGTCATAAATTTTACAAGCAAAATCAAAAATTGATTAATGAAGTTGAAGATTTAGAACATAAATCACGTCGTCAGGATATTTTAATTGATGATGATGAATTATTTGATTTCTATGATAAACGTATAGATAAATCCGTTATTTCATCTAGACATTTTGATAAATGGTGGATGCAGAAACAAAAATCTGATCCTGATTATCTTAATGTACAAAAAGAGATGCTGATCAAGCAATCAGCACAATTAATTAACTTAAATGATTTTCCTGATTTCTGGTATCAAGATCATTTTAAGCTAGCACTTAGTTATCACTTTGATATTGGTTATAACCGTGACGGCGTCACTATAAAAATTCCACTTGATATCTTAAACCAAATTAAAAACAAGGGATTCGATTGGCAAGTGCCAGGTTTTAGAAAAGATTTAATAATTGCATTAATCAAATCATTGCCTAAATCTTTACGACGAAACCTTGTCCCTGCACCAAATTATGCAGATGCATTTTTAGATAGGGTAGATACTACAGAAAAACCGCTTCTTGAATGCTTAGGAAATGAATTTCATAAAATGACTGGTGTGAAAATTACATCAGAAAATTGGCAATTAGAACAAGTCCCTGAACATTTAAAAATGAATTTTAGTATTATTGATAGTAATAATAACGAAATTGCTTCAAGTAAAGATTTTGATATGCTAAAACAGCAACTCAAAACTCAACTTCAACAAGCTTTATCATCTATTACTATTAATAAAAAAGATAACTCAATTGAGCAAAATAATTTGACAGATTGGATATTTGGAAAACTTCCTGATGTTTATGAAGAAAAGCAAAAAAACTATACTATTAAGGCTTATCCAGCAATTATTGATAATCAAAATTCCGTAAGTATAAAGTTAGTTGATAATCAATCAGAGCAACAAAGATTAACTAAATTAGGTTTAAGACGCTTATTAATGCTTAATATTCCCTCTCCAATCAAGTATTTACATGAAAAATTACCCAATAAATCGAAATTAAGTTTATATTTTAATTCGTTTGGTAACGTGTTAATGCTTATTGATGATTGTATCGCTTGTGGTGTTGATTATTTAATTGAAACAAATAATAAAGCAATACATTCAACTGATGATTATCAGCAATTACTTGATTATACTAAAACTCATATTAATGAAATAGTTGTTGGTATTGCTAAGCAAGTCGAATCAATACTAACTTTGCATTTTATCATTAATAAAAAGTTAAAAGGGCGCGTTGATTTATCTTTAGCATTTGCCTTGTCAGATATCAAACAGCAACTTAATAAATTAGTTTATAAAGGATTTGTTGCTCAATCAAGTTATAGAAGATTGAATGATATCTCTCGATATTTATCGGCAATTGAGAAAAGAATTGAAAAATTATTTCAAAATATGGCAAGAGATAGACAATCAATGAGCATTATAGAAGATGTTCAGAATCAGTATGATAATTGGGTTAATAGTCTACAAAAGAATCAACGATTAGATACAAAAGTGACTGATATCCGTTGGATGATTGAAGAATTAAGAGTCAATTTATTTGCTCAGCAACTTGGCACGTCATATCCAATTTCGGCAAAACGCATTAAGCAACAAATTAATGTATTAAAATCAAAATTATAGTCATTACTAAAAAATAGGGCGCTTATGCGCCCGATCATCTATTAAACTATCGATACAGGTCTACAAAAACAGTTATATTTGGACCATTTGAGTCATGGGCAATTCTAGCAATATGATAATACTTGGCCCCTGCATCAATAGCTCGTTTACCTGCTTGATAAGAAATTTCCTGATCAGTTACATAGTAACCTCTAAATTTAATTGTATCAAACGCAACCATTTTTGCCGCAGTTGCATCATTCAATTCTTGAATTTTTCGTCCATCCGGTAGAGTTACAGTGTAACGTGTAACACGCTGTGGCTCCGCTGCAGCCGTTGTAACTTGGGATTCAGAAGTATTAGTTGCTGTAGACGTTGTTGCTTTATGAGTGGCTTGATTAATGACTTTTACTTTATTATTAAATTTATCAGCATAAAATTTTTCATTAAAAGCTGAAGGAGAATAATAGCCAGGTTTCTCTACCTGCATAGCAGCATCACCACCTTGCGCTAGAGCTTGTTGGCCAGCTTCAGAGTCATATGGGATAGCATCCTCGGGTTGAAGTTTACGTTCAGGTGCATCTTTTTTAAACAAATAAGCAGCAACTTGAATATTACTACCTAATTCACTACGTGAATCAATATAATAAGCATAAGCACCTTTTGCTGATGCTTCCTTAGCAATTGCTTGGTTAATATCATATTCACTAGGAAAATAGCCACGAATACGCACAATGTTGAAAGGTTCTAAACGTATGGCTTTAGATTTTGGATATTCATAAATACCTTCAAACATGCGAAGGCTTTCTGCTTGTTCTTCTGCTTTAGGAGCATCGGCTTTATATAATTTCGCATACACAATTCTTAAAGTATCATTCGAAGGACTAATATTAGTTGTGGTTATATAAAAGGAAGCTGCTCCTTCTTTATCCGCAGCTCTCGACATTGCCATAATATAATCACTATCAGTATAAAAAGCTCCGCGGATAGTTATACTTTTAAATGACTGTAAACCTTTAGCTTGTTGCTCCGTTAATTGTTGAGCAGCAAACGAAGAAAAAGAGGTTAGGGACATAGCAACTACAATAAGCGTGTTCTTTAAACTTGTCATATATTAAGATCTTCCAATAAATAATTTTGGTTAATTTAACATAAATAACTCTAATTACATAAATCTATTAAAGCATTTAAGTTTTTTATGAATAGGTATTTTCCTTTAGCTGTCAAAATATTAAGTTCTTGTAATTTTGATATATTTCTACTCACAGTTTCGATTGTCAAACCTAAATAGTTAGCAATATCCGCTCGACTCATCACGAGCTTAATATTTAATGAAGAATGGCCGCTTTTTTCATAGCGTTGATAAAGTGAATATATAAAAGTTGCTAACCGTTCATCCGCTTTTTTCTGCGAATAGCATAATACTAATTTTTGGTAATCATAAATATTAGAACTTAACAAATTACAAATTAAGTCCCTGACATTTTTCTGAGTATCAACCAACGACATTAGTTCATTATAATAAAGTTCGCAAACAAGGGTATTGCTAAGAGCTTGAATATTATTGTTATACACTTTGGTCGAAATTGAATCTAAACCAACAATATCACCAGGTAAATAAAAACCATTAATTTGTTGTTGATTATCGGAAGTGGTAACAAAAGTTTTTAATGCACCTGAATGAATAACATAGAATTTAGTAAAAGGTGTCTTAGCTTTAACTAATATTTCATTTTTTAGATAAGAAATTTTTCGCTGTAATATAGTATCCAACTTATTATTTAGTAACATAGGAATACAGAGAGCCCCTGCGCTACATAATTCACATGGGACAGAATAGCTTTTTGAGCGCAATGTCTTAAAAATATCTTGCATATTAACGAAAAATAATCACAGTTATTAAAAACGATTAGAGTATCATATATCTATAATAAAACAACAATTGCTGACTAATTAATGTTTTTATTTATTGTTTAAAAGCACATGACGTTAAAGAAGATGCGCCCTTAATGATAACCAAACATTGTTTACGGTTTGCGTTTAATTTATGTCCAAAACAAGCAAAAGGAATTCAAGGAGTTAAAACTAAAGTTACGCCAATGAAATTAATTCAAAATAATGAAGAATTATTGCTAAAGTTCAATTGTAAAGCTTGTGAAATGCAAGTATGGGGTAAAATAAAAAAACACATTTTAAAAATGCCACTCGCAGGAAAAGAAAACAGCAGAACGGATATCGTTGTTATTTTGCATGTTGAGAAGATAGAAAAATAATAAAATATTAAATTAATAAATAATAAGATAGCCTGTATTCGTTGTACCGCAGCTTTGCGAGGAAC
>NZ_JBIDFB010000003.1:0-192761 GCF_046635565.1 Gilliamella sp. BG7 | reverse complement strand
AGAAGTGAAACGCCGTAGTGCCGATGGTAGTGTGGGTATTACCCATGTGAGAGTAGGGTGCCGCCAGACTTTTAAATATAGAGAGCCCAGCAGCAATGCTGGGCTTTTTTGCTTTTCGGTATTTTATTTTAGCGACCTTCCTGCATTGATTTGTAACTATTTCTCTTTATATCTAAAAGAAGGCAAGTAAAGGCGCAATTTCCACCTCAAACATCAGAAAAATTATTGTTTCTCAATAAATAATGTGAATGTAGGTCAATGAATTTTATGATTAGTAACAATAGTAGAAATCAAAGTTTCTTTAGAACGTTTAATGTCATTGATGACTTGAATCTTGAAGCATTATACATAGATATTTGGACAAGTTAGCTCAATACCATGACTATCTGTTAAAAATGTGGTTTGATAATAGATCGGAATTTATTGGAAGGGTCTTTACCAGTTAGGCAAAATTATATGATATAATTGTTGATTATATTTAAATCATTAGGCCATGTCAAAACAGCTATATTGAACAATTTGATTGTACTTATTGCACTGAAGTATTCTATTTATATCTTTTAAGCAACCTAGATCAAGCAAAGAGAATAACCGAAGAGTAGCTCTCATTTATAATACTAAAATGTTCAATAACGCATTAATTAATATTCCATTGAATATAAAACACGAAAATATGCTACATCAATTTCTACGTTAGTTTTGTACTAACTGTGGGTGTTACTATTTTTTCTTTTTACTCATTATAGTGGTTTAAAAATACACAAATATATAAACTTATTGATAGTATCATGACTAATACAGTGAATTGATTCAGTGTTCCTGTTATTATGATTTATAGTTTTCACTAAAAATAATACAGTTATTGAATGTACAATAAATTTTACCCATGGATTATTAGTTTACGGTTAAAAACCATACCTCTTTCTCTTTCTGCGATATTAGTCGGTAATGCACTAGCTTATTGGCAACATCAATTTAGTTTTTGGATACTACTGTTTTCATTAATTACAGCATCATTGTTACAAATTCTTTCTAATCTAGCCAATGATTACGGAGATGAAATTAAAGGTAGCGATCAAAACAATCTTACTGCCCATAATCGAGGTATACAATTAGGCTTAATTACACTTAAGCAGCTAAAAATAGCGCTATGGATTAATATTTTTTTATGTATTTTATTTGGGCTGATTTTGCTTATATTTGCCTGTAATAATATTTATGAATTATTTATTTTTATATTATTAGGATTATTATCTATTGTTGCCGCAATAACTTATACCATGGGTAAAAAACCTTACGGCTATATTGGATTTGGCGATCTATCAGTACTTATTTTTTTTGGTTTGATTGGTGTCATGGGTAGTTTCTACTTGCAAACTAAGGTATTCTCTTTATCCATTATTTTACCTTCTTTAGGCTGTGGTTTGTTATCCGTTGCTGTGCTTAATATCAATAACCTTCGTGATATAGAACTAGATCGAAAAAGTAATAAGCGTACTTTAGTGGTAATGATTGGTAAATGTATGGGGCGATATTATCATTTATTGCTATTACTCATAGCATTTTGTTCGCTAAGTTTATTTGCATACAATAAATTACAAACAATCTGGAGCGGTTTGTTTATATTAACATTACCGTTATTTATTAAGCATATTTATATGGTTTTTCAATTTAATACGCACAAAGAAGGGGTACCTTTATTATTACAGATGGTCAAACTTGCTTTATTGACTAATTTACTTTATTGTTTGGGGATTATTTTGAGCTAGTTCACGTTTATTTAATTTTAATATCATTTTACTTGGCATTAGCGTTATACTAAATAAACTTATATATCACAGCAAAAGGAGACTTGATAATGGAGTTTGATACTTCAATTCTTTGCGATTATTACCCAGAAGATGTTAACGTAGTTGAACCAATATTTAGTAATTTTGGTGGCGTAGCATCGTTTTCAGGTCAAGCTGTAACAGTTAAATGTTTTGAAGATAACGGCTTACTATACGAAATTTTGCAATCAGACGGCTCAGGAAAAATCCTTGTTATTGATGGAGGTGGCTCTGTTCGTCGAGCGCTAATTGATGCAGAGCTAGTAGATATTGCTGTTCAAAATCAATGGGAAGGAATAATTATCTATGGTGCTGTTCGCCAAGTTGATTATCTAGCTGAAGCCGACATTGGCATTCAAGCTCTAGCAGCTATTCCTGTTGGTGCTGAAGATCAAGGCATTGGTGAAATTGATATTCGTGTTAATTTTGGTGGAGTGACTTTTTTCTCAGGTGATTTTGTCTATGCTGATAACACAGGTATCATCTTATCTGAAATTGCTCTTGAAATTGAAGATAAATAAAAAATAGTGTGAACCGCTGGTACTTATCGGCGGTTTTTATACTTAAACGTATAATTACCGGAAACTTTTTGATAAAAAAATCTTTAATTTTAAATCACTCGATTACGAATATAACCACCTGTTACCGTCTTTATTAAACCTTCTAGTTCCATATCTAATAATTTGACGCTCACTTCTGAAATCGACATATTTACTTGTTGAGCAATAATATCAACAGGGATAGGTTGATGATGAATCACAGCAAAAATTTCAGGATACAAAATAGAATTATTCTGTTCTTCTTTAAGCTGATTACACGAACTATTTACTACTGATAAATAACTATAATAATGCTCTAAAATATCAACTGGTTTAGAAACTAAATAAGCGCCTTGTTTAATTAAATAGTGAGTTCCACTACAGTTTTCATTGTTAATATCACCTGGTAAGGCAAATACATCTCGATTTTGTTCAAGTGCATAGCGCGCAGTAATTAACGAGCCGCTTTTTTCTGAAGCTTCAACCACGAAAGTTCCTAAACTTAACCCGCTAATAATTCGGTTCCGACGAGGAAAATAGACGGATCTGGCTTTTTCAAATGGAAAAAATTCGGACACAATAGCCCCACCTTGCTCCAAAATATCATTGGCTAAGTTTAAATTTGATCTCGGTGCAATTTTTGCTAAACCGCTGCCTAACACTGCGATGGTATGACCCGATACTTCAAGTGCGCCACGATGGCAAATAGCATCTAATCCAAGCGCTAAACCGCTGGTAATTGTTAAACCATTAATAGCTAATTCACTAGCAAAATATCGTCCCCACTGTGCTCCATATTCACTAAATTCACGACTTCCAACCATGGCTAATTGAGGTGAATGTAATAACTGCCGATTACCTAAAACAAACAACAATAAAGGCGGAGAACAAATTTGTTTAAGTAATAAAGGATAATCGTTATCACAATAAGCAATAAGATGTTTTTGTGGGTGGGGTGATTCTAACCATTGAAGTATTGGTTCTAAATGAAGATATGATGTTTCATAAAAACGCACTATTTGAACATCCGACAATCCTAGTTTATTTAACAAACAAGACACATTTTGTATGCTACTTGGTAAACCGTTAGCAAAAAGCTGTCCAATTTTTTCAAAAATATTTTGTTTTCCATATCCAACCATTGAAATTCTTAATAAGAATTCATATTTACTCATCATAATCTTTCCGCACTCGTTTTAAATGATTTAGATATCTTGAATTGATAAGATAAATACTACCAATAGCCAACAAGGGCTATTCATCAGTATGATAAATGTTTACAATGAGCAATAGTTTGAATAAACCCGAAATTTGAGGAGTAGATCGAAGAATTTATGGCTATTTTACCGGTATTACGTTTTCCTGATGAGCGACTTCGCAAAGTTGCTAAGCCTGTTACCAAGTTCACCCCTGAGCTACAAACGATCATTGATAACATGATCGAAACCATGTATGACGAAAATGGTATTGGGCTTGCAGCAACCCAAGTTGATGTACATGAACAAATTATTGTTATTGATGTATCAGAAGATAAAAGCCAAGTTTATGTGATCATCAATCCTGAAGTGATAAGCCAAGAAGGTGAAACGGGTATTGAGGAAGGGTGCTTATCGGTTCCTGATTGTCGTGGATTTGTGCCAAGAGCAGAAAAAATCAAAATTAAAGCTCTAGATCGCCATGGCAATCCTTACGAAATTGATGCCGATGAGTTACTTGCTATCTGTATCCAACACGAAATGGATCATTTAAAAGGTAAACTTTTTGTTGATTACCTTTCACCATTAAAACGTCAACGAATTGAACAAAAAATGAAGAAACTTGCTCGTGAGGAGCAACGGAATCAATAAAATTAACCGCCACAGTGATTGGCGGTTAACCTATCTAAAGATAACTATTTAGCAACAATTACCATCGCAGGACGAATTAACCGGCCATTTAAGGTATAGCCTTTTTGGATGGTATTTACTATTTGACCTGATTGATGTTCTGGTGATTCAACCATACTAATTGCTTGGTGCACATCAGGATTTAGTTGTGAATCTTCAGTATTAATCACTTCAATACCAAATTTTTTGACAGTATCTAGGAATGATTTTAATGTCAGTTCTAGCCCTTCAACAGTAGCTTTATGCTCAGGGTTGGTTTTATCTGTAGATTCTAAAGCTCGTTCTAAATTATCAATAACGGGTAATAATTCATTAGAGAATTTTTCTAGTGCAAATTTACGAGCTTTATCAACATCTTGTTCAACACGTTTACGAACATTATCAATTTCAGCTCGCGCACGAATCATGGCTTCGCTTTCATTTTTTTTAGCCAACTGTAATGCTTGTTCTAGCTCTGCAATACGTGCATCTTTTGCGTTTAATTGCTCTTCTAGACTTGGTTGCGCTGGAGCTTCTTGCTCTGTTGTTTCTTCAGCTGGTGTGTCAATGTTAGTTTCATTTTCTGACATATTTTTATCTTGCTCTGTCATAAGGTACTCCAAATAATGTAGTCGAAAACTTAGTGAATTACGGTTATTATGGGGACAATTTTTATGATTACAAGCTTATCAGTAAATTGATATGTAATTTTTTGACCTGTGACGAAAAAATACATATCGTTTATATAAAAGAATAACAAGGATATTTTATGAATACACCTTTTAAATGCATTGGTCTCATTGGGCTTCCTCGTAAATTAGAGGCAATCGAAACTCATCAAGTGCTTTATGATTGGCTTGTTAGTCTTGGTATTCATGTGCTAGTTGAAGATCGCTTAGCGGATCATATTCAATTTCCAGTTAACCATTACGCTTCGTTAGAAGCAATTGGTGAACAAGCTGACCTAGCCATTGTTGTGGGGGGTGATGGAAATATGCTACGTTCGGCTAGGTACTTGTCACACTATAAAATCAAAGTGATTGGTGTTAATCGAGGTAATCTCGGTTTCTTAACGGATATCTCGCATGAACAAGTAATTGAACAATTAAGTCCTGTTATTGCCGGTGAATATGAGGATGATCCTCGTTTTTTATTAGAAGTTTCCATTTATGATAATGGTAATTTGATTAATTCGAGTTTCGCCGTAAACGAAATTGTCGTCACTCCTAACACTGTAGCGCATATGATTGACTATGATGTTTACATTAATGAACGTAATGCGTTTTCACAGCGAGCTGATGGGTTAATTATTGCAACGCCAACAGGCTCTACCGCTTACTCGTTATCGGCTGGAGGCCCTATTTTAGCGCCTCATTTAGATGCATTAATTATTACGCCAATGTTTCCGCATTCGTTAGCAGTTAGACCTTTGGTTATCAAAGGCAATAACCCAATTCATCTTAAATTTCCAACTACTGCGCTTGATTTAAATATTGCCTGTGATAGCCAAATTATTTTACCGGTCAAACCAACGCAAGATGTGATTATTCGTCGATCTTTATATGAATTTAATTTAATTCATACCAAAGATTATGATTATTTTAATAATCTTTCGACTAAGTTAGGATGGTCGCAAAAGATGTTTTAATCTATTTTTGTAAAAAACTTTCAGGAAAGTATGTATTTTAGTATAAGATTACATTTTAAATAACCAATGTCATGATATAAACGGTGAATGATGAAAAGATAGCTGCAATCACATCATCCACCATAATACCAAAACCGCCAGGTATACGTTTATCAAACCAACGAATTGGCCACGGTTTTGCCATGTCAAAAATCCTAAATGCTACAAAGGCTATCGCAATCCACATAACAGAAAGTTGTGGAATAAAAAATAGGGTGATCCACATGCCAACAAATTCATCCCATACTATATGCCCTGAATCGTGCGTATGGGTATCATCCGATGTTTTTTGGCAAATAAAACAACCAAAAATAAAAGTCACTAAAATAAATACCCAGTATAAAGCTGGTTGTAAACCATAAAATAATAGCCAAAGTGGAATCGCCATTAACGATCCCATTGTTCCGGGCATAATTGGAGATAAACCACTACCTAGTCCTACAGCTAAAAAATGAATGGGATTGGTTAACTTTAGGAATTTTTTAAAATTTTTATTTCGTTCTTGTTTTGTCATAATCCAATATTCTTTTAAATAAAATTTGCCGACATTAAGCCGGCAAAAAGAAAGTGCCTAATTTTTTAGCTAAGCATTTAAGTATTGATTATGACAATATTATTCATCTTTGGCTAACGTTGCAACCATTACCGCTTTAATGGTATGTAGCCTGTTTTCGGCTTCATCAAAAACAATACTATGTTCAGATTCAAACACATCATTAGTCACTTCAAGTCCATTGGTTAAACCATATTGAGCTGCCATCTGTTTACCGACGGTAGTGTTCATATCATGAAAAGCTGGTAAACAGTGCATGAATTTGACATTTGGATTATTGGTAAGTTTAATAACATTTTCATTCACTTGATAAGGTGTTAATAATTTAACACGCTCATCCCAAACTTCCTTAGGCTCACCCATTGATACCCATACATCAGTATATAAAAAGTCGACGTCTTTAACTCCTTTGGCAACATCTTCGGTTAAGATAATTTTTGCACCCGTATTTTTTGCTATATCTTGGCACTTTTGTACGAGTTCGGCTTCGGGATGACAGGCCTTTGGTGCAACTAAACGAATTTCCATTCCCATTAAAGCCGCACCTTCCATTAACGAATTTCCCATGTTATTACGGGCATCGCCTAAATAGGCAAATTTAATGCTACTTAATGGGCGATTGCCTATATGCTCTTTCATTGTCATAAAATCGGCTAAAATTTGGGTTGGATGTGCTTCGGTCGTTAAGCCATTCCATACTGGTACACCAGCATATTGGGCTAATGTTTCAACGATCTCTTGACCATAACCACGATACTCAATACCGTCATACATTCGACCCAGCACGCGTGCGGTATCCGCAATTGATTCTTTATGACCGATTTGACTACCACTTGGTCCTAAATAAGTGACATTTGCACCTTGATCAAATGCACCAACCTCAAAAGCACAACGTGTACGGGTGGAGTCTTTCTCAAAAATTAATGCAATATTTTTACCAATCAAATGTTGTTGTTCTTGCCCTTGTTGTTTGGTTTGTTTTAATTCGATAGCAAGATTAATTAATTGATTGATTTCGGTAGGGGTAAAATCAAGTAATCGTAAAAAATGACGCTGATAAAAACCGTGCATGATATAGCTCCTAATAACCGTAATGATGTAAATGATTCTATTTGAATAATTATGCAAATTCAAGTTAAACATCATAATAACCCTAACATTTTACCTTTATGTTGAGATAAGTCTCAAAAATTAGACTTAATTATTAAAATAATTTTTATAATATTGCTTTTTTTGTACAAAAAAGTGTAATAAAATGACCAAATATTGTATCTTTGTAGCTAGGTAAAATTGAATTTTTATTCAAAATTCATGATAATTCATTCAAAGGATCTTTTAGTCATGCAAACTTATGCCCTCCTTATGTTACAAGATGGTTCGCAATTTATCGGGAAATCAATTGGTGCTGATGGTCAAACAGTTGGGGAAGTGGTATTTAACACCTCAATGACAGGTTACCAAGAAATTCTTACCGATCCGTCTTACTGTGAGCAATTGGTTACATTAACCTACCCGCACATTGGTAATGTAGGAACGAATGATACCGATGCCGAATCGAACCAAGTTTATGCAAAAGGCTTGATTATTCGTGATTTGCCATTATTAGCTAGCAACTATCGAAGCGAACTCTGTCTTTCTAGCTATTTAAAAAAACATAATGTTATTGCCATTGCGGATATTGATACGCGGCGCTTAACCCGTATTTTGCGTGAAAAAGGTGCACAGCATGGCGTCATCATAACAGCAACGGACAAAACGACCTTACTTGAAAAAGCCGAAATAGCTAAACAGCAGGCGATCGATTTTAAAGGATTAAGTGGGCTTGATTTAGCCAAAGAAGTGACTTGTTTGACAAGTTATATTTGGTCACAAGGCATATGGACAAGGCAACAGCAACAGCCTGCTCCAAAACCAGAAAGCCAATTACCATATCATGTTGTTGCTTACGACTTTGGTGTAAAACATAATATTTTGCGAATGTTAGTTGAGCGTGGTTGTAAATTAACTGTTGTACCAGCCAAAACGACAGCAAAACAAGTCCTTGCTTTAAAGCCCGATGGGATATTTTTATCTAATGGTCCAGGAGATCCTGCACCTTGCAGTTATGCGATTGATGCCATTAAGCAGTTTTTAAACACAGATATTCCTATTTTTGGCATTTGTTTAGGTCATCAACTTCTTGCGCTTGCTTGTGGTGCTAAAACTATCAAAATGAAGTTTGGTCATCATGGTGGTAATCATCCTGTTAAAGATCTAGAAAATAATAAGGTAATGATCACTGCACAAAATCACGGCTTCGCTGTAGATGAAGCAAGCTTACCAGCTCATTTACGAGCGACGCATAAATCACTGTTCGATGGTTCATTACAAGGTATTCATCACAATCAAAAACCGGCTTTTAGTTTTCAAGGTCATCCCGAAGCCAGTCCTGGGCCTCATGATGCAGCATCACTTTTTGACCACTTTATTGAGTTAATTAAAATTTATAAGCAGGAGCAATAATCATGGCTAAGCGAACAGATATAAAAAGTATATTAATTATTGGTGCTGGCCCAATTGTTATTGGTCAAGCATGTGAATTTGATTATTCTGGTGCTCAAGCCTGTAAAGCGCTGCGTGAAGAAGGTTATCGTGTTATTTTAGTTAACTCTAATCCAGCCACTATCATGACAGATCCTGAAATGGCTGATGCCACTTATATTGAACCCATTCATTGGACAAGCGTTCGTAAGATTATTGAACAAGAAAGGCCAGACGCCATTTTACCAACCATGGGCGGTCAAACAGCATTAAACTGTGCATTAGAGCTTGAAAAACAAGGTGTATTGAAAGAATTTAATGTTGAAATGATAGGTGCAACAGCCGATGCTATCGATAAAGCCGAAGATCGAAAACGCTTTGATGAGGCGATGAAAAAAATTGGTCTTGATACCGCTCGCTCAGGGATTGCTCATTCGCTTAAAGAAGCTTACGCCGTTCTTGATCAAGTTGGTTTTCCTTGCATTATTCGTCCATCATTTACCATGGGGGGCACCGGTGGCGGTATTGCTTATAACACCGAAGAGTTTGACGAAATTTGTACTCGAGGACTTGATCTTTCGCCAACCAATGAACTACTTATTGATGAATCATTAATTGGTTGGAAAGAATATGAAATGGAAGTAGTTCGAGACAAAAATGATAACTGTATTATTGTTTGTTCAATTGAAAACTTTGATCCAATGGGTATTCATACAGGTGATTCAATTACGGTGGCTCCAGCACAAACCTTGACTGATAAAGAATACCAAATCATGCGTAACGCTTCGATCGCGGTACTGCGTGAAATTGGTGTTGAAACTGGTGGCTCCAATGTACAATTTTCGGTTGATCCAAAGACAGGGCGATTAATTGTTATTGAGATGAATCCACGGGTGTCGCGATCATCTGCCTTAGCTTCGAAAGCAACGGGCTTTCCTATCGCGAAAATCGCCGCTAAACTGGCTGTCGGTTATACGCTTGATGAATTATCTAATGATATAACAGGCGGAAAAACCCCCGCTTCATTTGAACCGTCAATTGATTATGTTGTCACCAAAATTCCACGCTTTAATTTTGAAAAATTTGCTGGTTGTAATGATCGTTTAACCACACAAATGAAATCAGTTGGTGAAGTGATGGCCATTGGGCGTACCTTCCAAGAATCAATACAAAAAGCGTTGCGAGGGCTTGAAGTTGGCGCTTCAGGATTTGATCCTAAAATTGATAATTATGCTGATGAAAAAAATATCACCAAAATTCGTTATGAGCTCCAAGAAGCGGGCGCTGATCGGATTTGGTATATTGCTGATGCTTTTAGGGCAGGATTCAACTTAGAAGATATCTTTTTACTAACCAATATTGATCGTTGGTTTTTAGTACAAATTGAAGAGTTGGTTAACCTTGAAAATAAGCTAAAGGAACAATCACTTGCACAGCTTGATCAAGAAACATTGTGGCAATTAAAACGTAAAGGTTTTTCTGATTTACGCATCGCCAAACTGCTTAAT
Source organism: Gilliamella sp. BG7 (assembly GCF_046635565.1). Taxonomy (NCBI): domain Bacteria; kingdom Pseudomonadati; phylum Pseudomonadota; class Gammaproteobacteria; order Orbales; family Orbaceae; genus Gilliamella; species Gilliamella sp. BG7. The sequence continues at coordinate 182,260 of NZ_JBIDFB010000003.1, read as the reverse complement.
ACCACAGAACAAGCTGTTCGCGATTTACGTCATCAATATCAAATTCACCCTGTTTATAAACGTGTTGATACCTGTGCGGCTGAATTTGCAACAGATACCGCTTATCTTTATTCAACCTATGAGCAAGAGTGTGAAGCTAATCCTCAATTTAGCCGTAAAAAAATTATGATCCTTGGTGGTGGTCCTAATCGGATCGGACAAGGTATTGAGTTTGATTATTGCTGTGTACATGCGGCATTGGCACTGCGTGAGGATGGTTATGAGACCATTATGGTTAACTGTAACCCAGAAACCGTATCAACCGATTATGATACTTCTGACCGCCTCTATTTTGAACCAGTCACGCTTGAAGATGTGCTTGAAATTGCACATGTTGAAAAGCCAAATGGTGTTATTGTGCAATACGGTGGGCAAACACCGCTAAAACTTGCTCGTGCGCTTGAAGCTGCAGGGCTACCAATTATTGGTACCTCACCTGATGCTATAGATAAAGCCGAAGATCGCAAACGCTTTCAAGAAGTCGTCGATAAACTGAAATTAAAACAACCTGTCAACGCCACAGTGACCGATATTAATGAGGCTGTCATTGAAGCAGAAAAAATAGGTTATCCATTAGTGGTTAGACCTTCTTATGTATTAGGAGGTCGCGCAATGGAAATTGTCTATAATGAACAAGATTTAAGGCGTTATTTTAAAACAGCGGTAAGCGAATCAAATAATGCACCAGTCTTACTTGATCACTTTTTAGATGATGCAATTGAAGTTGATATTGATGTAATTGCTGATGGTGAGCAAATCCTGATTGGTGGCATTATGGAACATATTGAACAAGCAGGCATTCACTCTGGTGATTCTGCTTGCTCACTGCCAACCCACACCTTAACTGCAGATATTTTAGACAAACTACGACAACAAGCCAAACAATTAGCACTTGAACTCAATGTAAAAGGTTTAATGAATGGGCAATTTGCGGTGAAAGATAATCAAATTTATTTGATCGAAATCAATCCTCGTGCAGCTCGCACTGTACCTTTTGTCTCAAAAGCAACAGGTTTACCATTGGCGAAAATAGCGGCTCGCGTGATGACGGGACAATCACTTGCCAAGCAAAATGTGACTAAAGAAGTGATTCCTCCGTATTATTCGGTAAAAGAAGTGGTATTACCGTTTAATAAATTCAGTGGTGTCGACCCAATATTAGGTCCTGAAATGCGCTCAACTGGTGAAGTAATGGGAATCGGTAAAACCTTTGCTGAAGCCTTTGCTAAAGCCCAGCTAGGTAGTTTATCCAATATGAAAAAATCAGGGAAAGCATTATTATCGGTTCGCGATCAGGATAAAACAAGGCTGTTAGAGATAGCTAAACGGTTAATTACTCATGGGTTTAGTATTGATGCAACTATTGGCACGGCAAAGGTATTACAACAAGCAAATATACCATGCCAAGTCGTAAAAAAAGAAAACGAAGGGCGACCAAATATCCATGACCATATAAAAAATGGCGAATATAGCTATATTCTTAATACCACCTCTGGGCGAGCAGCTATTGAAGCCTCAAAAGTATTACGTCGAAGTGCCATTCAATATAAGGTACATTACGATACCACGATGAATGCTGCTTATGCTACAACTGCAGCGCTAGATTACGATCCGGCACAAACTGTAACGCCATTACAGCAACTTTATTGCTAATCACAAAGATAAAGACGAGTATCACTCGTCTTTAAAAATTCCATCCACAATATAATAACTTAGAAGTCATGCAATTGTTCTTAATAAACAATAAAATGCTCGTTTTTGATACAGAATAATGTTAATTTATTTGCTATATTTCAATCAATTTAATTAGTTATTATCATGGATATGATTCATTCTTCTGATCTAAAAGACATTCAATTAATTACGGCTATTTCTGCATTACTACATGACCTTGGCAAAGCAACAGTTGGCTTTCAAGATAAATTAAATAAAGGTCTTGTTGCAGCTGATCCTTATCGTCATGAATGGATTTCATTACAACTATTTTTATTGATGATTCAAGGCTGTACTACCAATCAAGCTGTATTGGAGCGTTTAGCAAATTTTACTGAATTTCAAAATCAAACCCTAGATTGGCATAAAGAATTAACCAAAATTGAATATAATGATCTCACAATATTACCAATATTAGCACAATGGATTGCTTGGCTTATAGTTTCGCATCATAGAATGCCATTTTTTGTACTCGTAGAACCAAAATATTTTAAAGGTATGCAAAATGATGATTTTGATATTTCTAAGTTAACGATAGATAGCTTTTATGAAAATTTAACTGCAGTTGAAGGATGGGTTAAAAACAATTTTAGTCAGCATCCTGCACCTGAAAATTTCTGGGAACTTCAAGATAGCGTAACAAATAGTAAACTGTGGCTACACAAACTAAATGAATATGCTACAGCAGGTTTAAATCAAGAATCATTAATACAGTTAAGCCAAGTAGATCCTTTTTTATTACATATTTCGCGCTTATGTTTGATGACGGCTGACTACAATTATTCCAGTTTGCCACCTACAGCTAAAAAGAATAATTACCAACAAACACTAATTGCCAACACCTATCTAGGTGAAGAAGGCAAGCAAACTAAGCAGTATTTGGATGAACATTTGTTAGGTGTTGCTGAATATTCAGAGAGTTTTGCTAACTTATTAACTAAAATTACTACCCAACTCCCTACAATTAATCAACACAAATATTTTACTGAACATACAACTGTCGAACGCTTCCAGTGGCAAAATCATGCTTTTGATTTAGCAAAAAGTTATCAACAACAATCTGATGAATGTGGCTTTTTTGGTGTTAACATGGCATCGACTGGCTGTGGTAAAACCTTAGCCAATGGGCGGATTATGTATGCGCTTTCAAATCCAAAACGGGGCGTGCGTTTTACCATTGCATTGGGATTGCGTGTTTTAACGTTGCAAACAGGTAAAGCATTAAGAGAAAGATTACACTTAAGTGATGAACATCTGGCGATTTTAGTGGGGGGGCGAGCCACAAAAACCTTGTTTGAACTGAGTAATGAAGAAATACAACAAAACGATTCTCCAACAAATTCAGAAAACCAAGGTAGTGAATCTATCGAATCGTTACTTGATGAATATATTGATGTAGCAGAAAGTGGTATTGCTGATTGTGAATTAGGTACTATTATCGAAGACAGTAAAGCACGGCAATTACTTTATGCGCCTATTGTGACATGTACAATTGACCATATTATTCAAGCTAGCGAATGTAGCCGAGGCGGTAAATATATTGCACCAACGTTAAGATTATTAACCTCAGATTTGATTTTAGATGAACCAGATGATTTTGATCAACACGACTTGCCAGCGCTAGCGCGTTTAGTGCATTTAGCTGGATTGTTTGGGAGCAAAGTACTACTGTCATCGGCGACCTTAACGCCAGATTTAATTGCCGGATTATTTGATGCTTACCAAGCAGGACGAAAAATTTGGAATCAAAATAACCAATATGCCGATAATACCATTGTATGTGGTTGGTTTGATGAATATGAACAGTCGATATCACAAATTGCTGATACTAAAACGTTTAGCGATCATCATCAACAATTTGTAGCAATGCGCATTCATCAATTAGCACAAAGCGCAGTTCGTCGCCAAGGGCATATCTTAGATCTACTAAATTACCAAGAAAATAAAACAGAAAACCAAAAAATTAATTATGGTGTGCTAGCTAAACAATTATTGGATCAAGCTTATCAATTTCACCAAGATCATCATCAAATTGATAAAAAATCACAAAAAAAGGTAAGTATCGGTTTAATGCGTTTTGCCCATACAGAAGATGTTATTTCACTTACCGAACAAATTTACGAACAAAAGAAGTTACCTAGTGATACTGCTTTTCATATCGTGGTTTATCATGCTCGACAACTGCTGTTATTGCGTAGCCAGTTAGAAGAAAAACTTGATAGAATTTTAAATCGCAGTGATGAACAGGCACTATTTAACCAACCTGAAATTTGTCAAGCTATAAAAGGTAGCAAGAAAGAAAATCATATCTTTATTGTGATTGGCACACCAGTCACCGAAGTCGGGCGTGATCACGATTATGATTGGGCGATTGTCGAACCATCATCCATGCGCTCTATTATTCAGTTAGTAGGGCGAGTATGGCGTCACCGACCACAAAAAATTGCACAAAAGGCCAATGTGGCCATATTAGGTTCGAATTTAAAAGCAATTGAATCTAAGTATTGTACGGATAAAGCCTGTTTTACTAAACCAGGGTTTGAAGAAGAGTCATTATTCTTGCTGAAAACCCATAAAACCAATGAACTAATTCCAGCTCATCAGTTAGTAAATATTGATGCGGTTCCACGTATTAAGTCCTGCCCTGAAGATGGGCTAACGCTAGCTGAATTAGAACATAAGGTCATGGCAGATCTTTTTGCAATTAATGCCCGTAAAAGTAATTATGTGACCAGCTATTGGCAACAAGGTTTAGCTCATCACCATTGTGTGCATTTACAGGCGATTTCGCCATTTAGAGGAAATGATAAGACACAAGATGAATATATTTGCCAACTCGACGACGATGGCGATTATCAATTTAGCTATGCAGATATCGCATGGCAAACACCAGATGAGCGCTGCGAAGATACACAAAATAGTATAATTGAATATAAAAACTGGTCATTTGATGATCCTAATATCCAACCTTGGCTAATTAATAATGTCGAGCAAGCCATAGCAAAAATAACCGAATATTTCCCAAATAAAACGCCATATCGATTAGCGAATGAATTTTGTAGCGTAAGCTTATATCGCAATTGCAGTTGGTGTTTTCATCCTTATTTAGGATTTTATGAAAAGAAAGGATAAAAGAATATCAGTTTTTATACTGAAACATATAGTTACCGGAAACTTTTTTACAAAATATCGTTAGGTGAATAATGGTTGCTAGTAAAAGTGAGGTAATTCTTTTATACTGAGCTTTGACAGCCGAATAGGTTGCTGAGAAATGTTAAGTATTTACTTTTCTTTGAAGTGAATTTTACCGCTGAATAAGCGGTCTATAAAAGTGTTAATCTCGGACAGTGTAAATTAGCTGGTTTTATTTATAGCATTGATTTTTTTTAAATTATCTTTTTTGCTTTTATAGCATATTCCTGTTAAGTATTATTTTTTCTTTGTTTCTTTCTTTTTTGTATTTTATTTTTAGATTATTTTTTGTGTTATTTGCTTGATTTTTAGCAAAGATTATTTTATTTTAATTATATTAAAATTTAAGATAAATAAGGAGGGTCAATGAATAACATATCTTGGCAAGATATAAGAAAAGTAATTTTAGATTTTCTGCAACAACGACTTGCCAGTAATAGTAATTATAAAACTGAAATGTCTAAGCTAGAAAAAGCAAAAGAGCTAGGTGATCAGGTCGCAGTGAATGAAGCTCAGCAAAAATTAGATGAATTAGCCAAGCGATTTGAATTTGAAGCGTGGATGGAAGATGCAGCTATTCGTCGTATTTCATGGCTTATTATTGCAACGCACCTCTCAAAAGGGATTCATCCAAGCTCAAAGGCTTGTAATGCAAATTACAATACACAGATAAAGCCTAATAATCTGAATAATTTAGTATCATCTGCTACAGTGAACTCTTTGCCTTTTGATGCCAGTGGCGCTGCGGCTTTAGATATATTTGGGCTTTTAAACCAAGTCGTTAAAAATGATATAACAATTTTACAGCTTATCATTAATAATCACTCTGCTGTTCAAGAAGCTTTATCTGATGATAAAAATAAATCTGCTCTTTATTTGGAAAATTTTCAGCAGTTACTTAGAGATAATTGGAGTGATGCGCAGGCTTCAGAACTTAATAAGCAATTTTTCTGGCCGAATAGTGAAGAAACTTATTTGTCACAGCATGAAAATAATTACCGCTTACTGATTCCACTACATCCTAGTGCTTTATGCCATTTAGTTTATCAAAAGATACAAACCAGATTTTCGGAAGAAAATAAAAATGCACGAGAATTGCGTAGAAAAAAAGATGTTGAGTATCAACCTTATTTTTCTTTTCATGATTTAGCCGTTGTTAAACTAGGTGGCAGTAATGCTCAAAATGCAAGCCAACTTATTGGTAGTCAAATGGGGCGCAATTTTTTATTACCCTCTATGCCTCCTAAATTTGAAAAATCCCAATTCCCATCGATTTCTAAACAACAAGAAACAATTTTCAATAATGCGCTGCAATATTTTTGTCGATTTGGTTTTAAATTACTGTTTGATATGGTTGAATCGCCAAAAAATATTGTAGAAGAACGAGATGATCGTAAAGATGCATTTGCGGTGATTTTATCTTTACTACTTAAGTTTGCTCGCTATATTCAAACTACTCAATCAGCTGGTTGGAGTCGTGATTATTCACTCAATTTTGATGAAAAACTTTGGCTTGATCCACAGCGAGCCCAATTAGAGAATGAAGAGGATTTTAAAAAGCAGTATGAACAAGGTGATTGGCAACAAAGTCTAGAAAAGCTTTTTGCAACTTGGGTTCAAAATGCTTTAAAAGAAAAATTCAAAAATATTAAACAGCAATTTGCGGATCCTGAATTTAGCGAATGGCGCCGTGAATTTAGTGCAGCGGTAAAAGCAAGTCAACGTAAAAGGGAGGTGATCTTTTAATGACATCATTACGTTATTATTTATTATTTGATCATGTCAAAATTCATAATGCTAATGCAATTTCTAGCCCATTAACGTATGGCTTTCCGGCTATTTCGGGGTTTTTGGGGGCGATTCATGCTTTAAGTCGTAAAATTGAATCAGAAAATCCTATTTACTTAGATGGCGTATTAATCGCATGTCATGAATGTGATGTGCAAATCTATAGACCTAACAATTATGCGGATTATACTTTCCGATTAACACGCAACCCACTGGCTAAAAATGGTAGTACCCGTTCAATTATTGAAGAAGGGCGAGTTCATCTGGATGTTTCATTAGTTGTAGAAGTAAAAGTGCGGTCTCGGTCTTGTTTGAATAAATCTGAAGATAAAGAAGAATTTATTACACAGATGAAGAATAAGTTATACCAGCAACGTATAGCTGGTGGATATGTAGAATCTATTGAATCGGTAGAATTATTCCCTGCCTTTAAATCTCATGATGATTTAATTAAAGCTTTGTTACCAGCATTTGTTTTAGTTGAAGCACCACAAGATTTGCAAGATATTACTGCTGAATTACAGCAACAAGATCCTAATGCTACAGCGCTTGATGCCTTGATTGAGACAGCGATATTGCATCATCATCCACAAGAAAAAGATCACTGGCAAACCACATCGGTTAAACAAGGTCGTGGTTGGCTTGTTCCTTTACATTTGGGTTATCAAGCTATTTCACCGTTATTTTCAGCGGGTAAGGTTGAACATGCGCGCAGTAATGAGCATGCTACGCAATTTGTGGAGTGTATTTATGGGCTTGGTAAATGGGTCTTTCCTTTACGCTTGAAAAAGAGTTTATCACAGGCTTTTTGGCGTTATAAATGCAGTGAATTGCAATCTAATGATGCAGAAATTTATATTATCAATCAAGAAACTAATTAAGTAAATTTAGAAAATTATAGATTAAGGAATACATTATGAGTAAAGATAAAATGACAACGGCAAGCGTACTTGCTTTTGAACGTAGTTTTGATATTTCAGATGCAATTTTTGCACAGCAAAGTAGTACGGATGCCAATAAATTATCCCCTGTTGTAGTTACTGAAAAATCAGTCCGAGGCACTATTTCAAATCGTCTTAAAAATGCAGTGGCAAACGATCCAACCAAATTAGATGCTGAAATACAAAAACCAAATTTACAAACAGTAGATGTCGCTTCGTTAGATGCCGATAAAGATACTTTGATCGTTACATGGAGCTGTAAAGTGTTGCCATTTTTAGGTAAACCATCAGTATGTAATGATATCGAATATCAAAAAGAACTAGAAAAAACAACGCAGGGTTATATTCAAACGCAAGGATTGACAGCACTAGCTAAGCGTTATGCTATTAATATCTTAAGTGGCCGTTGGTTATGGCGTAACCGTATGGCAGCAGAGCAAATTAGCCTTTCGATTACTCGAAAAGATGAAAAAAAACCAATGATTGAAGTCAGTGATGTTAAACAATATCAACTGAACTCATTTGATTATGATGATAAATCGGTGAATGATCTTGCTACACTGATTGAAGCAGGATTATGTGGTAAAGAGTTTGTTATTTTTAACGTTGAAGCCAAACTGAAAATGGGCTTAGGTCAAGAAGTCTACCCGTCACAAGAATTAATTCTAGATACTGGCAAAACTAAAAGTAAAGTATTGTATGAGAAGAACAAACAAGCCGCCATGCATTCACAAAAAATCAGCAATGCAATTCGAACTATCGATACTTGGTATGATAATGCTCAATTCCCAATAGCAATAGAACCGTATGGCTCGGTGACATCAATGGGGCATGCCTTCCGACAACCAAAACAGAAATTAGACTTTTATACCTTGTTTGATAATTGGGTATTAAAAGGTGAAAAGCCATCGCTTGATCAGCAACATTATGTGATTGCGGTATTAATTCGTGGTGGTGTCTTTGGTGCTAGTGGTAAGGAGTAAATAATATGCACTCACACTATTTAGAGCTGCGAGCTATTTCGCAAATTGAGATAACCGAGGTGGACGTGATGAATCAAGTCATGCAGTCACTGCACCAAATCTTGGTTAATCAACAAGGAAATATCGCAATTAGTTTTCCTTGTTACAATGTGCACCGAACATTAGGCGGAGTGATTCGCCTATTTGGTACCGAGCAGGAATTGCAAAAACTTAAAGCAGATATACAGCAAAAATCATCGATAAGTGATTATGCTTTATTGATGCCTATCACAACAGTACCAGCAACGATAAAAGGCTATTTGCATTTGAGTCGTGTTAATCCTAAAGGTCAGAGTGCATTAAGACGTGCCGAAAAAAGATTAACAGCACAAGGTAAATGGACACCTGAAGTGAAAAATAAAATGGTTGAAAAGTGGGGAAGCGTTCATTTGCAATACCCACATCTTCATTTGAATAGTAAAAGTACAGGGCAAAAATTTATTTTGTGGATAAAGCAAGAAAAACGCCCAGAGCCAGTGCAAGGCACATTTAATAGCTATGGATTAAGCCAAACAGCCACTGTTCCTGATTTTTAAATCATCAACCCTTTTTTTGAGGATGATTTTAACATATTGATTATTATTGATATTGAAATAGACTCAAAAAAAGGGTAAAAATTGGGAAAAGCGCAGTATGCTCTTTTACAATAAGGCACTATTGAGATAAAATTCTACTTCAATGTCGTATAGGCAGTTTAGAAATGAGTGTTTCTAGTTTTTATTAACTGAAACACTTCATTATTAGTATTATAAAGTAACTATTCTGCCCCAATTTGTGTACTCATTTTTATCTCTCGATTATCGGTGATTTCTAAATTTGACAACACCACTAATTGAGGAAAGTTTGGTCTTAGAAATTGTGAAAGCATAGGTCTTAATGAATGGTTCACTAATAACACTGGTGGTGCACCGATAGCTTCTTGTTGATGAATGGCTTGTTTAATTTGCTCGACAATGTGTTCGGCTAGCCCTGGTTCAACATTGCTGGTATTTTGGAGTGCTTGTAATAACAAACGTTCTAAATTGATATTTAATCCTATTACATTGATTGGCTCAGATCCAGGAAACCATTGTTGTGTGATGACTCTTCCTAAAGCAATTCTTACCATACTTAGTAGCTGATAAGCATCATTTTGGGTTGGTGCGTACTCACAGATGGTTTCAATAATGGTACGCATATCACGGATTGACACTTTTTCAGCGATCAAGTTTTGCAATATTTTATGAAATGTGGTTAGTGTAACAACACCAGGAATAAAGTCCTCCACTAATTTCGGCATATCTTGTTTTATTCTGTCGAGCAGTTCTTGAGTTTCTAAACGTCCTAATAAGTCGCTAGCAAATTGCTGTAATAAATGATTAAAATGAGTAGCAATCATGGTGCTTGTATCAACAACGGTATACCCCAATATTTGTGCATTTTCTTTATTACTTTCATCTATCCATATCGCTGGTAATCCAAAGGCAGGTTCGGTTGTTGGAATGCCCTCAATGGTTTCAGTTACATTACCGGGATTGATCGCTAACCATTTATTATTAACAATTTCACCTTTGCCAATTTCACCACCTTTTATAAATATCTTATATTGATAAGGTGCTAATGAAAGATTATCTCTTATATGAACTTGAGGTGGTAAAAAACCCTGTGTTTGAGCAAATTTTTTGCGTAAACTACGAATTCGCCCTAACAACTCACCATTTTGAGTTTGATCTACCATGGGAATTAACCCATAACCAACTTCCATTGCCAATATATCTTCAATATTAACATCTGACCATGTTGCTTCTATATTAGCTGGCGTGGTTGCTTGTACATTAGCTTGTTTGGGTGCTACTTTTTGTTCAGTCTTTTTCTGTTTAGTTAGCCACCAAGATATGATTGATAAAATAACAGTAAAGAGTAGAAAAACTAAATTTGGCATACCCGGAATTAGTCCAAGTAAACCAATGACGACAGCTGTTAAAATCAATACTTGTGGATTATTAAAAAGCTGTGTAATCATTTGATCACTGATGTTATCTTGTGATGTGACTCGAGTAACAATAACGCCAGCTGCGGTTGAAATAATGAGTGATGGTATTTGTGCTACCAAACCATCACCAATAGTTAGTAAAACGTAGGTTTCGCTAGCATCAGAAAAAGCCATACCGTGTTGAACAACTCCAACTAATAACCCCCCAATAATGGTTATACCCATTATTAATAATCCCGCAATCGCATCACCGCGTACAAATTTACTGGCACCATCCATTGACCCATAAAAATCGGCTTCTTGAGAAACTTCGGCTCGGCGGGCTTTAGCTTCATCTTCACCAATTAAACCCGCATTCAGATCGGCATCAATAGCCATTTGTTTTCCGGGCATGCCATCTAACGCAAAGCGTGCGCCCACTTCAGCTATTCTACCTGCTCCTTTGGTGATGACCATAAAGTTGATAATGACTAAAATAATAAATACCACAATACCAATAGCAAAATTACCACCAACTAAAAAGTGTCCAAAAGCTTCAATAACCCGCCCAGCAGCAGCACTACCGGTGTGTCCTTTTAATAAAACGACTCGCGTAGAAGCAACGTTTAACGATAATCTTAATAAAGTTGCAAATAATAAAACGGTCGGGAATGCTGCAAAATCAAGCACTCTTTTAGTAAACAATGCTACTATCAAGATGATAATTGATAATGTAATATTAAAAGTAAAAAACAGATCCAAAATAAATGCAGGTAGTGGTAATACCATCATCGAAAGAATCAATAAAATTAGCAATGGTCCAGCTAAGACTTGATAATGCCCATTTTTTAATGTATTGGTTGATAATAAATTAAGTAGTTTAGATTTAATCATAAGACTAGTTATTACCTTTATTTATTTACGGATAATGACTCAGGTATGGGTAAATTATTTGGCGCTATTGGTTTATCGCCACCATATTTATACCAATGTTTCAATTGATAAACCCACGCTAGAATTTGGGCAACCGCGGTATATAATTCGGTTGGTATTGTTTCGCCTATTTCACCATGACGGTATAAAGCACGGGCAAGTGGTGGCGCTTCTAACTGGGGGATATTATGTTCATTAGCAATTTCTTTGATGCGTAACGCAATTTTATTTGTTCCTTTCGCTAATAATTTTGGAGCAATCATTGTTTTTTCATCATATTGCAGAGCGACGGCATAATGCGTTGGGTTGGTAATAATCACATTGGCTTTAGGTACATCTTTCATCATACGGCGTCTAGCAATAGTCTGTTGCATTTGACGAATGCGCCCTTTGATTTGTGGGTTTCCCTCTTGTTCTTTAAATTCATCTTTAATTTCTTGTTTTGACATTTTCAGTTTCTTTAAATTACTCCATATTTGATAGAAAATATCAAAACCAACCATGGGTATTAAAGATATAACACTAAAAATTCCACAAAGAATCACTAGCTGTATTGCTTTAGTTAATGCGCTATTTAAATGCATATTGGGTAAAGAAAGCATGTGGGGAAAATGGTGCATTACAAACAATGTTGAAGCTATAGAAATAAAAATAACTTTAAGTATGCTTTTTAGTAATTCAGAAAAAACTCTAATACTAAATATTCTACCAAATCCAGATATCGGATTTAGTTTTTGAAAATTAGGCTTAATTGATTGAAGGCTAAATAGTAAACCGCCGACACAAAGTGGTGCAAATATAGCAACGATAACTAGACCAAAAAAAATGGGTACAATTGCCCAAAAACCATCGGTTAATAAGTTAACTAAATTGAAGACGATTAACTTATCATCCTCTATTTTATACGAAAACTTCATTGCTGTTTTAATGATCGTAGTTAACTGGTTAACTAAGTGTGATCCCATTAATCCAAATAAAATAATACCTATTAACAAAATTAATAACGAAGTTAATTCACGAGAACGAGGGATCTGCCCTTTTTCTCTAGCTTTTTTTATTTTGCTATCGGTGGGGTGTTCGCTTTTATCTAGATCACTATCGTCAGCCATGATGAAGTTAAATAAAACGCTATAGTTTAATAAAGATTTACAATACTAACAGTATGAACTAATTACTACTGGGTTGTTGGCTTAATAAGAGGGCATTTTAGGGGGTATTTATGGCGTTTACCGTCAATAAATATTAATTATTTAAACTTTGGCTCGTTTTGACGAAATAATTTCAGTTTGTTGATAGCCACTATTAGTATAAACAGCAGGACTTTTAATACTTTTAAGATAGTTGATTGATTGCTGGGTTAGATTTATGCGGTTTTGAATGATTAGCCCATTATGACGATTTATATCTGCTAATAATTTTGTTGTATCAGTAATTGATAGCCAAAGAGCTTCGATTGTAGGATTTTCTTTATAGGGTGGTTGAATATTAAATTGTTCACTTAGTTTTATGCGTTCTTCATCCAGTAGCTTTAGTTGAATTAGTAATTGGCTTTTTTTGTTAATAGTTTCACTTAACTGGTTTGTTGAACTATTTTCAATTAATATTTTTTGCTCTGATTGTAGAATTTCTGAAATTGTTTGTAACATCTCAGCTATTTTATTTAGGATGCCATTAAGTGCTAACATTTTTTATCCTTATAATTCTGTCTTATTTTTAAAAATCTTCTAGTAATTGTTTAATTAATTTATCTGCAATTTTATGTGTATCAATAACCAATGTTCCGTTGGATATGGACTGTTTTATTTTTTCAATTTTTTCTACATCGATATCTTTGTTGGTTGAATGTAAAAGGTGTATTGAATTTTGATTTATACTCACGTTAGTACTTACATTAGTACTGTTTTTAGTTTGTACAGATGCATTGTGAGTATTTTGTTGTTCGTTAATTACATCGCGGCTTACTAGCCCTGTTATAGCTATAACGGATTTAGTTGCATCTATAGTCATAAAATACCTTTAATCAAATTTAAGATTTAAGTGATTTGTATAATTTTATTATCGGCAATAATAAAAAAATCATTAATATTATTTATTGAAAATTATTACACCTTGGTGAGTTAACGTGCCTTCAACAATTTTATCAGAATTTAGTTTAACTTTTATTTTATCGTTTAATATAGCATTGTTAAGTGTTTTGCCATTAGTTGTTATCTCATAACCTTCTCCATTTATTATTACTTTAATTATTTGTCCTGCTTTCACCTGCCAATTTTTTTGAAGCATTGTTGTTTTTATTGGTTCACCCAAATTGATATTTCGTAAAGCTATATGATTAATTGCGTCAACTCCATTCAAAATAACAGTCGAAGGTAGTTTATCCAACCAACCTGATTGTATCTGTATATAATCTTCGTTGATTACCGTCCCTGCACTTATTGCTTGTTTAGCTACAATATAGTTCCCTTTGACAGCAACATTAATCTGGATAAATTTTTTTTTATTATTGCATTGGGCACTGATAGTCATGTTGCCCCACTGTTTTTTTTTATTTAATAAAGAGAGTGTTGGAGTCTTACAATTTAATTGTGGTTTAGCAGTAAGATAAGTAATTAAAATGTCGTCCGCTTTATGACCAAATTGCTGTGATATTAAATTGTTAATCTGTTTATCAAGCGAATTTGCTAAAACATTATTCCAACTAAATAGTATAAAAATAGCGAGTATCAATTTTGCGATTTTAATCATGCTTATTTATTCTAAATTATTCATAAGCTGATTTTACTTTATGATTGCAAGAAATGAATCTTGAAATAAGGGCAATTTTTATCGTTATTTGCGCAATAACTTTTTTTTTATTCGCTTAAAATTCTAATTATCAAAAAAAATGAGATGATTTTATGTTTGATAAATTAGATACATGGGTTAATTTTCATCAGCAAGCATTAAATATACGTGAAATACGACAAAATATATTAGCTGCAAATATTGCAAATAGCGATACGCCTAACTATCAGGCTCGAGATATTGATTTTAATGCTGAGTTAAGCAAAGCACTTAACAATCAGAATAAGATTAATAACGTTGGGCTTAATATCACTTCAAATCATCATATTCAGATAAAAGCACCAATCATGACAAATCATGATGTACTTTATCGTATACCTTATCAGGCTGCGGCAGATGGTAATACGGTCGAGATGGATCAAGAACGTACAGCTTTTATTGATAATAGTATTCACTACCAAAGTAATTTAACGTTTTTAGGTGAAAAATTTAAAAATATTATGGCGGTATTACAGCAAGGATAATCATGATGAGTTTTTCTATTTTTGCAATTTCAGGCTCGGCATTATTGGCACAAACACAACGAATGAATGTAAGTGCTAGTAATTTAGCTAACGCAGACAGTATTACCAGTACTTCAGGCAAAGCTTATCGAGCTAAGCAGGTTATTTTTCAAGTGGATGATAATGGTGAACTTAATCCAATTGCTGGGGTTAAAGTGTCGCAAGTTATTGAAGATCCTTCACCGATGAATTTGGTTTATGAACCTAATCATCCATTGGCCGATGCTAAAGGATATATTCAAAAACCTAATGTTGATGTAGTTGCCGAAATGGTTAATACCATTTCAGCATCACGAAATTATCAAGCAAATATAGAAGTAATTAATACCGCCAAAAATTTAATGTTAAAAACACTGGCATTAGGGCAATAAAAAGGAGTGGTTGATGGGTATAGCTAATGTTCTTGTTTCAGAATCATCGGGGATAACAAAACCTCAAACGACACAAAAAACGGCATCTGATGGTAACTCAAGTAAAGAATTACAAGATAATTTCTTAACGTTATTAATTGCACAAATGAAGAACCAAGATCCAACTAATCCAATGGATAATAGTCAGCTAACATCACAGCTGGCTCAAATCAATACGTTAGCAGGTATAGAACGTCTTAATACAACGTTAGGAATGGTTTCTGGTCAGATTGATGATAGTTTATCAGTCAATGCCAGTAATATGATTGGCAAGGGAGTGATGGTTCCTGGCAATAAAATTTTAGTTGCAACCTCAGAATCTGAAAGTTCAGACTCAAAAGAAGAAACCGTTACCACACCATTTGGTTTTGAGCTGGTACATGAAGCTGACTCAGTAATTATTACTATTCAAGATGAAAATGGCAATGTAGTTCGTGAAGTTGATTTAGGCGCAATTCCAGCAGGCGTTAGTTCTTTCACTTGGGATGGTGTGCTAAATGATGGGACGAATGCACTAGATGGTAGTTATACTTTTTCAGTTAATGCAAGTTATGACGGGAAAAAAGTATCATCAACATCATTATCTTATTCAGTAGTATATGGTGTTATCAATAGTAAAGTTAATAATAAAGTATTACTTGATTTAGGAATACTTGGTTCAATTAGTATTGACGAAGTACGTCAAATTCTTTAAAGGAGATAAAGTTCAGATGGGATTTTCTCAAGCAGTGAGTGGTATGAATGCTGCATCAAAGCAATTAGATGTTATTGGGAATAATATTGCCAATTCAGCAACAGTAGGATTTAAGAGTGCTAGTATCTCATTTGCTGATATCTATGCTGGCTCAAAAGTTGGTATGGGGGTTAAAGTGGCTGCGATTATGCAAAACTTTAATGATGGGATAGCTACAACAACCAACAATAGTTTAGATGTGGCTATTTCTGGCAATGGATTTTTCCGTTTAGTGGATAGTAATGGGCAAGCCTATTATACCCGCAATGGACAGTTTCAATTAGATTCCGAACGAAATATTATTTCTGCTGATGGTCTTTATCTGACTGGCTATCTTGCAACCGGAACTCCACCTCAAGTGCAGCAAGGTGCAGCTCCAGGTACATTAAAAATTTCGCAAGAAATGCTAAATGCATCAGCGACAACCAAGGCTTCTTTGCAAACAAACTTAAATTCCAATAGTAAAGTTCCGGCAAAACAACCTGTCAATGCTCTTGATGCTGATACATTTAATTATTCTACGACCATTACTACTTATGACTCGCTTGGTAATCAACGCAATATTCAGCTCTTTTACGTTAAAACCGCTGATAACCAATGGGATGTTCATTATCTTGACAGCAGTGATCCTAATGGAAGTTTGCAAAAAGCGGGAGAAATGGAGTTTGATTCTTCTGGTAAATTGATTAGTGATCCCGAAATGACCATCGATATTAATGGGATAAATGGATCTGCTGATAATAGCTTTACTTTATCATTAGCCAAAAGTTCTCAACAAAATATGGGAAAAGAATTAGGTAGCATTAAAACACCTGTTGTGAATGGATATGCTCCTGGAGATTTGGTTGGGTATAGTATTAATGATGATGGTTCTATTTATGGTGTCTATTCTAACCAACAAACAATGTTATTAGGTCAGATAGCAATGGCTGATTTTGCCAATGTTAATGGGCTAGAACCTGCTGGCAACAATAACTGGAGGACAACTATTAATTCTGGTATAGAAGTATTGGGCAGTGCAAATTCTGGTACTTTTGGTTCGTTAGCGAGCGGTGCACTAGAGTCGTCAAATGTTGATATGAGTCAGGAATTAGTGAATATGATTGTTGCTCAGCGCAATTACCAGTCTAATTCACAAACAATTAAAACGCAGGATCAAATTCTAAATACATTAGTCAATTTGCGTTAATTTAAAGGTTATTTATGGATCGTGTTATTTATACAGCAATGTCAGCAGCTAGCCAGACATTAAATCGGCAATCAATTACTACTAATAACTTAGCTAATGTATCCACAGTGGGGTTTCGTGCACAGTTAACGACGATGAAGGCAGTTCCTGTTGTGGGGCATGATACACCTACACGAACCATGGTAACAGCAACAACTCCCACTTTTGATTCAACAATGGGGGCATTTAATTACACAGGCCGAAACTTGGATGTTGCTTTAACTGAGGATCACTGGCTAGCTGTACAATTAGTTGATGGTAGCGAAGCTTATACGAGAAATGGAGCAATTCAAATTGATGAAAATGGTACTCTTAACATACAAGGTAATCCATTAATTGGTGATAATGGTGTTTTGACGGTGCCTCAACGATCTCAAATCAGTATTAGTAGTGATGGAACACTTTCCGCATTAGGTGCAGGTGATAAACCAACGACCATTGCTCAAGTAGGTAAAATAAAGAAAGTCCATCTTGAGCATAATGAAATTATACGTGGTGATGATGGTTTTTTTCGACTAACGGAAGAAACACGTAATGAACGTGGTGAGAATATGCCAGACAATCCAAAAGCTAAGCTTATGTCAGGTGTATTAGAAGGGAGTAATGTGAACCCTGTTACGGCTATGGTTGATTTAATTAGTCATGCTCGCCAGTTTGAAATGCAAATGAAAGAAATTATTACTGCTGATGAAAATGCACAAAAAGCAAACCAAATTTTATCTCTAACATAAATTTATTAATACATTAGATAGGAATAACAATGATTAAATCATTATGGATTGCCAAAACAGGCTTAACGGCACAACAAATGAATATGGATATTATTTCCAATAATTTAGCCAATGTTAGTACCAGTGGTTTTAAAAAACAAAGAGCGGTGTTTGAAGACTTATTATACCAAACTGTTCGCCAACCTGGAGCACAATCATCTGAGCAAACAACATTACCTTCTGGGTTACAGATTGGTACAGGAGTTCGCCCTGTTGCGACAGAACGAATTTATAGCCAAGGTAATTTAGAGGCAACTGATAACAGTAGTGATATTGCTATTAATGGGCAAGGTTTTTTCCAAGTTTTATTACCCGATGGTACACAAGCTTATACTCGTAGTGGTGCTTTTCAAGTCAATCAAAATGGTCAATTGGTGACTGCAGCAGGATACGAAATTCAACCAACAATTAGTATTCCATCCAATGCAATTAAAATGACGGTAGCGCGCGATGGTGTAGTAAATGTGACATTAGCTAATCAATCAACACAAGTCCAAGTTGGGCAACTAACTTTACATACTTTCATTAATGATGCTGGACTTGAAAGTATGGGGGAAAATCTTTACTTAGAAACCGAAAGTTCAGGTGCGCCAACGGAAAATACGCCAGGGCTAAACGGTGCAGGGCTTTTATATCAAGGTTATACCGAAACGTCTAATGTTAATGTTGCTGAAGAACTAGTGAATATGATTCAAGTTCAACGTGCTTACGAAATTAATAGCAAAGCGATATCAACCTCTGATCAAATGCTACAACGTTTAAATCAACTGTAAAGTTAACAATATGCTAAAGGTAATGAGATATTTTTATATTTTAATAGCATTTTTTATCAGTGGCTGTGCACAATTGCCTAAAAAGCCTTTAGTTGAAGGTGAAACAAGTGTTGTCCCCAAATTGCCAGACAATGTAAATACGACAGGTTCAATTTATCAAGCTGCTCAGCCTAGTAGCTATGGTTACCAACCAATGTTTGAAGATCGTCGCCCGCGTAATGTTGGCGATGTATTAACCATTGTTTTACAAGAAAATGTGAGTGCTAGTAAAAGTTCATCGATTAATGCAGGACGAAATGGTTCGGTGGATCTAGGGGTAAAAACAATACCTAAATTTCTTGATGGGTTAGTCGGTCGAGGTAAAGCTAATACTGAAATGTCTGGAAATAATGATTTTAAGGGATCAGGCGGGGCTAACGCTAAAAATACCTTTAATGGCACAATCACCGTCACGGTTCAGGATGTCATGATCAATGGTAATTTAAAAGTGATTGGTGAAAAACAGATTGCGATTAATCAAGGTACCGAGTTTATCCGTTTTTTTGGAGTAGTTAATCCAAGAACAATTAGTGGAAATAACACTGTTATCTCAACGCAAGTTGCTGACGCTCGAATTGAGTATGTTGGTAATGGATATATTGATGAAGCCCAAACGATGGGTTGGTTACAGCGCCTATTTTTAAATCTTTCCCCTTTTTAACGAGTATCATTATGTTAAAAAAATTGCGTATTTTTGTTTATTTTGTCTTTATGATGGTATTAGTGATACCAGCGAGCCATGCTGAACGTATCCGCGATTTAGTCACCATTCAAGGTGTAAGAGAAAATGCCTTGGTTGGATATGGTATTGTTGTCGGTCTTGATGGTACAGGTGATCAAACATCACAAACACCTTTTACCATTCAAAGTATTACTAACATGTTATCTCAATTAGGTATTACCGTACCGTCTGGAAGCAATATGCAATTAAAAAATGTTGCTGCTGTTATGGTTACGGCTAAATTACCTTCTTATTCTCGAGTAGGGCAACAAATTGATGTGGTGGTATCCTCACTCGGTAATGCAAAAAGTTTGCGTGGAGGTACATTGATTATGACACCACTAAAAGGTGTCGATAATCAAGTATATGCTATTGCGCAAGGTAACCTTTTTGTAGGTGGAATGGGTGCAAGTAGTAAAGGTAGCAGTGTAAGTGTGAATCAAACTGCTGGGGCAACCATACCTAATGGTGCAACCATAGAAAGAGAGCTTGCAACTCGTTTAGATGAACAAAATATTATCCATTTACACCTTAATCAATTTGATTTCACTCAAGCATTGAAAATATCTAATGCAATTAACAGGTTACAAAAAAATACTGCAGTAGCATTAGATGGTACAACGATTGCATTACATATGCCAAAAGAAAGTAGTGCACGAGTACAACTACTTTCACGAATACAAAATCTTGAAATTAGCGCTACGCCAGTTTCAGCAAAAGTTGTTATAAATACTAGAACCGGTGTTGTAGTTATGAATCAAAAGGTTAAATTAGATAATTGTGCGGTTGCACATGGTAATTTATCTGTTGTGGTAAATAACAAATTAAAGGTAAGTCAACCAAATACCCCATTAGCAGGCGGCACAACAACCGTTACACCAGATAATCAAGTTAGCGTTGCGCAAGAAGGAGGGGCTTTACACAATATATCCTCTAGTGCTGATTTAAATCATGTTATTAATTCGCTAAATGTATTAGGTGCTAATCCTACAGAATTAATGTCAATACTTGAAGCGCTAAAAACAGCTGGTTGTTTACATGCTTCCTTAGAAACTATCTAAAAAAAGACTTTATGAATAATAAAATTGGACAATCTTTGAATCGCTTCGCTTATGATTTTTCGGATATTAATCAATTAAAGCGAAATGCAGTTAATGGCTCTGCTGAAGGTATCAAACAAGTTGCTCAGCAGTTTGAGTCATTATTTATTAATATGATGATGCAAAGTATGCGAAAGGCTGTACCTGAAAGTGGTTTATTTAGTCAGTCTGCTACACAACTATTTACTTCAATGTTTGACCAACAAATTACACAGCAAGCAGCGGGTAAAGGGTTTGGATTAGCAGATATGCTTATTAAACAGTTAACTAATAAAGTTTCACCATCAATTAATGTTAACCTACAATCTAATACCAACAATAATACTCAGCAAAATCTCCAATTAGCTCAATCCTTATTTAGTAATGCATCGCCTAATTTATCGCCTGAAGCACTAGGGCAAATACTATATCGTAACCATAATGCTAACAAAGCAGCTGAAATTAAATATAACGAAGCAATATTAAAAACACAACTTGATAATGTAAACGAAGATTATATCACAAAATTTGTTATGGAATGGCTAGAGCCAGCTAGGCAAGCTGCTAAAAAATCTGGTATTCCGTATGAGGTTATTATTGCGCAAGCAGCACTAGAGACTGGGTGGGGGCAAAAGCAAATTAAAACCGCTAATAATCAATCAAGCCACAATTATTTTGGTGTCAAAGCAACATCGTCATGGAATGGCAATTCAACTCGTTTAACCACACATGAATTTGTTAATAATAAAATGATGAAAATTGAAGATAATTTTAGAGTCTATAATAGTAAACATCATGCATTAACCGACTATCTCAATTTATTAACTAAAAGTCCCCGTTATCATGCAGTTATTAAAGCCCCTGATGCCAGAACAGCTGCTAAAGAATTACAAGCTGCACATTACGCAACTGATCCAAATTATAGTGATAAGCTTATTCAAATCATTGGTCGTATTGAAAAAATTGCAAAAAATAATCAGTTAACAACTGTATCAGGATTTAGGAAAATTGCATTTAATTAATAATAGAATTACTCGGTTTGAATACAATGCTCAATACTTTGTTAGTAAAAATATTATAAAATTAATTTTAAAAACAAATAATTATGAATTAAATAAGAAATCAATCAATAAAAAAACGTTCAGGTAGAGTATTGATTTTATTCAGTTTTTATAATTAAGCGTCTCTCGCTTAAACTGATGGTTTATATTGCATAATGACATTGTTTTTGAAACTTTTTAGTTAAAATAAAAAAGGAGGTGGTAAACCTCCTTTGAGTGGGATGAATAGTTTGAGTCGATTCACAACTTAGGGTAAAAAACATTGCTTAAATAAAATTAGGTTACAAAACTTTATTTCATTTGAAACAGTGACATACTTTGCATAGTCATAAAGGTATATTGTGCAGCTTGTAAATTAGCTTGTAGCATTACATATTCTGAAATGGCTTCGTACCAATCGACGTCTTCAAGTTGGCTGATTTGAGTTTGAAATTCAATATCTAATGTTTTCCCCAATGTGGTTAATCTGTCAATTTCGGATAATACCGAGCCACCTTCTGCTCTAAGTGTCGAAATATTATTAAAAGAATTGTCTACTCCATGACGAGCTTTTGACAATCCAGATCTAAATTGTTCAAGGGTATCATCATTATCATAATCTAGATCTATTTTTAATGCCTCAATTGCATAATCAATACTTGCAAATATGTTACTTTCTGCTGGTGAACCATCAGATTCTTTAACATTTGAGCCAGTCATAAATACTTGAATACCTGTAAAACTTAGCGATACTTCTCGCGAGTCATCGATTAATACATTGATAGAAGTTGTACCGCCTACGTAACTCACTTCACCTGATTCATTCATTACAAAAGGAGGTGTATCGTTTTTCTTACCAGCAAAAAGATAGTTACCATTAGTGTCTTTTGCATTAGCTAATGATAAAAGTTGATCTTTTAAACTTTGTAATTTATTAGCAAGATCGAGTCTATTTTCTTCATTTAAGGTTTCATTTGATGCATAGACCAATGTTTCCTGAATTGCTTGGATAACAGTATTGGCTTCCGATAAGATCGTATCTTGGCGACTAAGTGATTTATCGGCATTTTCGCGTGTTGCTTGAAACTGTTCATTTTGTGCTTGCGCTTGCTTTATTATTAATGATTGTGAAGCTCCCATTGGATCATCAGAAGGAGTTAAAATCTTTTTACCTGTTGCCAAATGCAACCCTGATTTTTGCCATTTGCTGTTGGTGTTTAAAATACTGTTTAAGTTTTTTTGATAAATTGAGTTTGTGCTAAGGCGCATTTTTTATCCTTTAATCATTTAGTTAAACCTAAAATGGTATCAAATAGTGTTGTTGCCGCATCAATTACTTTGGCATTCGCTTGGTAATACTGCATATAAACCTGCATAGAGATATACTCTTCTTCAATATTAACCCCTGAAATCGATTGATTTTGCTCATAAATTTGCTGAGTTATATTTTTACTTGATTGAGCAGAAATTTTTGCTGTTTGAGTTTCACTACCAATATAGTTAGTTAAGCGGGTATAAGCACTTTTTAATGTTGTTGTACCATTAACAAGTTTTTCATGTTGGATTTCTAATAATTTGGTTACATTGCGATTATCACCAGCACCATTTTCTTCATCGTTAATACCTGTTGCTAGTTTATTTACATCTTTCACTAGCAGTTGTAATGACGAAGCAATATCGGCAACAGGTTTTATGATAAACGAATCTCCATTAACCGCATTACCACTTATCTCAATAGTCAGTCCATCAAAAAACAATTTACCATCTTTGATTTCAGGAGTAATGAGCTGATGATCAGATAATCTTGTGGCGATCCAATTATTACCATCAAATTCTATTTTATAATCAGAAGCTTTTACTTCATTCAAAGCATTAAACTCAATTTTGGCTGAAGCATTACCTTGGTTTTTAGTATTCGTGACACAACTAGGATGATTGTAATCAAACAACTTTTCACCTTGATTACCATTAATATCAATACCCGACATATGCACTTCATTAAAACGTTCTGCTAAATTTAATGCAATTAAGCCTAGTTGATTGCGGGCCTCGGTTAATGGTCCATCACGAAAGGTTAATAAGCCGTGTAATGTACCTGATGTAATGTTTTGGCTTGTCAATTCTTGTGTTGCACCTGAAGGGTGAGTATAAATAATAGTATTTAAAGAAGGATCATCTGTTGAAGGTTGTACCGATAATAAGTTAATAGAAGAGCCTTGAACTAAATTTAAACCATTAGCGAGCGAAAGATTATATTGTCCATTTTGTTCAGTAACGGTAATATTAATGATTTCGCTTAATTCATTGACTAACTGATCGCGTTGGTCAAGTAATGCATTAGGTTCGTTTCCGCCTCCTACCGATTGTAGTTGTGATATTTTTTGATTAAGTTCGGCAATTTGTTGAGTATAGGTATTAACTTTATCAACATTACTATTTAATTCAGTATTAACGTTGGCAATTTGGTTCTTTAAATTTGTTTCTGTTTTATTAAATTGGCTAGTTAAAGATGTCAGATCACTAATAACAGTTTGTTTTGTCGATGCATCACTAGCATTTAATGCAAGTTTATTTAAACTGGCAAAAAGATTATTGATTTGAGATGAAATACTATTGTCATTCTCTGCTAACAGATTATCTACTTTAGATAATTCATTATAATAAGCCTTGATAGAACCATTTTGTGATTGTGATTGTCGTAGTTGTCCTACAACAAAATTATTAAAGGCGCGATTAACAGATGATATACAAACACCGTTACCGACAAACCCAAAACTATGCTGAGTTCCATTTGCTTGGCGTAAAATTTGTTGTTGACGATTGTAACCAGTTGTATGAGCATTACTAATATTATTACTTATTACATTCAGCATATTTTGTGCTGCATTTAACCCACTAATACCAGTATTCATTAATGAATTCGCCATAAAATCCTCTCAATATAGTTTGAGTTCATAATATCAATTAAAATAAGTCTTTTTTATATCGGGTTAAATTCACAAAACTTTAATAATTCTTATGCGTGTTTTAAAAAAGTTTTCAAATAAATACATTTTTTCAAAAATAAATTTATTCTGATTTAGTCCGTTGTGATTGTCTTAGAAAATCGGTTCCGGTCATGTTATTTTCTTCTTCAATATACTGCTGTGCTATTTTATTCAAAATTAAGATACTGATACGACGATTAGCATCTTTACTGTAATTAGGATTGTTTAAATTCACTGTATCGGCAAGTGCAATAATTCGAATAATTTTATTTGAGTCTAATCCACCAGCTATAAGCTCCCTTCTTGATGAATTAGCTCTATCTGCAGATAGTTCCCAATTGCTATATCCTCTATCACCTGTTGTATATTGGCGTTCATCAGTATGGCCTGACAAAGTGATTTTATTTGGTAAGGAATTGATAATTGGCGCTAATGCATGCAGAATTTCTTGCATATTAGGATCAATGGTTGTACTACCAACATCAAACATGGGTTTATCATCTGAAGCTAAAATTTGAATCCGTAACCCCATTTCAGTTAATTCAATAATAAGATTAGGTGCTAATTTCTTTAGACGTTCATCAATTTCAAAAATATCATAAATTTTACGTGCCGCTTCAATCATCTGTATTTTTTCAAGTTGCTGTTTTTCAACTTCATTTTGTGATAGGGTAGAATGATAACTCTTTTCTTCACCAAGTTGTTTACTAACATCATCACCACCACCAGGAATCGGACTTTCACTATCGCTAATATTTTTACCACCATTGTAGCCAAGAATTAAAGGGGTTCTAAAGTATTCAGCAATACCTTTCAGTTCTTGAGGGGTAGATGTAGAAATTAACCACATGACTAAAAATAGTGCCATCATTGCAGTCATAAAGTCGGCATAAGCAATTTTCCACGAACCACCATGATGTCCACCACCATGCCCTGATTTTTTCTTTATAATTATTCTTACAGATTTATCTTTCATTATTTTTTATTTTCATTTGGATTAGATTTTTTGTCTTTAACTTCTTGTATGTATTTTTCTAATTCAAAGAATGATGGCCTTTCATGAGAAAATAACGTTTTTCGCCCAAATTCAATACAAATTTGTGGAGCATAATCATGCATGCTGGCAATAAGTATTACTTTGGTACATTCTAGAACTTTCACTGTATCGGCGTTTCTTTGTTTTAATAAAGCAGCTAATGGCGAAACAAAACCGTAAGCAAGCAAAATCCCTAAAAAAGTTCCTACCATAGCATGAGCGATAAGCTCACCGAGTTCACTTGCTGGTCTATCAGCTTGAGCAAGTGTATTAATTACGCCCATTACAGCAGCGACGATCCCAAATGCTGGTAGACCATCACCAATCCCTGAAATGGCATCTACAGGTTTTTCAAGTTCGTGGACAAATGTTTCAATTTCTTCACTCATCAGTGTTTCTATTTCAAATACATCCATATTGCCACTAATCATAAGACGTAAGTAATCAGTGATAAAATCACAAATTCTTGGATTAGCTAAAATAAGTGGATATTGTTTAAATAATTCACTTTCATGAGGATTATCAATATCTGATTCAATGGATAGTCCTCCATTTTGACGAATCTTCGTCAAAATGGTATACATAAAATTAATGAGTGTTAAATATAGATTCTTATTATATTTGGATGTTTTAAACAATTGACTTAAAGACTTAAGTGTGGCTTTTATTGTTTTTTGTTCATTACTAACAATAAAAGCGCCTATTGCAGCACCACCAATAATCAGTAATTCGAGTGGCTGAAATAGTACGGCTAAATAACCACCACTGAGTACATAACCAAGTAGCGCCGAAGCGATCACTACAATATATCCTATAATTATTAGCATTGACTTTTTTCTTTCTCCATAAAATAACAGCTGAATTTCTTTAATATTTATTTAAGCAGTGATCTGTTTGGCAACTGATGAATTTAAATAACTCGGTTTCGATAACACTTTCATGCATTTTTCGTCATTTTCTTTTTGTGTTTTATTATTTTTATCCGCCCTTGACGGAGGCTGACATAAACTGCAAGTAAAAGTATTTTGTGGATGATAAGCGTGTGTAATAAAACGTCCACGACATGCGTTACAACATGATTGTTGCATTATTTTCTTTTCGACAAATTTGACTAATATCCACGCTCTGGTTAATCCTAAAACAGGTTTATCCTTATGTGATGAAAATTGGCATTGCTCTAAATAAAGTTGATAGGCTTTTAAGATAGTTTGAATGCCTGATTTTAGACCATTTTTAACTAAATAATAGTATGCGTTATAAAAAATACTCGCATGGATATTAGGTTCCCATGTCATAAACCACGAGGTTGAAAACGGTAATAAACCTTTAGGTGGAGGACAACCTTGAATCTCTTTATAAAGCTTTATAAGTTTATTTCGACTTAAGTTGGTTTCACTTTCCAGCATTTGGATTCTCCCTCCTAAGGAAATCAATTTGATAGCGAGTTGAGTTTCCTCATATTTTTGAATAATACTTGTACTTGTCATCTTAGTTCCTTAGCTACTTATTGATTGAATCTAATAGCAAACTTGATAAAAGAATTCCTGTATGCATCTGTTTAATATCTCTAACGCGAGATTCTTCAGTAAGTTTTTTCATCATTTCAGCATTTTCAAATCGTAACTGAAAAGATAATTGATTTGTTTCTGATAGAATCAACATTTGAGAGGTGTTTAAACGGCTAAGTATATCTGCCGTTTCTTCATCAATACCTAATCGATACATTGCCATGACTTTGTCTTTCTCAATCATTTTCTGGCTTAATAGTAGTGTTGATAGGTTCAAATGATGTATACATTTTAGAATATCGTCATCTAATAAATTTCCCAATTTAGTCACCAATCTATATCTATTTTTATCCGCATAAAAAAACGAATAATTAGTAAAATTAAATTTATTTCATTTTTTTATGACTAAAATTACATTTTTAAACGCAAAAGGTCAATAAAAAAATAATTTCAATTATTTTTTCGTTTAATTACAATTTATTTTAATTATTTTTTTATCTTTTCTAAAAATTAACTTTACTTTGTATTCTTTTGATAGCTTGGCTATGTAATTGGCTTACTCTTGATTCGCTGATATTCATTACTTTACCAATCTCTTTTAAATTGAGATCCTCTTGGTAATAAAGTGATAAAACAAGTTTTTCTTTTTCTGGTAGTTTTTCAATTTGTTGAATAATTGTATTACGAGTTTCCTCATCTATTATTGCTAAAAAAGGATTATTATCTTCATCATTTTTAATAATGGTATCAATGCTGTCACCCAGTTTTTTATGGATTTCATCATATGAACATATTTGGCTATTATTTGAATCTAATAAAATTTTTCGGTATTCACTAATAGGCAATTTTAAATATTTGGCAATTTGATAATCGCTAGGAGTTTTACCTAACTTCTGTTCTAATTCATTAATTGCTGTTGTAACATCTCTAATTTTTTTACGGGTTTGTCTTGGCAACCAATCACGACTACGTAGTTCATCAAGCATTGCACCTTTAATTCTCGGTATGGCAAATGTAGCAAAAGTACTTCCTTGAGATGTATCATAACGTTTTATTGTGTCTAATAAACCGATATAGCCAACTTGTAACAAATCATCTAGTTCGACTGTTGCAGGTAAACGAACTGCTAATTTTAAAGCTTCATTACGCACCAAATGAATATATTGTTGCCAATCGATTTTGTGTATTACACCGCGTGAGTTATATAAGCTATCATCCATTTTTGAACCAATGTTAAAAAAAATGTCTAACATTATTATGACGATGGTTAGCAAATTTAATGGGTTGAATAAAGGGCTAAAAAATAGCTAATTATCATTATTAGTC
This sequence comes from Gilliamella sp. BG7, assembly GCF_046635565.1. Lineage (NCBI taxonomy): Bacteria > Pseudomonadati > Pseudomonadota > Gammaproteobacteria > Orbales > Orbaceae > Gilliamella > Gilliamella sp. BG7. The sequence goes on along the minus strand of NZ_JBIDFB010000003.1, from coordinate 153,684 downwards.
ATAACAGCATTATAAAATGCTGTTATGACTATATGACAAAGTTAGGATAATCAGAAATGAGATTCAGAATTATTGTAATAAAGAAAGTACAGATTGAGGTACTTGGTTAGCTTGTGCTAATACTGAAGTACCTGCTTGTTGTAAAATTTGACCTCGAGTCATGTTTGATACTTCTGTTGCATAATCAGCATCTTCAATACGGCTACGTGCAGAACTTAAATTATTGACAGTATTATTGATATTAGTTACAGTTGATTCGAAACGGTTTTGTACCGCACCTAGTTGCCCTCTTAATGCATCAATTTTTGATAATGCAGAATCAATTGTTTTTAATGGATCTTCTGTTGGTGAATCAGATACGTTAAATCCATTTAAACCAAGTTCAGTGCTATCAATTTTTTTCAAATTGATTTCAATAGTTTCGCCGTCATTTGCACCTACTTGAATTTTAAGTGTTTTATCTTCAGATAATACTTTAGAACCATTGAAATCAGTTTGGTTAGAAACACGATCAATCTCATCTAGACGTTGAGCAATTTCATTTTGAATTGATACTAAATCACTTTCAGAGTTGGTACCATTTGCCGCTTGAACAGTTAATTCACGAATACGTTGTACGTTGTTGTTGATTTCGTTTAATGCACCTTCAGTAGTTTGTGCAAGTGAAATCCCATCATTTGCATTACGAGCAGCTTGTGTTAATCCTTTGATGTTTGATGAAAAACGGTTAGCAATTGCTTGACCTGCTGCATCATCTTTTGCGCTATTAATACGCATACCTGATGAAAGGCGCTCAATAGAAGTACTAAGAACGCTTTGAGAATTGTTAAGGTTATTTTTTGCCATTAAAGACATTGTATTTGTATTAATTACTTGTGCCATTTTTATCTCCAATAATATAAATATTAAAATCAACAAGATATTTAAATTTAATTCAATATTCTTGCTGACAAATAACTTATCGGTAACAAAACAGGGAACTTTAATATTTTTGATGATTATTTTTTTATAGTAGCAGTTTAGTTGCAAATTAAAATAATATTATTTAATAAATCAAAGTGTTATTTTTTTAGAAAATTTCCCAATGATTTTTTATTCAAAAAAATAGATTGTTATCAATTTATTAAATAAATATTTAAAAGAAGACTAAATTTTTTTAATTGTCAGCCGATATAAACAATATTGAATAATTGTTATAGGTAGATTAAATCATGGCAATGAGCGCATTAGGCATTGGTTCTGGAATCGATCTTAATGGTATTTTAGATCAACTAGAAGTGGCTGAAAAAACACGTTTAACACCAATTACAACTCAGCAAAAAGCAATTAATGCGAAAATTAGTGGTTTTGGTAAATTAAAAAGTGCATTAACAACATTTAATACTGCAACGGAAAAACTTCAAAAAAAAGAGCTTTTTCAAAGCCGAATAGCAACAGGAAATGACAATTATTTTTCGGTAAAAGCAAATAGCAAAGCAGCATTAGGTAATTATACAGTGACAGTTGATCAATTAGCGACATCTCATGGTATTGCTACATCGACGATCAATGATAAAAATGCTAAGTTAGGTAATGATAACCAAACGCGAACTATTACTATTGAACAAGCGAATGGTCAAAAACTTGATGTAACCTTATCTCAGGATGAGACATCTTTGCAATCAATAGCAAATGCCATTAATAATGCCAAAGTTACTAATGAAGATGGAACAACCTGCCCTTCAACAATGAATGCTGCCATTATTCGTTCTGGAGCAGATGGTTATCAATTAGTCATCACATCTAAAGAAACAGGTGAACAGCAAAGCATTACGTCTATTTCATCAGATGACGAAATGTTAAATAATGTTATTGGATTTGATATTAATCAACCCAGCAATAGTTATATGACTGAAGTTGCAAAAGCGCAAGATGCTAAATTTTCGTTTAATGGTATTGCCATAACCAGTAATTCTAATACTGTTAAAGATGTAGTTCAAGGTGTGGATATTACATTAAAACAGACCACAACAATTAGTCAGAACCTTGCTATAACAGCGGATAATGAAAAAGTGGAAGAAGCCATTAAAGAATGGGTCGAGGCATTTAATCAATTACAAACAACAATATCAACGTTAACAAAATTCACCACAGAAGAGACAAATTCAAAAGAACTAAATAGCAATAATGGTCCGCTTATTGGGGATTCAACATTACGTAATATTGATCAAAGTATTCGCTCAATATTTGCCAAAGGGCAAGACGGAGAATTTTCTGTTTTAGCTCAAATCGGCATTAACATGGACAAAAATGGCATGTTAACGATTAAAGAAAGCGAGCTACAAAAAGCGCTCAGTGAAAACAGTGAAGCGGTGGCAATATTATTTACTGGTGATGGCAAAACAACGGGTATTGCTAATGAAATTTTTTCTAAAGTGAGTGGATTTATTGATAGTGATGGCATGATTGATTCAGCAACCAATGGCTTAAATTCTACATTAAAATCATTAGATAAACGGCATGAACAAGTAAGCAGTTCTATTGAGCAAACTATTGAGCGTTACCGAGTTCAATTTACCAAATTGGATATTTTAATCAACTCATTAGATAGTATGAGTAATTATTTAACTACCCAATTTGATATGATGGCAAATTCAAAAAAATAGAGAATAGTAATGTATAAAATGGGCTCTCATGCTTACGAGCAAGTGAATTTAGAAACACGTATTAGTCAAGCGTCGCCCCATCAATTGATTGTCTTATTATTTGATGGTGCACTTAACGCAATTAAATTGGCTAGCTTGTATATTCAAAAAGGCAATATTGTCGGTAAAGGTAACGCAATTTCTAAAGCGATTAATATTGTTGATAATGGTCTTAAAAGCTGTCTAGATTTAGAAAAAGGCGGTGAAATTGCCGAAAATTTAGATCGTTTATATCACTATATTAGCCAACAATTGTTATTAGCTAATTTACATAATGATCAAGAAAAACTGCAAACTTGTTACGATTTACTTAACAATATTGCTGAGTCGTGGCGTGAGATTGCTAAGTAAAAAAGGATGGTTATGCAAGGAAATAACTTATTAGAGCAATATGAACAAGTTAGCTATATTGTTGAACAAATGTTGATTAGTGGACTGGATGAAAACTGGGATTTATTGTTGAGTTGGCAAACGAAATATCTTCAATTATCAGAAAATATTATGTTAGTCGATGATTTTGCTGCCATTGAAAATATGCCTTTACAATACCAAGGCATTGTTCGCATGTATATTAAGAATATACTTAGTTATCAACAACAACTAACTCAATTGATAATTGCTCGTCATACTCAGCTTAGAGGTTTAATAGGTAAACATATTGATTATCATAACAAAGTAGGAAACTACCAAAAAATTGCGAGTTTAGTATAAATTTTAGAAGCGTTTGGTTCGGGCCTTATTTTTCATAATAAGGCCATAAAAATCTATTACTGTGTTGATTAAATATATTATTTTATGCCAGAATAAATAATCATACATAAAACAACCACACAAAAAATATCTCTTTTTATTTATTATCTAATAGAGGCTATGAATTAAACATTCATATTCATAATTTCTTGATAAGCAGCAACCAGTTTATTGCGTACTTGAATACCAAACTGCAATGAAACCGATGATTTTTGCATATTAACCATGACCTCATTCAATGAAATATTTGCATCTCCCATTTCAAAAGCTTTAGCTTCATTATTTGTTTGTATTTGTAGTTGACTGATGTTATCTAAAGCGGTTTTTAATTCTGAAACAAAGTTTTTATCTGCAAAATTCGTTTTTGAGGAAATTGACGTTGATTCATTTAAATTATCAAGTTTAAATAAATTTAACATGTTGATTGTATTCATTTATTGTGTTTATTTTTCTGTTTTTTGTTAATGTGTCGCTAAATTTATCATAAAAACTAAAAAACAAAGGGTCTAAGTAAGGGAAAAAGTGCACGCTTTTCTTGCCATTGAATTTTTTAAATGCATGGATAATAGCGAACAGAGTTAATCTAAATAATTTAGAGTCAGGGTGCCAATGGCTAGTCAAACAGTCAATAATAAAGGTGAATCAATATTAAATAAGTTGCCTTTTATAAATCAACTAAAACAAAACACCAAAATGGCATTGTTAATTGCTGTTGTAATTATAATAGCCATTATTAGTTTTATTTATTTATGGGCTAAAGATGAGTCTTATGCAGTTTTATTCAGTAATTTAAATGATAAAGATGGTGGTGAAATTATTAGCCAGCTTGATAAGATGAATATTCCTTATCAATTTTCGTCTTCTGGTTCCACAATCTTAATTCCACAAGATAAAGTTTACGATACCCGATTACGTATTGCTCAGCAGGGTTTACCAAAAGGTGGGGCGGTTGGTTTTGAATTGCTCGACAAAGAAAGTTTTGGTATGAGCCAATTCAATGAACAAATAAATTATCAACGAGCTTTAGAAGGCGAATTATCCCGAACAATATCCATCATCAGTAGTATTGATGATGCTAGAGTGCATTTAGCGATGCCTAAACCTTCTTTATTTGTCAGGGAAAGGAAATCTCCTTCTGCATCGGTGGCGTTAACGTTATTTCCTGGGCGATCGTTATCACAAGGTCAAATTGATGCCATTATCCATTTAATTTCCAGTAGTGTGCCAGAATTACAAGCAGATAAAGTAACCATTATCGATCAGCGTGGTCACCTGTTAACTGGTGAAGGTTATCGTGATAGAAACACAAATGTTGCTCAACTCGAATTTGGTGAGCGAATTGAAAATAATATTCGTGAACGAGTAGAAAAAATCATCATCCCAATTTTGGGTAAAAATAATGTCAAGGTACAAGTGAATGCTGATATTGATTTTAGTCGACAAGAATCAACATCAGAAACTTATGATCCTAATAGTGATATTGCTAATCAAACTATTCGCAGTAAGCAACAAGTAGAAAATCGTCAATCAGCTAAAAGCTATAGTGTAGGTGGTGTGCCAGGAGCGTTGTCTAATCAACCTGTACCTGCATCTAGCGCGCCAATCGATGAACAAGATGAAAAAGAACCGACTGAAAAACACGATAAGCAAGGAAATTACAGCTTGCAATCAAATAATACCGTTAATTTTGAAGTAAATAGAAAGGTTATACACAGTCAAATACCTGAAGGTCGTATTAAGCGTTTATCAGTTGCTGTTTTGGTGAATTATAGATTCGTTACAACCGAGCCAGATAATGTTAAATCTGAAGATGTTGACAGTGATAATGACAATGACAATGACAATGACAATGACAAGTCATCTTCCATAACTGAACAATGGGTAAAACTAGATAGTGATGAACTGAAAAATATTGAGGCATTAGCCCGTCAGGCAATGGGGTTTTCTGATTTACGTGGTGATAGCTTGACTGTTGCAAATTTGAAATTTACCGATCAAACACTTGATGACAACGATAATATGGCATTTTGGAAAACTCCTGAATTTTATGATTCTGCTAAAACAGTAATTAAATATCTAATTTATATTATTATTTTATGGTTTGCGTGGCGTAAGGTTTTACGTTCGGTATGGATAAAATTACAACGTAAATTCCTTATTGATAATGGAGAATCATTAGTTTCTCAATCTACCGTAGACGATAAGTTAGATTATAAAGCTCACAGTAAACAACAGCAAAAAATATTTGAAGATAATACGCAACAACAACAGCATATACGGAAAATTGTTGAAAAAGAACCGCGTGTAATGGCACTAATTATTCGTAATTGGATAAATAAGGAGGACACTGAGCAATGATATTAAGTGAATCTCAAAAAGTAGCTGCGATTTTAATGGTGTTAGGTGAAGGGTTAGCGGCACAAGTTATGCAACATCTTAACCATAAAGAAGTGCAACAAATTAGTAGTGCGATGATGTCATTACCTCAATTTTCTCAAGAACAGTTGAAAGGTATACTTAATGAGTGTCAAGTTGCTCTTGAAGAATGCGCTGTTTTAAATACCGATCCAGATGGTTACTTACGTTCAATATTGGGTCGATCTCTTGGTAGTGAAAAAGCCGAACGTTTACTGGATGAATTATTAGATACAGGAAAAGAAGAAGCAACCGATGGTCTTGAAATGCTTAACTATGTCGATGCTACAAGAGCAGTTGATTTGGTCAAAAAAGAACATCCACAAATTATTGCAACTATTTTAGTTCATCTAAATCGTGATTTAGCGGCAGAAATTCTAAATCTATTTGATGATGAATTACGAAATGATGTCATGTTACGTATTGCAACTTTTGGAGGAGTAGAGCCTTCTGCGCTTCAATTACTCTCAACTTCATTATCGACTTTACTACATGGTCAAAATATCAAACTTAATAATCTTGGTGGTATACGTACTGCAGCAGAAATTATTAACTTAATGAAAACACAGCAAGAAGAGCAAGTTATTAATGCATTGCGTGATTATGATGGAGAGTTAACCCAAAAAATTATTGATGAAATGTTCTTGTTTGAAAATCTTGTTGAAGTGGATGATAGAAGTATTCAACGCTTACTTAAAGAGGTCGATAATGAAATATTAATAATTGCGTTGAAAGGTGCATCAGTTGAATTACGAGAAAAACTATTGAGTAACATGTCACAGCGAGCGGCATCTATCTTACGTGAAGATTTAGAAAATCGACCTCCTGTGCGTTTATCTCAAGTTGAAACCGAACAGAAAAAAATATTGGCTATTGCTCGTCGATTAGCAGAAAGTGGTGAAGTGATCCTAAGTAGCGGTGATGATGAATATGTGTAATCGGCCCGATAGATTAAATTGGGAACCATTAAGTTTTCAAGATTTCTCTTTATCCGAATTACCGAAATTAAGTAAAAATGAAGTTGCTATAAACGTTGAAACTGATGTTCCTGAAACAGAACTAACTACTACTGAGATAGATAATGTTGTAATTGAACCAGAGTTAAATCAGGCACAACAGTTAGAGCAGTTAAAAGAAGATGTAAAAAAACAGGCTTATCAGGACGGTTTTAATTTAGGTCAACAAGAAGGTTTCAATGCAGGTAAGCAAACTGGTTATGATGAAGGATATCAAATTGGCGAGCAAGAGGGGCGCCAGTTCATTGAACAACAACTTAATGAAGAAAAATTAAATGCCGTTCAAGCTATAGCTAATTTAATAACCAATTTTCAAAATTCGATTAACGAAATTGATGAATTAATTGTTCCTAAATTGTTTGATTTAGCATTGATTGCTGCGCAAAAAACAGTAGGCACGATACCCAAAGCTAAGCAAAAACAGCTTATTTATACCATAAAAACATTAGTTGAACAGTGTTCAGTCTTGCCTGAACCTATTGCATTGCATCTGAATCCGGCTGATTTACTGTGGTTAGAACCCATACTGAATGATGAAATCAGTCAACATCATTGGCAACTTATTGCCGATTCTAACGTAGAACAGGGTGGATGCAAGATATTTACCGAAACTAATGAAATTGATACAAATATCGATCAACACTGGCAAATAATCTCTGATAGCCTAAAAGAGGACAATCATTAACGTGAGATATTCTGCACAATGGCTAAATAAAATTGACCAAGCTATACAACAACTTGAATCTCTATCACTAATCCGCAAATATGGAAGATTGATCAAAGCATCGGGACTTGTGCTAGAAGCTATTGGACTAAAGTTACCTTTGGGATCTAACTGCTTGGTTGAACGACAAACCGACGGTCGAATTGAGCCCGTTGAGTGTGAGGTAGTTGGATTTAGTGATAAAACACTTTACTTAATGCCATTTGAATCAACTGACGGTATTTTATTAGGGGCACGAGTCTATACTAAGCAATATGATCTAACACATTTTAACCATAAAGTATTACCTATGGGAATGGGATTATTAGGTCGAGTGGTTGATGCTATGGGAACCCCCTTGGATGACAAACCATTTCCTGAGCATATTGAGTATGCTGGATTAGCCAATAAATCCCTCAATCCACTACAACGTACTCCTGTTCATCAGGTTCTTGATGTTGGTGTCAGAGCTATAAATGCCTTGCTAACCGTTGGCAAAGGGCAACGAATGGGCTTATTTGCTGGATCAGGCGTTGGTAAAAGTGTCTTACTAGGCATGATGGCTCGTTATACGCAAGCGGACATTATTGTTGTCGGTTTGATTGGTGAACGAGGTCGAGAAGTTAAAGACTTTATCGAAAATATTTTAGGCGAAGAAGGATTGGCACGAGCCGTTGTTGTAGCAGCACCAGCGGATGTTTCGCCATTATTACGCTTACAAGGAGCGGCATATGCAACAAAAATTGCAGAAAACTTTCGTGATAAAGGCTTTAACGTTTTATTGATTATGGACTCTTTAACTCGTTATGCTATGGCACAACGAGAAATTGCTTTAGCAATTGGTGAACCCCCAGCAACTAAAGGTTATCCTCCATCAGTCTTTGCAAAGTTACCCGCATTAGTTGAAAGAGCTGGCAATGATGAAGAAGGGAAAGGCTCAATTACTGCATTTTATACGGTATTAACCGAAGGTGATGATCAACAAGATCCGATTGCAGATTCGGCCCGAGCAATTTTAGATGGACACATTGTTTTATCTCGATCTCTTGCTGAATCAGGGCATTATCCAGCTATTGATATTGAGGCTTCAATCAGTCGCGTAATGACAGATCTTACTGCCCCTGAAGATGAAAAAAAATCTAGATTATTTAAACAATTATTTTCAAGTTTTCAACGAAACCGTGATTTGATTAATGTTGGTGCTTATGTATCCGGCACAGATCCATTATTAGACAGAGCAATAACGCTATATCCTGCCATGCAAAAATTTTTACAACAAGGTATTAATGAACATTGCTGTTATCAAGATGCCTATCAACAATTAGCGGCCATTGTTGAGCCACCATTAGCTCGTTAGGGAAATATCATAATGAATAAAAATCCTTCACAACTTGCATTTTCAACATTAAAAAAATTGGCGCAAAAGTCGGTAGACGATAACTTGATAAAACTAAAAAAAGCAAATGAAAATCATCAAAATGCACAATCACAGCTAAATGTTTTAAATAATTATTATGTTGAATATCAACAAAAATTAAATAATGCCTTATTTGAAGGTATTAAAGGTAGCGAGTTAAACAATTTTAAATCGTTTATTGCTTCAATTGAACAAGGTATTGAGCAACAAAAAAAACTATTGTTATCGTTAGATATTAAACAAAAGCAAATTACAAATCAGCTTAATCAATCACAAAAAAGCTTAAACACATATACCACACTATTAAATAAGCAGTATAACCAATATTTGCAACGACAAAATCGGTTACAGCAAAAACTGACAGATGAATTTGCACAGTTACAATTAGCAAGGAGAGTATTAAATGAATGTTAATCTTATTAATGATGTGAACCTTACTACCTCTCATCAATCAGAGCTAGTTGAAAAGGATTCAACGAATAAAAATAATGATTGTTTTCAACAATTATTAAGGTTAAGTGAAAATCAAGTCGAACAAAATAAAAAAACAATTAATGCCAAGTTAAATGTTATCGATGATGTGCAGGAAGATAATGATGTTGAAATGTTAATTACCGCCATTTATCCTTTTAATATACAAATTCTTGAGCAAGAAAAACAGACTTTTTTAAGTACAGTACAAGATGGTGATATAATAAAAAAACATCAAAATACTGAAATATTAAATGTTAATTTATTCGATAATTTACCGCCAAAAACGTTAATCAATGAGCAGGGAAAACATTTACTTACTTCTATATTGAACGATAGAAATGAAATGCAAAATGATAGTGACTTTATGCAAAAATTAGCGGTAGATCGAACTCAATTTATAACAAATAATCACGATAATGACGGGAAAATACAAACCAATCAAGAGTTATTTTTGTTAACCAATACCAATGGACAAAACCAGCTATTATCACCAACTAGTATTAGCGCAAGATCAGCGACAATAAATTTACCTACACAAAATATTATGCAGTGGCAAACTTCATTAACTGAACAAATTATTATGTTTAATCGTCAAGGAATTCAAACTGCCGAGATAAAATTACATCCACAAGAGTTAGGCTCAATGTACATTAAGTTTGCAATGAATGATGATAAAATGAATCTTCATATGATCGCTGCACATAGCGTTGTTAAAGGTATGTTAGAATCGGCCTTACCTTTTTTAAAAACATCATTAGAAGATCAAGGTATTACACTAGAGCAAACAAATATCGGTGATTTTTCAATGATGAATGATTCAAAACAATCTGATACACCGCAACAAACAAAAAGCAATCAAACCCAGAAAGTAGTATCACTTGATATAATAGACGATAGTATTGAGCAATCCCTAGTTGAAAGTCGATCAATTAAATCTAGACTTAGTATATTTGCTTAACTAATAAAATTATTATTTTTTGAGCAATTTTATGTTTTAAATCAATTGAAACGTTTAAATAGGTAATGTTTTGTTGCCTATTCTTCAAATCAATTTAAAAAATATGATTTATTATTCTTGTAACTATACCTAATTAATGGGTTATAAATCTTTTTAAATTTATAGAGACAAGAATAAATATGCCTACCACGAAAAAAAAAGTAAGTGTTTTAAATCTAATCCTTATTCTTATGACGTTGTTAGCGATAAGTGTTGCGGCTTATTTGTGGTTTCAAAATCATTCACAAAGCACAACTAGAGCGCAAGAAGAACCCGAAGTTACGTCACCGGTATTTTTAACATTAAAACCGTTTACTATTTCATTACCTGTCTCAGAAGATAATATTGAAATTAATAAAATCATTTATATTGGAATAGTTTTGCGTATCGCTGATGAAGATCAAAGAACGGTGTTATTAGATTATTTACCTGAAGTAAGAAGTGACGTGCTACTTTTAACTTCAAAACAGTATGTCAACAAACTAAAGCAAGAATCGGGAAAAGTCGATTTACAAGAACAGATAAAAAATACCTTATCAAGACAATATGATGCAAAACATTGGGTAAAAGTTGATGAAGTTCTATTTACTGATTTTATTATACGGTGATTACTATGCCCAATAAGATAGAGTCCATAACGGATTTAAATGAAAATAGTGATGCTGTACAACTATCTGATAGTTTTGTTAACGATGGTGACGATAGCAGTATTGATGCTTCTTCTTTTTCGTTACCTTCTGGTAAAAAGGTTGATGTTAAACCTTATGATTTATCGGTAAAACATCGCTTTATTCCTGAACGATTAACCGCATTAGAAATCATTAATGAACGTTTTGCTCGTCAGTTTAGAATTGGGCTATTTAATCGATTGCGTCGCAATGCCGATGTAGTTGCATCGCCTATTGAACCACAAACATTTGAGGAATTTTCTGATATTTCATCGGAAAACCATTTAAATTTAGTTCATCTTAACCCATTAAGAGGTTCAAGCTTATTTTCATTTTCACCTGAATTAGTCTTTATTATCGTTGATTCATTATTTGGGGGAGACGGGCATACAACTAAAATAAAAACACAAGGACGAGAATTTACCCACACCGAACAGCAAATCATAAAACGAGTATTAGAATTAGCATTAGTTATTTATCAAAATGCATGGGCTGATGTATACCCAATTGAAACCGAATATATTCGCTCTGAAATGCAAAGCAAATTTACCAACATTACCAGTTCACCTGATGATGTCGTGCTAACAACAAACTTCAAAGTCGAAGTGGGTCATAGCAAAGCAACATTTTGCATTTGTATCCCTTATTCTATGGTTGAACCAATCAAAGAGTTGCTAATAAAGCCACCTATCGAAGAACAGACTTATCAAGACGATAATATCTGGATGAGTTCATTAACCACTGGAATTAAACAATCATCTGTCGAATTAGTTGCCGATTTTACCCATATTCATACAACCGTTGAAAAACTGTTAGCGTTAAAAGTTGATGATATTTTAACAATTGAAAAACCAACAAATATAGATGTAACAGTTGGCGGTGTACCGGTATTAAAAGGCCATTACGGTAAAGTAAATAAACAGTATGCAATTCAAGTAGAACAGGTCATTAATCCTGTGATAGAACAACTGAATGAGGGAGTGTTCAATGACTGACATTATACCAAATAACGACGAAGACCAAGAAGAAAAAGTAATGAATGATGAACTCATCACTAAAGAGGCTATTTTTGAAACATTATCTCCGCAACAAACAAAAGATAAAAAGCAAGATATTAATCTTATATTAGATATACCTGTTGATTTAAGCGTAGAACTTGGTCGAACCAAAATAGCTATTAAAGATCTATTAAATCTAACCCAAGGTTCGGTAATTGCATTAGATGGGCTTGCAGGAGAACCATTAGATATATTAATTAACGGTTATTTAATAGCTCAAGGCGAAATTGTGGTAGTTGGCGATAACTATGGTGTGCGTATCACCGATATTATTACTCCATCAGAGCGTGTAAGAAGATTAAGCCGTTAATGACAATAAAGCAACCTAATTTGGTTCAACCTACGGTTGGTGTAACCAATACTAATACCTTATCGCCATCGTCTTCTGATTTAAATATTTATACTGAAATTGGATCGTCAATGGGATTAACGCTTATTGTGATCATCGGTTTTATTTTATTGCTAGGATGGCTCGCAAAACGAATGGGTTGGAAAAAAACGACCGAACAATGGATTGATGTCAAAGCCACATATAACATTAATCCTAAAGAACGTATTATGGTTATTCACGTTGATAACCAATTATTAGTGGTAGGTGTTACTCCTCAACAAATGACATTGTTACATACCATCAATGAAGAACGAACCAAAGTGTTGCTTTCGCAAAATGGAGCAGATAAAAATCTTACGAAAATTAACGCATTTCAACAGATATTACAATCCGCTTTAAAAGTGAAAAAGGAGTAACAACAAGTGCGGTTAAATTTAACTATTTTGCTAAGTTTATTGCTATTTAGTTTATCTAGCTATGCTGAAACTTCATCTTTAACTAACATAAATCAGCCCCTAACTGGTGGGCAAAATTGGTCGTTACCAGTTGAAACATTAGTCTTTTTAACATTGCTCACTTTTATACCAGCAATATTATTATTGATGACCAGCTTTACACGAATCATCATTGTGTTAGGTCTGTTACGTAATGCCCTAGGTACGCAATCAGCACCGCCGAATCAAGTTATTTTGGGAATTGCGCTTTTTATGACTTTTTTTATTATGTCGCCAGTTATTGATAAAATTTATCAAGAAGCGTATGTGCCATATTCACAAAATCAAATCACCATGCAAGAAGGATTAACCAAAGCAACTAAACCATTACAAGAATTTATGCTTACCCAAACGCGAGAAAATGACCTAGCATTATTTGTTAACATGTCTCATCAAAACGACATTCAAACACGTGAAGACGTTCCCCTAAAAGTATTAGTTCCTGCTTTTGTGGTGAGTGAATTAAAAACAGCGTTTCAAATTGGTTTTACAATTTTTATTCCATTCTTAGTAATTGATCTAGTGGTAGCAAGCACGCTTATGGCATTAGGAATGATGATGGTGCCACCAGCGACAGTATCATTACCATTCAAATTAATGTTATTTGTCTTGGCAGATGGTTGGCATTTATTACTTGGATCATTAGCACAAAGCTTTTTTAGTTGAGTCGCACTATGTCATCTGAATATATCAGCACGTTAGCCATACAAGCGATAAAAGTTGCGGCATCATTAGCTGGACCGTTATTATTAGCCGCATTAGTAACAGGGTTAATCATTAGTTTATTACAAGCTGCGACGCAAATTAACGAAATGACATTATCATTTATTCCCAAAATCATAGTGGTCATTGTGGTTTTAATAATATTGGGGCCATCAATGCTATCAACCATGATCGACTATATCCAAACCGTTATTACAGATATTCCTAACTTAACCCGTTAAATGTAATGGAATTTGATATCTACAATTTATTTAATATCGATTTCTTTTCTTGGATTAGGGACTATTTTTTCCCTTTTGTTCGTATCTTAGCGTTGATCATGGTAGCGCCCATTTTTGGCGAAAAAGAAACGCCTAATCGAGTTAAAATTGGCCTAGCGCTACTCACGACGATTGTACTGCCACATCCACATATTGATGACAATATAAAAATATACTCATTTATAGGAATATGGATTATTGCACAACAAATAATGATTGGAATACTTATTGGTTTTACCATGCAGTTGGCATTTATGACAGTGCGATTTTCAGGAGAATTAATTGGGATGCAAATGGGGCTAGGAATGGCGACCTTTTTTGATCCTATTGGCGGTCCATCTACATCAGTATTATCACGCTTAATTAACATCATTGCTTTATTAATATTTATCAGTCTTGATGGCCATTTATGGTTGTTATACGGCATATCAAATAGTTTTGATATTATTCCGATTGCAGTAATGCCATTACAAGCGAATGGATACTTAGCATTAATTGAAGTCAGCAAACTATTATTTATCAACGCGATCATGTTAGCGCTTCCTTTAATGACATTGCTATTAATCATCAATATATCATTAGGACTACTTAATAGAATGACGCCACAGCTATCTATATTTGTGGTTGGTTATCCAGCGACCCTATTCTTAGGGTTAATCATGCTAACTTATTTAATTACAACACTACCCGCATTTACTGAATTTATTTTTGAACAAATGTTTGAGCGAATTTCTAGTATCTTATGGTATTTAACTCAGTGATATAAATTGATCACACAGTCATATTTAATTTACCTATTCAACTTGACTTTCTTTTTGTGGCTATTGAGTGAAATTGCTATTCTATCATATTGATTTAGAAATAAATCTTCCAAAAAAACAATAAATACTTAAATAAAAACAATGATCTAACTAAGCATTTTTATTGTGTGATAGATTATATTAATTAAAACTAAAACTAAACAGATTAATGCTGATAAAATCAGCATTAATAAAATAGTTAACTAAGCTTTTTTTACAAAGCAGGCTTTAAGCATTATTTTCATACCGTCAATTTTACAATCGATTTCGTGATCGCCTTCGACTAAACGAATGCCTTTGGCTTTAGCACCTTTTTTCAGCACTGTTGAAGATCCTTTCAATTTTAGATCCTTAATCAAAATAATATCGTCGCCATCAGCAAGTAAATTACCATTGCTATCTTTTACCTGTAATCCAACATCAGAAGACACAGCCTCGTTTGGATCCCATTCGTGGGCGCATTCAGGGCAAACACAAAAGCTGCCATCATGATAAGTGTGTTCAGATTGGCAAACAGGGCAATTAGGTATAGATTTCATAGCTTATAACTCTTATAGATTAAATAAAATGGTGCTTACTATAGCAAAAAAATGTTGTTAAGTCATAGAGGATGTTTCTTAGATCATGATTAGGATCTAAATAAATCATTTTACATGGTAGGCTAATTAGTCTACATCGATATTTATTTCGCATGGATGAATAATTAGAAGTTATCATATTAAGTTTGATTACTAATCTATACCATATAGATCGATGATATTTATTTCTAGATTGCGGATTATTGGTATTTATTCTAACCCTCTGCGTGCAATATATTCAAACCTATATTGGAATCCCCTTAAATATTGAATACTATATTCAAATACTTCTCCATTAACTAATTCACTAGTTGAACGTTGGCATAATATAGGGTAATTTGTTTCGATATTTAAATGTTTAGCAACAATGCTAGTTGCTAAAACAGGCTTTAAGTCTTGCCTACTTAGCGATATTTGATAACCTTTTTGTTTTTCAATATAGTGATACTTTGATGTTTGCATTACTTTAACACTGAGATCAGGAAATAGTGAAAGAGGCATATAACTTTGCTCTAAAATTTCAGGCTCATCGTCTATTGTTCTAATACGTATTATTGAATATATTAATGTTCCAACTTCAATTTTTAGATGCTTTGCAATAACGGGTTGTGCCTGTTCTAACTGAAAATGTATTACTTTCGTACTAGCAATTCGCCCTTGTGAGGTAATGTTTTCTTCAAATCCTTTTAATTGAAAGGCATCGTGCTTGGTCGAATTGTATTTAACATAGGTACCACTTCCTTTTATTCGTACTAATAATCCTTGTTTTTCAAGTAGCTCTAGGGCTTTACGAACAGTAACACGACTAACATTATATATTTCTTGTAAAGATTGTTCTGTAGGTAATACATCTTCAACATCTAATTCGCCAGAACGAATTTTTTCTTCAAAAATTTCAGCAATTTGTCGATAAAGTGGTTTACTCACGATAACATCCTACATATTAAATTTGTATTATATTAACATTGAATAGTCAAAATAGCATTAGATGGTAAATTTATCATTATTTAATTTTTACTGTACTCACTCAAATTATCTAATACGCATTGATCAACTGCGAATAAATATTTTTTGTGATCCTTTTCACATTTGTATTTAATAAGTATTATTTTATGGTAATACTTATTTATAATATATCTATGGCAAGATTTTATTTAATAAATGTAATTTAGGAAACATATTATGAAAAAGATCAATTTAACCGTTGTTGGTGCAGGTAGTACTTATACATTAGGTATTATGAGAAGTCTTGTTACAGAAAAACAAAATTTTCCGTTAAAGCGAGTTGTTTTTTATGATATTGATGCAGCTCGTCAGGAGCTAAATGCAAAAGCAACTAAAATTATGTTTAAAGAACTCTATCCAGAAATTGAAGAATTTATCTATACAACAGATAGAAAAATCGCTTTTGAAAACTCTGATTTCTTTTTTATGCAAATCCGTACTGGTGGTTTAAAAATGCGTGAGCGTGATGAACAAATCCCCTTATCTCATCAATGTGTAGGTCAAGAAACGTGTGGTGCAGGGGGTATGGCTTACGGATTACGTTCCATAGGAGATATGATAGACCTTGTTCGCGAAATTCGTTTATATAAAAAGGATGCTTGGATCTTAAACTACACTAACCCAGCAGCGATTGTTGCAGATGCATTAAATCGAGAATTTCCTAACGATAATCGAATCTTAAATATTTGTGATATGCCTGCGGCAATCATGGTGAGTTACGCAAAATTACTTGGTTGTGAAATTTGGGATTTTGTACCGGAATACTTCGGTTTAAATCATTATGGTTGGTTTACTAAAATTAAGAATAAACAAGGCGAAGATTTAACCCAACGTATTAAAGAAATTATTTTAAAAGATGGTATTAAAGCTGTTGATTCAATTATTGCTAATGATCCTTCTTGGCAAGCAACGTTTAAAAACATGGAAACAATGTTACGAGATAACCCAGAATTCTTGCCAAATACTTATTTACAATACTATTTATATCCAGAAAAAATGGTGAGTAAAGAAGATATTAATAATACGCGTGCGCGTCAAGTTATCAATGGACGTGAAAAACAAGTATTTGAAATGTGTAAACGTATTATTGAAAAAAATTCTATTGTTGGTGAACAGCTTCATGATGATATTCATGGTCGTTATATGATCCGTGTTGCTGCGTCATTAGCTTATAACAAAGGCGATATCTATCTTGTGATTGTTCCAAACAAAGGCATTATTAGTAATATACAAGATGATGCAATGGTTGAAGTGCCATGTATGCTAACTTCTGATGGTCCTAAAGCGTTTGCTATTGGTAAGATTCCGACATTCCAAAAAGCGATGATAGAAATCCAATTAGGTTATGAAAAATTAGTTGTTGATGCTTGGTATGAAGGTTCTAAACAAAAATTAATCAATGCCTTAACGTTAAATAGAACCGTTGTTAACGTTCCAAAAGCAAAAGTAATTGTTGAAGAAATCTTAAACGAAAATAAAGACTATTTACCTCAGTTTTTTAAATAATTATTTTGTTTTACACGAATAATGCTAGCGTTTGAGTAAATGCAAACGCTTAGCGTTATTCACAAACATGTACAGAACTATTTTAAAAATAACAAAATCATTATATTAATAAAAGGTTAATGTTATGAGAAGTACAATTCAGCGCTTTGGAGCAGCAATGTTTGTTCCTGTATTACTCTTTCCTTGTGCAGGCATTTTATTGGGATTGAGCGTCGTTTTACTTAATCCACATTTGTTTCCTTTTGCTGTAGAAGGATCGACTTATGTTAAAATTGTCAGTATATTTCAAAAAGCATCCCTAGTTTTGTTTCAAAATATGCCAATGTTGTTTGCTTTAGGCTTGCCAATTGCATTAGCAAAAAAGGCATCTGGCCGAGCTGTATTAGCCGCTTTCATCTCCTATTTAACATTTAACTATTTTATAGCAGGAATACTTGATATTTGGAGTGAACAGTTAGGTATAAACTATCAAGTAGGGCAAACAGGATTAATTGAAATTAGTGGTGTATTAACATTAGATACTTCAATTGTTGGTTCAATTATGACTGCAGCCTTTACCGTTTGGATTCATAACCGTTATTTTGATTTACGTTTACCCGAATGGGCAAATGTATTTACAGGGACACCATTAATCGTTATTATCTGTTTTCCGTTAATGCTGGTACTAGCTGTATTGACGGTATTGGTTTGGCCTCCTATCCAAAATGGTATTCAAAGCCTGCAAATTTTCATTTTAAATTCTGGTGCATTTGGTGTATGGCTATTTACTTTTTTAGAGCGCATTTTAATTCCTACAGGATTACATCATTTTGTTTATGGTCCAATCTATTTTGGTCCAATTGTCACCGATGGAGGTACAGTTAACTATTGGATTTCTCATATTTCTGAATTTGCTAACAGCACAAAATCATTAACTAAATTATTTCCTCAGGGTGGTTTTATGTTAATTGGTATGGGGAAGGTATTTGGTTGCTCAGGTATTTCAATGGCTATTTATGCAACAGCAAAACCAGAAAATAAAAAAATGGTATTGGGACTATTAATTGGAGCAACAGTTACAGCTGTGTTGACTGGGATAACAGAGCCCATTGAATTTACATTCCTTTTTATTGCACCTATTTTATTTGTTGTTCACGCTTTTTTAGCAGCATCAATGGCTGCAATTATGTATATGCTTGGTGTATCAGGAAATTTTTACTCAGGTATTATAGATTTTATCTTCCAAAACTGGTTACCTCTGGGAGCAAATCATTGGATGACGTATGTTATTCAAGTTACTATTGGTTTAACTTTTACAGCAATTTACTTTTTTGTGTTTAAATTCTTAATTCTTAAATTCAATCTTATCACTCCTGGCCGTTCAGATACTAATATTAAACTATTTACTAAATCAGATTATCAAAATAGTAAAAAGAGTAAATCGTCAAATCAATATGATACTGAATTTGAAACTAACGATTTGATAATTCAACAAGCAATTGCCTTTATTGAAGGATTAGGTGGTAAAGAAAATATTATACAATTGACTAACTGTGCAACTCGATTACGTATTGAAGTAAGTAATCCTGAATTAGTTCAGAAAGTGACTTATTTTCAAAGTTATGGGGCAATAAATGTTGTATACAAGGGACAATCATTACAAATTATTGTTGGCTTAACTGTACCTCAAGTTAGAGAGGAAATGAGCATACTATTGAAGTAAATAATGTCGATATTAATGAACAATTAGTAAACTATTAATTAACTTGTTTAATCGGTTCTAAAATATAGATTGTTTATGAGTTCCGATTAAACAAACAAATCATTAAGAACATGCTTAAAAATAGGGAATCTATATTTTAGGGTAATTTTAGGTATTTACCCTATCGATCCCATATAGTCTGGCAATAAAGTTACAAAACTTATATACTATACCATAATTTTTAGTATGACTAAGTTCATTTTACTAAACCAACCCGTTCTTTAACACATCAATTGGAATAAAACTATGCATCCGATGCTGAATATTGCTATTCGTGCTGCTCGTAAAGCAGGTAATGTAGCCATCAAGGCTTATGAAAATCCTAGTTCAATCGAAATTGAAACCAAAGGCGCTAATGATTTTGCCACTAATGCCGATCGTGCGGCTGAAGCTTTGATTATTGAAACAATTAAAAAAGCTTATCCTGACCATACTATCATTGCCGAAGAAAGCGGCTTAGCTAAAGGTAATGATGCCGATACTCAGTGGATAATTGACCCAATTGATGGTACTACCAATTTTATTAAAAATATCCCTCATTTTGCAGTGTCTATCGCAGCTCGGGTTAAAGGTAAAACCGAAATTGCCGTTGTTTATAATCCAATCAGTAATGAGCTGTTTACAGCGGCTCGTGGTAAAGGCGCTCAACTTAATGGTTATCGTATTCGAGTGAGTAATGCGAAAGATTTAGACGGTAGCGTGCTGGCAATGGCTTTTCCGTTTAAAGCTAAACAATATAGCGATAGTTATTTTGGCGTGTTACAAAAATTATTTGTTAGATGTGGCGATTTTCGTCGCACTGGTTCTGCCGCTTTAGATCTTGCTTATGTTGCCGCAGGTCGTTTAGATGGCTTTTTTGAAATTGGCTTAAAACCATGGGATATTGCTGGTGGTGAGTTGATTTTGCGTGAAGCAGGTGGCGTTATTACCGATTTTGCAGGTGGCAATAATTATATGGTTTCGGGCAATGTTGTTGCGGGTAATCCTAGAATTGTTAAGGATTTATTAGTTTCTACTCAAAACGAGTGGCCCGAAAAATTACGTAACTAACGTTACCTTTTTTATTTCCTCTTATTTTGATCGCAAGTTAAATTCTTGCGATCTGTCTAGTATTTTTCTGCATTGTTATCAATTTTGAGTATATACTAATCAATAATCGTATAAAAATTAAGGCTGCATTTTATGAAGACAATACAATATCATCTTAATATTGAAGGAATGAGTTGTGCCTCTTGTGTTAGTCGTGTAGAAAAAGCAATTAAAAAAGTTGATGGTGTAATTGATGTCAGTGTTAATCTGGCAACTGAGAAAGCAACTATTAATGCAGATACTCATGTTAAGCTTGAAGCATTAATGTCTGCGGTTGATAAAGCGGGCTATCGTGCTATTAAAATTTCAGATCAACAATCAGGTGCAAAGAAAGTTAACAAACAAGCATCTATTTGGCCGATTGTGATTTCTGTTATTTTAGCCATTCCTTTTGTGTTACCTATGTTATTAGAGCCTTTTGGGTTTCATTTGATGATGCCAGCTTGGTTACAACTGGTTATTGCATCTATTGTGCAATTTGGACTTGGTGCTAAATTTTATCGAAGCGGTTTTAATGCGGCTAAAGCGTTGTCGGGTAATATGGATTTATTAGTGGCCATTGGTACTAGTGCGGCATATGGGTTATCAGTTTATCAGCTTATCATAGGCAATGATGAGCACCTTTATTTTGAATCTTCAGTTATTATTATTACCTTAATTTTGCTTGGTAAGTGGTTAGAATCAAGAGCTAAACATCAAACCACACAAGCAATTGAAGCCCTGTCTGCGCTATGCCCTGATGTTGCTTTAGTAAGGCGTGATAATCAAGAAATAAGTTTACCCATTAACCAAGTTAAAGTGGATGATATTGTTATTATTAAGCCTGGAGAGCGTATTCCAGTTGATGGCGTTGTGATTGAAGGTGCATCTAGTAGTGATGAATCAATGCTAACCGGTGAGAGCTTTCCTGTAAATAAAACCGTTAATGATGTTGTTACTGGCGGTACAATTAATGGCGAAGGGTTACTTATCGTTAAAACCACAGCGATTCAAGCGGATTCTACTTTATCCAAAATTATTGAAATGGTTGAATCTGCTCAGGCTAAGAAAGCACCAATCCAACGAATTGTTGATCGCATCAGCGCTATTTTTGTGCCAGTGATTTTATTGATTGCACTTGTTACGTTATTGGCTTGGGGGGTGATATCGCATGATTGGCAACAAGCATTACTCCATGCGGTGGCTGTGTTAGTGATTGCTTGCCCTTGTGCATTAGGCTTGGCAACACCAACAGCAATTATGGTTGGTACAGGAGTGGCGGCTAGTCATGGTATTTTAATTAAAGATGCCGAGGCATTAGAAACACTGCATAATATTAATATGGTTGCATTTGATAAAACAGGCACATTAACCATTGGTAAACCAGAATTAGTTGAAATGGATATTATGGGTAGCGAGACGCCCGATCAAATTTTATCGCTCGCAGCGTCATTACAAGCAGGTAGTGAGCATCCACTTGCTAAAGCTATTTTAAGTAAAGCTAAAGAGTATCATTATGCTCAAAATATTACTTCGGTAGCTGGTTCAGGAGTGATGGCGACCGTTGATAACACCGAATATTATTTAGGTAGTTTGCGTTGGATGAAATCATTAAATGCCTATTTTGTTGGTATGGACGATAAAATTAATCAGTTATCGAGTAAAGGTTATACCATTTCATTTTTAGCGAAACAGCAATCAGAAGGTAATGTGGTGATATTAGCGCTCTTGGGTTTTGCCGATGTAATAAAGGAGGAGGCCGAAAAAGCTATTCAAGCATTGCATCAGTTAAATGTAAAAACCGTTATGTTAACTGGCGATAATCAGAAAGCGGCTAATTATGTGGGGCAGCAGTTAAGCTTAGATAAGGTTATTGCTGAAGTATTACCGCAAGATAAAGCAAACTATATTTATCAACTACAAAAAAGTGAAGATATAACTGGCAATAAAACAGTGGCAATGGTAGGAGATGGTATTAATGATGCTCCAGCCTTGGCGGCTGCCGATATTGGTATTGCTATGGGCACAGGCACCGATGTGGCTATGCATGCAGCAAGTATTACTCTAATGCGTGGTAATCTGTTTTTGATTGCTGATGCGATCGATATTTCGCGCCGAACCTATAATAAAATTAAACAAAATCTATTTTGGGCATTTTTCTATAATTTAATCGGTATTCCGCTAGCGGCATTGGGATTTTTAAATCCAATGATAGCCAGTGCCGCTATGGCGTTAAGCAGTGTTAGCGTTGTAACCAATGCACTTTTGCTTAAACGTTGGAAGGCAAAATCGTAACTTATAATAATTGAAAATACCCTAATTAAGGTGGTGTATCAGCCACCTTATTTTGAGGAGATTAACGCTAAGTGGTGAGTTTAAAACTGATTTGTGTTCCTTTTCCTTGTTCGGTAACAAATGCGCCAACTGCGCAAATCAGTTGTTCGTTGTAGTAAATTAGAGGGATTCGAGTTCGCATCCATGGTGGAATATTATGCTCTTGCCATAGTTTTTTTATTGATCGTGAACCATGGCGATTAACAATTTGAAATTTTCCTTGAGCATGGAATCTAACGGTGATTTTTTCATCTGCTTGTGGTAAGCGGCAACATAAATCAGTTTGATAATTAACTTGTAATTCGCCAACATTATCTGGAAGTGTTAATGGCAACGCTAAATCCCAGTTTAGGATTTGCTGTTCAATATCTTGATATAATGCTAACAAATAAAGTTGATTTTGATAACGGCGAACTTGTTGGTTATTAAAGATAAATTTCGGATTGGCATCTTCTTTTGCTAATGCAACGGTTTGCCAAATTAATGTTATTTGTTGGCGTGTTGGCATATTAATATGATTGTGTTTAAACCACATGCGTAAAATTGCATTTCGTTTATACTCGGAATAGTCCATTAATGGTGCAATAGCCAGTTGATTTTGTTCGGTGATAACTTGCTTAAACTCTACCAATAATAACTCATTAATTAACGTTTCTTGTTGTTGACATAATTCCGCACTGCGTGCAACCATTTGCGAAAAATGTGGCCAGCGTTGATTAAGAATTGGTAAGACTTTTAAGCGTAAAAAATTACGGTCGTAGTGATCATCTTGGTTGCTTTCATCTTCTATCCAATTGAGTTGATGTTTATTCGCATAGGTTTCAATTTGTGATCGTGATATTGTTAATAAAGGTCGAAGATGTTGTTGATTTTCCCTTGGCATTGCGGACAATCCCGCAGGTCCACTACCACGTTTCAATGCCAAGAAGAAAGTTTCACATTGATCATCAAGATGTTGAGCTGTACATAACGTTTCATCATCTTTTATATGGCGATATATAGCTTGGTAACGTGCATTTCTAGCTTGCTCTTCAATATTACCCGCTATGGGATCAAGTCTGACTTTTTCAATAATTATTGGAACTTGCCATGTTTGGCATTGTTGCCTGCAATGCGTTGCCCAGTTGTCAGCATTGCTACTCAAACCATGATGAATATAGATCGCTCTTAGTTCTAAATTTGGTAACAATTGTTTTTTAAGCTTAACAAGCACATGCATTAATACCGTTGAGTCAACACCACCACTATATGCAACCAGTAGCGCTTTGTGGTGTTTTATATTATGAAAAACTGTTTGTTTTATTATTTCGTCACACGTGATTTGGCTATGATTATTCATCTTCTACTTAATTATGCTAAACTAAACATTCGTAATGCATTGGCTTTATATAGATTTATTTTTTATAGCTTGATTCTGTCTAAACCAGTAGCAAGATCGGCAATTAAATCATCGGGATCTTCAAGCCCTATATGAAGACGAATTAAAGTTCCTTTAAAATCAATACCAGATACAGGCCTAATTTTTGCTAGTTCTTCGGGTTGATTAGCTAAAATTAATGATTCAAAACCACCCCATGAATAAGCCATTGAGAAATAAGTTAAGTTGTCAATAAAATCAGATAATTGCTCGTCAGTTAATCGATCTTTGAGTACAAAAGAAAATAATCCACTTGCACCTGAAAAATCACGTTTAAAAAATTCATGCCCCTTACAACTTTCTAATGCTGGGTGATTGACGGTAGCAACTTTAGGATGATGAGCTAACCATTTTGCTACTTTTATGCCATTTTCGTGGTGTTGCTTTAATCGTATTGCTAATGTTCGCAATCCTCGTGCGGCTATATAAGCGGTATCAGCATCGCACATTTGTCCCATTAAGTAAGAACGTTCGCGTAATTTTTCCCAACAACGCTGGTTAGCAACAGCGGTGCCTATCATGGCATCAGAATGACCGATTAGGTATTTAGTACCTGCTTGTATTGAGATATCAATATCATGATCTAATGCTTTAAATAATACGCCGGCGCTCCATGTATTATCGATCATAATAATAATTTCTGGATTGGTGCTGCGAATTGCTTTAACCATTGAAGGAATATCATGAATTTCCATCGTAATGGAACTTGGTGATTCTAAAAATATGACTTTGGTATTGGGTTTAATTTGATTTGTAATATTGTGCCCCACTAATGGCGTAAAGTAATCTGTTTCAACACCAAAATTTTTTAAAATTTGCTGACAAAATTCTTGAGTAGGTTCGTAAGCGGCTTCAGACACTAATATATGATCGCCAGCTTGAACAAAAGCTAAAATAGCATTAGCGACGGCAGCTGCGCCACAAGGGTATAGATAGCAACCAGCTCCACCTTCGATTTCAACCATCGCATCTTGTAGCGCAAAATGAGTTAATGTACCACGGCGTCCATAAAATAATGCACCATTAGCACGGTTTTTGGTTGCTTCTTTTTTTGTTTCAATTGAATCAAAAACCAATGATGATGCACGTTGAATAACCGAATTAACAGCGCCTTGTGTATAACGCTTTTTACGTCCTGCATGAACTAATTTTGTTGGTAATGACATAATGATACACCCTTGCTACTATTTATTAAGGTTGATATTTTTATTAATTTTGATAACAGTTAGCATAGCATGCTGTTAAAATAGTAAAAAATAAATTTTATTAATATTTTCTTGCCAATTATGCTAATTGTTCAACTTGCTTGTCTTAAGGATGCTGACATTGATTTTTCACTGTTGCCTCAAACGCTTCTTGATGAAGCGAATAATTTAAGTGGCCAACGTAAAAAACAGTTTTTAGTTTGCCGATCAATTTTGGCTCATTTGCTTAAACAATACTGTGATATTTCGATGTTACCTGTTATTAAGGTTGGAGATAATGGTCGTCCCTCTTTTTTAGAGCCACACTTACCAGATTTTAATATTAGTCATAGCCAAGATTGGGTAGCAGTTGCGATTTCGTTAGTAGGTAAGGTTGGTTTAGATATCGAAGTAGCACGTCCACGAAAAAATTATTTGAAAGTAGCTAAAAATTTTTTTGCTGATGACGAATATCAATGGATGACTAAACAAGATGATACATTAAGAGCCTTTTGGCAACTATGGACATTAAAAGAGTCTGCATTAAAGCTTTATGCTAAAGGTGTTTGGCAAATAAAATCGGTTAACGTCGATTTAAAACAGCAGATGATTATGGCACCTTTTGCACAAGAATTTTATTATCAATATCGACAAGTGGATAATGTTCATCTGTCGGTGAACAGCAATCAACCAATCTCTAAATTAATTTTGTTGTCTTAATACAATTTTTTTCCATTATTTATTATGGCGCAATAATGGTTTGTTATTTATTAAATCAGATAGATATCTTGAATTCTTTTTCTATTAGTTTCGTTTAATTGATATTCCTGTGATAACCAATTGTCAATTGTACCGTGACGCGTTTTAATTGCATTCAGTGCCGCAGTTAGATACTCTTTTTTGGCGGCAAAAATTAATTTGCGTTTTTCAAACTCATCAGGCGTCATTTTATGTTGATATTGGCTTAATATATTTTCACGATAATCTGACAATAGCTGTTCTGTTAGTAAATAATCTTGCATGACAGTTTCTTCACTAACACCCAAAGCAAACAATGTTAATGCAACGCCAACACCTGTACGATCTTTACCAACAGCACAATGTTGTACCAATGGTCTACCTTGTGAGTTTAGTAGGATTGAGGAAAGTTTTTGATATGCTGTGTTATTAAATGGTAGTAGCTGGTAAAGCTTAATCATAAAATCAAATGGAGCATTTTTTTTAAGTGTTTGGTGAGCATTGCCTAGATCACTTGTTAAACTTGCGGTGATCGTATTACTTAACGGATTAGCTGGTACATTAATATAATGAGTATTTTGCCATAATTTATCTGGATTTCGCTTAATTTCATCAGGATCGCGATAGTCTAAAACGTAGTGCAGATTTAGCTGATTAGCTAAAAAAGATTGCTCTTGTTGTGTAATAAGCGAGAATGCGCCTGAGCGGTATAGTAGGCCAGATCGAATTTGACGTCCATCAATTGTTTTGATTCCACCTAAATCACGAAAATTAATCCCATTTTTTATCGGTACAACTGATGCCATAACCCATCCTTATTTATTTTTAACTTTACTTGCTATATTAACATGTTTCTGATTAGAATTAATTCATTGTTATGTTGTTTATCAATTTTTTGAGGTTTTTACTATGTCGATGTTATCTGTTTTACTAACTGATAAACCTGCACCAAAACAGTGGGGAAAAGATGCATTGCTGAGTTTTTCTAACGAGGCGATTACTATTCATTATAAACCGGAACATCGCTTAGGGGCGATTCAACGTGCAGGTCGAAAGTTAGATAACCAAGGAATAAATTCGGTTAAACTAAGCGGTGAAAATTGGGATATCGAAGCTTGTTGGCATTTTTGGTTAGGTTATCGTAATGCCAAAAAAAGTACAAAAGTAACTTGGTCAGAACTCAACACCAAAGACAAACAAGAATTGAAACATCGTATAGAAATTATTGATTGGTGTCGGGATATTATTAATGAACAAGCCGAAACATTAAGTCCTGTTGAGTTAGCCACACGAGCAGCTAAGTTAATTAGCACTTACTCATCAGCTGTGACTTACAACATCATTTCAGGTGAAGCTTTAAGAGAGCAAGGTTATATGGGCATTTATACGGTTGGAAAAGGTTCGGATCGGCCAGCGGCTTTGCTTGAACTAGATTATAACCCAACCCAAAACCCTAATTCACCGATAACAGCCTGTTTAGTTGGTAAAGGTATTACCTTTGATTCAGGAGGATATAGTTTAAAACCAAGTAATTTTATGGAGTCAATGCGCTCAGATATGGGTGGGGCTGCGTTAGTAACAAGTGCATTAGCATTAGCCATTGCGCGTGGTTTAAATCAACGTATTAAGCTTTATCTATGTTGTGCGGATAATTTAGTGAGTGGCAATGCGTTTAAGTTAGGCGATATTATTCATTACCGTAACGGTAAAACGGTTGAAGTTGATAACACTGATGCAGAAGGGCGACTAGTTTTGGCTGATGGTTTAATTTGTGCTGATAATGATCAGCCTCATTATATTATTGATTGTGCAACACTGACTGGAGCGGCTAAGATTGCGGTGGGGAATGATTATCAGTCATTACTTTCGTTTGATGATAACTTTGCTAGCCAATTGTTAGCTAGTAGCGATATTGAGCATGAAGCTTTTTGGCGATTACCATTAGCCGAGTTTCACCGTTCGCAATTCCCATCATCATTTGCTGATATAGCAAATTCAGGTATACCTAATACTGCTGGAGCAAGTACTGCTGCGGCTTTCTTATCGCATTTTATTAAAAATTATCAAAAAAATTGGCTACATATTGATTGTTCTGCAACATTCCGTAAAAGCGCCACAGCTTTATGGGCAACAGGGGCAACAGGTATTGGAGTGAGGACAATTGCTAATTTACTTAGTCAGCTTAAATAAAACAAAAAACCACTTTTTAAAAGTGGTTTTTGTTAACAAAGTGCAATTTTAATCATTTTTAATAACAATTGCCTTTTTGATATAAATAGGCTCAACCGGCACATTTTGATGTGGTCCCACGCGTTTAGTTGAGACACTAACAATTTTATCAACTATATCCATCCCTTTAGTTACTTTACCAAATACAGCATAACCATATTGTTCTGGTGATTTGTAATTAAGGAAATCATTGTTTACTACATTGATAAAAAATTGACTGGTTGCACTGTTTATTTCACTTGTTCTTGCCATTGCAATGGTACCACGATCATTTTTTAAACCATTGTCTGCTTCATTTTTAATTGGTGGGTTATTGTCTTTGAATTTTAGTTGATCATCAGCGCCACCACCTTGAATCATAAATCCAGGAATTACGCGGTGGAAAGTTAAATTTTCATAAAAACCATTGTTAACATAATCAAGAAAGTTTTTAGTGGTAATTGGCGCGTGTTCGCTGTCTAGTTCAATCTCAATATCCCCCATACTGGTTTGTAATAAGACTTGAGGAGTAGCTGAGACGACAGTTGAAAAAATTGTTAGTAATAATGTTAAAATTAATAGTTTGATTTTTTTCATATAATAAAGCCTCCTTCCATTTGGATTGGCTGATTATACCGAATATTAAGCTAATTTAAATAGCAATTATGCAAAACCAGATAATTTTTTGTGCTGTATATCGTATAACTATTTAATTATATGCAATTACAAAACGGGTTGGTCTATTTTATTGATGTTAGCTTAGTTTTATACACTAAAAAGTTATAGGCGATAAAAAATGTTTTTTATTGCTACTTTTTTTTATACTGAACCATTTTTATACTTAAACATATTATTATCGGAAACTTTTTTACAAATAAATTTATTATGTTATGCGATGTATTTTGTGTGATATGCCTTTATTTTTATCTCATCATGGTATTTGTAGCCAATGTGTTGAAAATATACCTAAATTTAATAAGGTTTGCCATCAATGCTGTTTACCACATTCTTTATCGACTGATATATGTTATCGGTGTCGCGCAAAGAAACCTTATTGGGATGAGCTTATTGCTGTTTCTGAGTATGTTAATCCTTTAAAAAAATTGATTCATCAACTAAAGTTCTACAACAAAATTGAATTGAGTACTGCATTAGCAAGATTGATGTTTTTGGCTTGGTATCAACGGCGAGAAATTGATGCGTTAATTAAGCCTGATTTGGTCACTTGTGTGCCATTACATCATTTTCGTTATTGGTCTCGTGGTTTTAATCAAGCTGAGTTATTGGCAAAACCGATTGCTAGATGGTTAAATCGTGGATTTTATCCTTATTTGTTATCTCGAAGGTCAAATGCGCAAGATCAAAAAAATTTATCTCTTACAGATCGAATCGCTAATGTTGAAAAGCTTTTTATGTGCTATCAAAATCTTTCACATAAATCGGTAATGCTTATTGATGATATCGTTACAACAGGTAATACGATTAATGCAATTAGTCAGCAACTAAAAAATTGTGGAGCAACGAGTGTTTATGTTGTTTGTTTATGCCGTACAGTATTGTAAAATCCTAAACAACCCCTATAATAACCAAGAAAGTTAGTCAACTATTATTATCAATATACTATAAATGATGTTAGGTTTGTTTATTACCTAATTACATTAAAGTGAGGGGTTATGTCTATTATCACTATTTCTGAATCAGCTCAACAGCACTTTAAAAAATTGCTTGCTAATCAACCCGGTGGAACACAAATTCGAGTGTTTGTTATTAACCCTGGTACTCCAAGTGCGGAATGCGGTGTTTCGTATTGCCCTGCTGATACTATAGAAGATAGCGATATAGAAGAACGGTATGCTGATTTTTCAGTTTATATTGATGAAATTAGTGCGCCATTTTTAGAAGAAGCTGTCATTGATTATGTGACTGATGAATTAGGTTCGCAGTTAACATTAAAAGCACCAAATTCAAAAATGAAAAAAGTAGCTGATGATGCACCTCTTATTGAGCGTGTTAATTACGCAATTCAAGCGCAGGTCAATCCGCAATTAGCTAGCCATGGAGGACATGTTAGTTTAGTGGAGTTAACCGAAGATAATTATGTTGTTTTACAATTTGGTGGGGGGTGTAATGGTTGTTCAATGGTCGATTATACTTTGAAAGAAGGTATTGAGAAACAATTAATGGCAGAGTTTCCTGAACTCGTTGGTGTAAAAGATATTACAGAACACCAAGCTGGGGCTCATTCTTTTTGCTAATAATGGCAGAAAATAATTTTTATTTAAATCTTGCTTATTGCTGGGATTGAGTCATAATCGGATGACGTTTGCCATTTGACATTCTGATGGGGTGTTATGAATCAAGTTAGTATTATTTCAGATCTTATCGTTTGGATTGAAAAAAATTTGGAACAACCATTATCTATTGATCATGTTGCACAAAAATCAGGTTATTCAAAGTGGCATTTACAACGTATGTTTAAAGAGGTAACTGGTCAAGTTCTTGGTACTTATATTCGACATCGTCGTTTAACTTATGCCGCGCTTGCTTTACGCATGACAAGTAAACCTATTTTAGATATTGCGATGCAATATCGTTTTGATTCTCAACAAACATTTACTCGTTCTTTTAAAAAGCAATTCAATGAAACACCAGCAAGTTACCGACGAGGAGATATTTGGGATCCTACAGGATTAACTCCTGCTATTGAGCTTAATAAAAACCGGTTTTCATTGCCTGAGCCAAAATTTGTTAATATGCCTCAAAAAACGTTTTGGGGTATCACCTTTAAAAATAATTGCAATTTGAGTCAATTATTAGATGAAGAAAATAAACTAAGATCACAATTTTTTCATAATTATATATCTCGTTGTGGCAATACATGTGAAAACTTGCCAGATAAAATTTATGCTTTTAGCCGTATATTGAAAAGCAAAGATAATGCTAATGAACAAGAGCTTTTTTATACAATTGCTTTAGATCAGAATAATAATTTAGAGCATATTGAGCAGATAGTTAATGAAGGAGGATTGTATCTTTGCTTTAGATATATTGGTTCTCCTGATGAGTTTGGCGATTTTATTTCACAAGTGCATTTAGCTGCTATGCCAGCATTAAAGGTACGCTTACGTTGCTCTAGCTGTATAATTGAGATTCATCATAATCTTCGCGATGACTCTGTCGAATCGTTTAAGGATATTAAGCATATGGAGTGTGATTATTGTGTGCCGGTTGTTGCTGATAGTGATGTCAATATCCAATCAAGTTTATAGTTAATCATAGTTATAATATGATATAAAAATCTGCTATTAGATATTGACTAAGCCATTTAATTATCCGAGTTTAATAAAACCTTTTCTAACCAATTTTTAAATTCTGGAGTTGCTTCTTTTAGGCTATTAGAGCCTCTTGTTACTGTTGCAATACCAATTTTTAGTTGCTCTTTAAGTTGGCGTTGATTGATTGAACCATCAAGTAATGAATGTACGATTTTAACTCGAGTAATTAAAGCGTCTCGCTCATCGGCTGTCATTAGTAATTTTAATATATCCAGTGAATAACCATCGTTAAATGCTTGGTGTAATAATTCAACTGTTTGTTTCCATTCGTTAGTTTTCATTATAATCACCATTAATATTGTTTATTAAATTCATTTGAACTAAGAAAATTGACATTTTTTTGCCCTAAGATTACTTGATAAATATAATCATATACCAATACGTTTTTGACGTAATTACGTGTTTCAGTAAACGGTATACTATCGATAAATGCTACTGCATCAAGTTTTCCGTTACTCTTTTCTAGCCAGCGCTTAACATTATTTGGACCAGCATTATAAGAGGCTGAAGATAATATACGATTTTTATCATTTTGTAGATAAGCAGTGTTTAAATAGGTAGTGCCTAACTGTATATTTGTTTGAGGATCAAATAATTGTGCTGATGAAATATAAGTTACTGAATTAACATTTTTAGCTGTTTCTTTTGCTGTGGCTGGCATTAATTGCATTAATCCACTGGCGCCGACAGGTGATTGGGAGGTAGTATCAAGTGCACTTTCTTGACGAGAAATAGCTAAAGCATAAGATAACCCAATAGTTTTATCTTTTAATGCATTGTTGTATAAATCTTTGTACATAATTGGTAAACGTTCTGTCCAGTTATCCCAAAGTTTGCCAGCAATGGTTGCTTGAATACTAAGATCACCCCATCCTTTTTGTAAAGCATATTGAGCTAATGCTAAGTATTCATTTTTGTTTTTTTGATTATTTAGCATATATCGCCATTCGTAATTTGATTCTGGCAGCATTCCCAAATAACGTAATTCGTTAATTCTTTTTACATAAGGTTGATTATTGTATTTGCTTTTTAACGTTGATATTTCTGATTGTGTAATCTTTGGAGATTGGTTATTGATCGAATAAGGTTGATTAAGTGTTTGTGCACTTATCATGCCATAAAACCCACGTTTGTTTGTGAGTGTTTGCAAAATTTTGTCAGCTTCACTTTTCTTATTATTATTTAATAAAACTCTAGCTTGCCAATATTGCCAGTCTTCTTTTTGTTGATCTTCTGGTGATAGTTGTGCTATCCAATAAGCGATGTCTGAGAAGTTATAGTCATCAATAGCAAGGCGGATACGCTTTTCAACTAAAGTTGTATCATGATATTTCGCTATATAGTTATCGCGCCATTTTATTTGTTCGTCAGTTGCAGAATCTTTGAAGTAACTGTTAGCCAAACTTTTTTGTAATGCCACTTGCTCTGTTTTGTTTAACGTCTGCTGTTTAACTAATTTTGGTAATAATGTTGCAGCTAAATTCATATCAGCTTTTACTAAGCGAGGGTATGATGCTAATACAATTTTTTTAGTGAAAGAGCTAGCTTTAATATTTTTTGAAAAATCTTCTAATTTTTTAGGATTATTAAGAACTGCTAGTAAATTGATTTTGGTTGTTTTGTAGTTGTCATCAAGTAAGTTAGCTAGATGCTTAGCTAATTTTAAATTATTTGCTTCAATAGCAAGTTCGATACGCAATAGTATTAAATTAGCTGTCCGTTTACCTGCTTGAGCCCAAGCATCAAGTAATGGATCGCATGCAGAAGGAAGTTCTTTGCCTGTCATCCAAAGTGATTTAACAGTGCTAAAAGCAACCTCGTTATTTCCTTGTTGTAGTAATGCATATTGATAACGACAATTAGATAGTATGGAGTTATCTTTTGGGAATGAAATGATTGAATTCCAATCTTGGCGATTGCTTAATTCGGTTAAATAAGATTGTGTCAATGAAGCTGTTAGCAGAAAATCATTATATTGATTGACAAAATTGCTTACCATTTGTGGTGAAACGATTTTAATATTACTCTGAAAAAACTGTACAGCAGCATAAGGATATAATGGGTAATCTTTTATGGTAGAGAGCAATGTTTGCTGTTCTTCAAAGTTAAGTGATTGATATGAATTAAGCCATTTTTGATAATTTTCTCGTCCTTTTAGAGAACTATCTGCATAAATGTTACTTGTCAACAGTAGGTTAATTATCAAAAAATAGCGTAATAGTAATTTCATCCTTTAACTCCCATGTGAATTTAGTTTATTAGATTAGCATATTAAGCTATGATTCGTCGATAAGAGCCATAACTTAATTCCTACTAAAATACTCAACTAAATACTTGACTAAATAGAAAGGATATATACAATAAGCATACACACATATAAAGGAATGCTCAATGAAACTGACATCAAAAGGGCGATACGCGGTGACAGCAATGCTTGATGTTGCTTTACATGCAGATTCAGGACCGGTATCACTAGCTGATATTTCAGAACGTCAAGAAATTTCACTTTCTTATCTTGAACAATTGTTTGCTCGGTTACGAAAAAATGGTTTGGTGCGCAGTGTTAGAGGCCCTGGTGGCGGTTATATACTGAGTCGTTCTATGGATCAAATTGCTATTAGTTCAATTGTTAAAGCGGTCGATGAAACAGTACATGCGACAAAATGCCACGGGCAAGATGGATGCCAAGGTGGTGTTAGGTGCTTAACCCATACACTGTGGAATGATTTAAGTGAACGAATTGAGGATTTTTTAACTAGCATTACATTGAGTGAATTGGTCAATAATAAAGAAGTTAAAGCTGTTGCTAGTCGACAAAGTAATATACATCACGTTCAAATTAATTAATAAAAATAGAATACAGAATTTTTCATTGGGAGTAATTAATGAAACTACCTATTTATATGGATTATGCAGCGACAACGCCTGTAGATCCTAGAGTTGCTGAAAAAATGATGCAGTATTTAACACCAGACGGTATATTTGGTAATCCAGCATCTCGTTCCCATAAATTTGGCTGGCAAGCTGAAGAAGCCGTTGATATTGCCCGTAATCAAATTGCCGATCTTATTGGTGCTGATTCACGCGAAATTGTCTTTACGTCAGGGGCAACTGAAGCTGATAATTTAGCAATTAAAGGTGCCGCTCATTTTAATCAAGCCAAAGGTAAGCACATTATTACTTGTAAAACTGAGCACAAGGCTGTGCTTGATACTTGTCGCCAACTTGAGCGAGAAGGTTATGAAGTAACTTATTTAACGCCAGAATCCGATGGGATCCTTGATCTTGATAAACTTGCAACGGCTATGCGTAGTGATACAACCGTTGTATCAATTATGCATGTCAACAATGAAACGGGTGTAATACAAGACATCGAAAAAATTGGTGAGATGTGCCGTGAAAGAGGTATTGTTTTTCATGTTGATGCAACCCAGTCTGTTGGTAAATTACCAATTGATGTAGCTAACTTAAAAGTTGATTTAATGTCATTTTCTGGTCATAAAATTTATGGACCAAAAGGTATTGGTGGGCTTTATGTAAGGCGTAAACCGCGTGTTCGTATTGAAGCTCAAATACATGGCGGTGGTCATGAACGAGGCATGCGCTCTGGTACTTTACCTGTGCATCAAATTGTGGGCATGGGTGAAGCGTATCATATAGCTAAACAAGAGATGGTTACTGAAATGCCTCGTTTATTGGCTTTAAAAAATCGTTTATGGGATGGTTTAAAAGACATTGAAGAGGTTTATTTAAATGGTTCTTTGGAGCACAGTGTGCCAAATATCTTAAATGTGAGTTTTGCTTACATTGAAGGCGAATCGTTGATGATGGCTTTAAAAGATTTAGCTGTTTCCTCTGGTTCTGCATGCACATCTGCGAGTTTAGAGCCGTCTTATGTATTACGAGCATTAGGGCTTAATGATGAGCTGGCTCATAGTTCAATTCGATTTTCTATTGGTCGTTTTACCACAGAAGAAGAAATTGATTATGTCATTAAATTAATCAGAGAATCTATTGGGAAATTAAGGGATTTATCGCCTCTTTGGGAAATGTTTAAAGATGGCGTTGATTTAACAAAGATTAAATGGTCAGCACATTAAAATTGGGAGTAAATTATGGCATATAGTGAAAAAGTTGTTGATCATTACGAAAACCCACGTAATGTTGGTTCGTTTGATCAAAATGATCCTAATGTTGGTAGTGGTATGGTTGGCGCACCAGCGTGTGGTGATGTGATGCGTCTACAAATCAAAGTGAATGACAACGGTATTATTGAAGATGCTAAGTTTAAAACTTATGGTTGTGGTAGTGCAATTGCATCAAGTTCTTTGGTTACAGAATGGATAAAAGGTAAATCATTAGACGAAGCAGAAGCTATCAAAAATACGGATATTGCTAAAGAACTTGCTTTACCTCCGGTTAAAATTCACTGTTCAATTCTAGCGGAAGATGCAATTAAAGCTGCTATTGATGACTACAAAACCAAAAAAGGACAACGTTAATGGCAATCACATTGACTAATAGCGCAGCTGATCGTGTTCAAGCTTTTTTGGCTAATCGCGGAAAGGGTGTTGGGTTACGATTAGGTGTTAAAACATCTGGTTGTTCTGGTATGGCTTATGTTTTAGAGTTTGCCGATGTGATTAATGATGATGATAGTGTCTTTGAAGATAAACATGTCAAAGTTATCGTGGATAAAAAAAGCTTAGTTTATATTGATGGTACTGAACTTGATTTTGTTAAAGAAGGATTAAATGAAGGTTTCAAGTTTAATAATCCTAATACGAAGCACGAATGTGGCTGTGGCGAAAGCTTTAATGTGTAATCGGGCACAATAATTATGGTTAATTACTTCGAGCTATTTAGTTTGCCAGCTCAATTGCCGGTGGATGTCGCTCAACTAACAACTCATTATCAGCAATTGCAAAAGCAATATCATCCAGATAATTTTGCTGTTGGAAACGATATTGATAAAGTGGCAATTGTTCAAAAGTCAGCAATCATTAATGATGGTTATGATACGTTAAAAAATCCAATTAAAGCCGCTGAGTATTTTTTATCTCTACAAGGTTTTGACGTAGCAACTGAACAAAGTATTATTCATGATACTGATTTTTTAATGGAGCAATTTGTTTTACGTGAAAGACTTGATGATATCGAACGTAAAGATAATTTTGAATTATTAGATGATTTTTATGCTGAGATTGTTGCTTGTCAAAAGATAGTTTATAACGAATTATTACAATTTATTACTAATCAAGATTGGTCAAAAGCACTTAATCAGATCTATAAAATTCGCTATCTTGCCAGATTGATTGAACAAATCGAAAAGTTACAAGAAAAGCAATTTGATTTATAATTTAAGATAAGTAACATATCGATAGAGATAGATTAAATGGTATTATTACAGATCAGCGAACCAGGACAAACTCCACTACCACATCAGCGCCGCCTTGCTGTAGGAATTGATCTTGGTACAACTAATTCATTAGTAGCAACGGTACGAAGTGGACAAGCAGAGGTATTGCCTGATTTAGAAGGTAATCCGCTATTGCCATCCGTTGTGCATTATGGCATCGATCATGATGATAACTTTGTTATCACGATTGGAAAAAATGCCAAAGATAATGCTGTAAATGATCCGCAAAATACAGTTAGCTCTATTAAGAGATTAATGGGGCGAAGTTTATCTGATATAGATTTATCACAATTTCCTTATACTTTTTCACAAACTGAAAATGGTGTTCCTTTATTAAATTTGCCTAATGAGCAAGTAAATCCAATACAAGTTTCATCAGAAATTTTGACAGCGTTAGCTGAGCGAGCAAAAGAGAGTTTACAAGGTGAAATTGATGGTGTGGTTATTACTGTGCCAGCTTATTTTGATGATGCACAACGGCAAGCAACAAAAGATGCTGCCAAATTAGCTGGTTTGCATGTATTGCGCCTACTTAATGAACCTACAGCCGCTGCGATTGCGTACGGTTTAGATTCAGGGAAGGAAGGTATAATCGCTGTTTATGATTTAGGTGGCGGTACTTTTGATATTTCTATTTTACGCTTAAATAAAGGTGTTTTTGAGGTTCTAGCAACTAGCGGTGACTCAGCTCTTGGTGGTGATGATTTTGATCGGCTACTTGTTGACCATATAAAAGAGAAATTAGGATTAACTAATAATATAGATCCTTATATTAATCAAAAAATCAGTAGCCAAGCTACCGAAATAAAGATTTTATTAAGTGAGCAAGATTTAGCTGTATTTTCTCTGGATAATCAATCTTTGACTATTACTCGCCAGCAATTTCAACAATTAATTGAGCCATTGGTTAAACGCACTTTAGCTGTTTGTCGCCGTGCATTAAAAGATGCCGAGATTAATATGGATGAAGTAGTTGAAGTTGTTATGGTTGGCGGCTCTACTCGTGTGCCATTAGTGCGAGAATTAGTAGGGAATTATTTTAAAACTAATCCCTTGATATCTATCGATCCTGATAAAGTAGTTGCTATTGGTGCAGCTATTCAGGCCGATATTTTGGTTGGCAATAAACCCGATTCAGATATGTTATTGCTTGATGTGATCCCATTGTCGTTAGGCATTGAGATCATGGGTGAATTGGTCGAAAAAATTATTCCACGTAATAGTACAATTCCGTGTGCAAGAGCTCAAGAGTTTACAACTTTTAAAGATGGTCAAACCGCGATGATGGTTCATGTTTTACAAGGAGAACGTGAAAGTGTTGCTGATTGTCGATCTTTGGCTCGTTTTACTCTGCAAGGTATTCCAGCAATGCCTGCCGGTGGTGCGCACATTAGGGTGACTTTCCAAGTTGATGCTGATGGTTTATTAAGTGTAACAGCAATGGAAAAATCAACGGGTATTGAAGCTGCTATCCAAGTAAAACCTTCATATGGACTGACTGATAATGAAATTGCCGATATGATTCAAGATTCAATCAGTTACGCACAGCAAGATAAACAGATTCGAATACTTGCTGAACAAAAAGTTGAGGCAGCCAGAGTGCTTGAAAGCTTGCAAAGTGCTTTAGATAAAGATGCTGACTTATTAGATGAAAGTGAACTAAACCATATTTTAATTGCTAAGCATCAATTACAAGCTGTAAGTGAGTCAAATGACAGTTATGCAATTGAAAAACAAATTAAAATTGTTGATAAAGTAACACAAAATTTTGCAGCTAAGCGAATGGATAGGTCAATTCGACATGCGTTAACTGGCCATAACGTTGATGATATTTAACTAACGAGATTACTATGCCAAAAATTACTTTTTTACCGAATGCGGAGCTTTGTCCAGATGGAAAAACTGTTGATGCCCAAGAAGGCGAATCCATTTTAGAAGTGGCATTGCGCAATGATATTGAAATCGAGCATGCTTGTGAAATGTCATGTGCTTGTTCAACATGCCACTGTATTGTGCGTAAGGGATTTGATTCGCTTGAAGCAAGCGATGAGCAAGAAGATGATATGTTAGATAAAGCCTGGGGAGTTGAACCGCATAGTCGTTTAAGCTGTCAAGCTCGTGTCACGAATGAAGATTTAGAGGTCGAAATCCCAAGATATAGCCTTAATCATGCCAAAGAAGATCATTAGTAAGTTATCATAATGATTATCCATTATGGG
Source organism: Gilliamella sp. BG7 (assembly GCF_046635565.1). NCBI lineage: Bacteria > Pseudomonadati > Pseudomonadota > Gammaproteobacteria > Orbales > Orbaceae > Gilliamella > Gilliamella sp. BG7. The sequence continues at coordinate 114,142 of NZ_JBIDFB010000003.1, read as the reverse complement.
TTAATATAAAAATAACATTAAATCTGGTTATTTGATTGAAATTTGGTAATTGTAAATTAATAACCAGAAAAAGCTTCCCATCTTTAAACCCAAATATCTGTATTTATTTCTTGCCGTTAGTTAACTAACAGAGTATAATCGGCTCACTTTGTTTATTGCCTTTATGTAAGCAAATGAGAAAAAGATATAATTGCTATATAAAAAATAGCTAATTATATCAACAATACTCCCGATTTGGGGGTTACGAAAAAGAACGGATTACACTCTCCTGTCAATCGAAACAGGGTAAGAGGAGTAGTCTTTTGTTATAACTTTTAAATAATGGAGCTCTGGTCTCATGTCGAACCAAAGAATCCGTATCCGGTTAAAAGCGTTTGATCATCGTTTGATTGATCAATCAACTGCTGAAATTGTAGAAACTGCGAAGCGCACAGGTGCGCAAGTTCGTGGTCCTATTCCATTACCGACACGCAAAGAGCGTTTCACTGTATTGATTTCTCCACACGTAAATAAAGATGCGCGTGATCAGTACGAGATTCGCACTCATAAGCGTCTAGTTGATATTGTTGAGCCAACTGAAAAAACAGTTGATGCTTTAATGCGTCTAGACCTTGCTGCCGGTGTTGATGTGCAGATCAGTTTAGGTTAATCCTAAGCTGAATGATTGAGAGGTCGAAACAATGATTGGTTTAATCGGTCGTAAAGTAGGAATGACGCGTATCTTCACTGAAGATGGTGTTTCTATTCCTGTCACCGTAGTTGAAGTTCAAAGCAACCGCATTACTCAAGTTAAAACACTTGAGAATGATGGTTATCAAGCTATTCAGGTTACTACTGGCAGCAAAAAAGCAAGCCGCGTAAACAAACCTGAAGCAGGTCATTTCGCTAAGGCTGGCGTTGAAGCTGGTCGTGGTCTATGGGAATTCCGTTTTGAAGAAGGCGAATTTTCTGTAGGTCAAAGTATTAACGTTGATATCTTCGCTGACGTTAAGAAAGTTGATGTTACTGGAACATCTAAAGGTAAAGGTTTTGCTGGCGTTACTAAACGTTGGAATTTCCGTACTCAAGATGCTACTCATGGTAACTCTTTGGCACACCGTGGTCATGGTTCTATTGGTCAAAACCAAACTCCGGGTAAAGTGTTTAAAGGTCGTAAAATGGCAGGTCACCTAGGTAATGAACGTGTAACTGTTCAAAACTTAGATATTGTACGTGTTGATGTTGAACGTAATCTTTTATTAATTAAAGGTGCAGTTCCTGGCGCAATCAATAGTGACGTAATTGTTAAACCGGCAATCAAGGCTTAACGTCGAGGAGATAGAGATGGAATTAGTAGTAAAAGACGCGAAAGCGCTTTCTGTTTCCGAAACTACCTTCGGACGTGAGTTTAATGAAGCGTTAGTTCATCAAGTAGTTGTTGCTTATGCATCTGCTGCTCGTCAAGGTTCTCGCGCACAAAAAACTCGTGCAGAAATCGCTGGTTCAGGTAAAAAACCATGGCGTCAAAAAGGTACCGGTCGTGCTCGTTCAGGTTCAATTAAGAGCCCAATCTGGCGCAGTGGTGGTGTAACATTTGCAGCAAAACCACAAGATCATAGCCAAAAAGTTAACCGTAAAATGTATCGTGGTGCATTAAAGAGTATTTTCTCTGAATTAGTGCGTCAAGAACGTTTAGTTGTGGTTGAAACATTTACTGTTGAAGCACCTAAGACTAAATTATTAACTCAGAAATTAAACGATATGAATCTTAATGATGTTCTTATTATCGCTTCTGAAGTTGATGAAAATCTTTTCTTAGCAGCACGTAACTTACATAAAGTTGATGTGCGTGATGTGGCAGGTATTGATCCAGTTAGTTTGATTGCATTTGACAAAGTGGTTATCACAGTTGATGCCGTTAAACAAGTAGAGGAGATGTTAGCATGATTCGTGAAGAGCGTCTGCTTAAAGTCCTGCGAGCACCACATGTTTCTGAAAAAGCATCTATTTCAATGGAAAAAACAAATACATTAGTATTGAAAGTTGCTAAAGATGCTACTAAGAGAGAGATTAAAGCCGCAGTTGAACAACTATTTGAAGTTAAAGTAGATGACGTTAATACACTTGTTGTTAAAGGTAAAGTTAAACGTCGTGGTCAACAAATCGGTCGCCGTAGCGACTGGAAAAAAGCTTACGTTACTTTAGCAGAAGGTCAAAATTTAGACCTTGCTGGCGTCGCTGAGTAATTCGGAGGAGTAAGAACAATGGCAGTTGTTAAGTGTAAACCTACATCTCCGGGTCGTCGCCACGTTGTTAAAGTGGTTAACCCAGAGTTGCATAAAGGTAAACCTTATGCACCGTTGCTTGATTCAAAAAGCAAAACTGGTGGTCGCAATAATAATGGTCGTATCACTACCCGTCATATTGGTGGTGGTCATAAACAACATTATCGTATTGTCGACTTTAAGCGTAATAAAGATGGTATTCCAGCAGTTGTTGAACGTTTGGAATATGATCCAAACCGTAGTGCAAATATTGCATTGGTTTTATATAAAGACGGTGAACGCCGTTATATTTTAGCGCCTAAAGGCTTAAAAGCAGGTGATCAGATCCAATCTGGTGTTGATGCAGCAATTAAAACAGGTAACTGTTTACCAATGCGCAATATTCCAGTCGGTTCTACCGTGCATAATATTGAAATGAAACCAGGTAAAGGCGGACAGCTTGCTCGCTCTGCTGGTAGTTATGTTCAAATCGTTGCGCGTGATGGTGCTTATGTAACATTACGTCTACGTTCAGGTGAAATGCGTAAAGTATTATCTGATTGTCGTGCCACTATTGGTGAAGTTGGTAATTCAGAGCATATGCTTCGCGTATTAGGTAAAGCGGGTGCAACGCGTTGGCGTGGTGTTCGTCCTACTGTTCGTGGTACAGCAATGAACCCGGTAGACCATCCACATGGTGGTGGTGAAGGTCGTAACTTTGGTAAACATCCTGTGTCTCCATGGGGTCAAAAAGCCAAAGGATTGAAAACGCGTAGCAACAAACGTACTGATAAGTATATTGTTCGCCGTCGCAATAAGAAATAATTAATATAGAGGATTAGCTATGCCACGTTCTCTCAAGAAGGGTCCTTTTATTGACCTACACTTGCTGAAGAAGGTAGAGAAAGCGGTGGAAAGCGGGGACAAGAAACCAATTCGTACTTGGTCCCGTCGTTCAACGATCTTTCCTAACATGATCGGTTTGACCATCGCTGTCCATAATGGTCGTCAGCACGTTCCAGTTTATGTTTCCGACGAAATGGTTGGTCATAAATTGGGTGAATTCGCGCCGACTCGTACTTATCGCGGCCACGCGGCTGATAAGAAAGCTAAGAAGAAATAAGTAGGAGAAAGAGATGGAAACAATTGCAAAGTACCGCCACGCTCGTTCTTCTGCACAAAAAGTTCGCTTAGTTGCAGATCTTGTTCGCGGTAAGAATGTGTCTCAGGCACTAGATATTTTAACGTACACCAATAAAAAAGCGGCTGTACTTGTTAAAAAAGTACTAGAGTCTGCTATTGCTAATGCAGAGCATAACGATGGTGCTGATATTGATGATCTAAAAGTTGCGAAGATTTTCGTAGATGAAGGCCCAACCATGAAGCGTATTATGCCTCGTGCGAAAGGTCGTGCAGATCGAATTTTGAAGCGTACGAGTCACATCACCGTGATCGTTTCAGATCGCTAGGCTGGAGAATAGCAATGGGTCAAAAAGTAAATCCAAATGGTATCCGATTAGGCATTGTCAAGCCTTGGACATCTACATGGTATTCGGGTACAAAGACATTCGCTGATAATTTAGAAAGTGATTTTAGAGTGCGTCAATTCTTAAATAAAGAATTATCTCAAGCGTCAATCTCTAAGATTGTGATCGACCGTTCAGCAGAAACTAACGTTCGTATTACTATTCACACTGCTCGTCCGGGTATCGTGATTGGTAAAAAAGGCGAGGACGTTGAAAAATTACGTAATGCCGTAGCTTCTATTGTCAATAAATATAAAGACAAAAGAGAAAAACGTGATGTTGCAGTACAAATTAATATTGCTGAAGTTCGTAAACCAGAACTTGATGCTAAATTAGTTGCTGATAGCATTACTTCTCAGTTAGAACGCCGTGTTATGTTCCGTCGTGCTATGAAACGTGCGGTTCAAAATGCAATGAAGGCGGGTGCTAAAGGTATCAAAGTCGAAGTAAGTGGTCGTTTAGGCGGTGCTGAAATTGCTCGTAGCGAATGGTATCGTGAAGGTCGTGTACCTTTACATACATTACGAGCTGATATTGACTATGGTTTATCTGAAGCATTAACTACCTATGGTATTATTGGTGTTAAAGTGTGGATCTTCAAAGGTGAGATCCTTGGTGGTATGGCTGCCGTTGAACAAGCAGAAAAACAACCTGCTGCTCAACCGAAAAAGCAGCGAAAAGGCCGAAAACAATAAGGAGCGTCGCTGATGTTACAACCAAAGCGTACAAAATTCCGTAAAGTGCACAAGGGCCGCAATCGTGGTCTTGCTGTAAGTACTGATGTTAGTTTCGGTACATTCGGTCTTAAGGCTGTAGGTCGTGGTCGTTTGACTGCGCGCCAGATCGAAGCAGCACGTCGTGCAATGACTCGTGCAGTTAAGCGTCAAGGTAAAATCTGGATTCGAGTTTTTCCTGATAAACCGATTACTGAAAAACCACTTGCAGTGCGTATGGGTAAAGGTAAGGGTAACGTTGAATACTGGGTTGCTCAGATTCAACCAGGTAAAGTCCTTTATGAAATGGACGGTGTACCGGAAGAAGTTGCTCGTGAAGCATTTGCGTTGGCAGCTGCAAAACTGCCAATTAAAACCACCTTTGTGATTAAGACGGTGATGTAAATGAAAGCAAAAGAGCTACGCGAAAAAAGCGTTGAAGAGTTAAATACTGAACTTCTTAATTTATTACGTGAGCAATTTAACTTACGTATGCAATTAGTTGGAGGTCAGTTAACACAGACTCATATGTTAAACCAAGTGCGTCGTAATATTGCACGAGTTAAAACATTATTAACTGAAAAGGCGGGTGCGTAATATGACTACTGAAGTAAAAATTCGTACTCAGCAAGGTCGTGTTATTAGCGACAAAATGGATAAATCTATTACTGTAGCTATTGAACGTAAAGTGAAGCATCCGTTATATGGTAAATTCATTAAACGTACGACTAAATTGCATGTACATGATGAAAACAACGAGTGTGGTATTGGTGATACTGTTGAAATTAAAGAGTGTCGTCCATTATCAAAAACTAAATCTTGGACTCTTGTTCGAATCGTTGAAAAAGCAGTTATTTAATCTTTTTTGATTAAAAAATGTGCATAATATAATAAACGGCTCAACGGTCGTTTATTATATGCTATCCATTTTATTTGAGTGGTGTTATACTATACGCCACTCACGTAAGTGGGTTTTTGGTTGTCTATTCTTATCCATGGTAGTTGAGGTGGATGAAGGTAGATTAGACAATAATTAATTTATACGGAGCATTAAAATGATCCAAGAACAGACTAGGCTAGATGTTGCCGATAACTCTGGCGCACGTAGCGTAATGTGTATCAAGGTTCTCGGTGGATCGCACCGTCGTTATGCAGCAGTAGGCGATATCATCAAAGTTACCATTAAAGAAGCAATTCCACGTGGTAAAGTCAAAAAAGGTGATGTACTTAAAGCTGTTGTTGTGCGAACTAGAAAAGGTGTTCGTCGCCCTGATGGATCTGTCATTCGTTTCGATCGTAACGCTTGTGTTATTTTAAATAATAACAGTGAGCAACCGATTGGTACGCGTATTTTTGGACCGGTCACTCGTGAACTTCGCTCTGAGAAGTTTATGAAGATCATTTCATTAGCACCAGAAGTACTGTAAGGAGCGGGTAATGGCAGCGAAAATCCGTCGAGAAGATGAAGTTATCGTGTTAACAGGTAAAGATAAAGGTAAACGCGGTAAAGTAAAGAGTGTTTTGTCTACAGGCAAAGTGATTGTTGAAGGTATCAATTTGGTGAAAAAACATCAAAAACCAGTGCCTGCATTAAATCAAGAAGGTGGAATTGTTGAAAAAGAAGCAGCTATCAATGTTTCTAATGTGGCAATTTTCAATCCTGCTACTGGCAAAGCAGACCGCGTAGGCTTTCGTATTGAAGACGGTAAAAAAGTCCGTTTTTATAAGTCTACTAATGAATTAATCAATTAAGTAATTTGGAGTGTACGATGGCGAAACTGCATGATTACTACAAAGCACAGGTAGTAAATAAACTGCAAGAACAGTTTGGCTACAAATCTGTCATGCAAGTCCCTCGGATCGAAAAGATCACCTTGAATATGGGTGTGGGTGAAGCAATTACTGATAAGAAATTATTAGATAATGCTGTTGCAGATTTAGCAGCAATCAGTGGTCAAAAACCACTAGTCACTAAAGCACGCAAATCAGTTGCTGGTTTTAAAATCCGTCAAGGGTATCCTATTGGTTGTAAAGTCACTTTACGTGGCGAACGTATGTGGGAATTTTTTGAACGTCTAGTTTATATTGCTCTTCCTCGGACTCGAGATTTTCGTGGTTTAAGCGCAAAATCTTTTGATGGTCGTGGCAACTATAGCATGGGTGTTCGTGAGCAAATCGTTTTCCCTGAAATCGATTATGACAAAGTTGATCGTGTTCGTGGTTTAGATATTACTATCACCACTACTGCACAATCAGATGAAGAAGGCCGAGCTTTATTATCTGCCTTTAACTTCCCATTTCGTAAGTAAGGTAGGGCATAATGGCTAAACAATCAATGATTGAACGCGATAAGAAACGCGTAAAGCTAGCAGAAAAATATTTTGCAAAGCGTCAAGAATTAAAAGCGATTATCTCTGATCTTAATGCATCAGATGAAGATCGTTGGAATGCAGTGCTTAAATTGCAAACGCTTCCTCGTGATTCTAGTCCATCACGTCAACGTCGTCGTTGTCGTCAAACTGGTCGTCCTCATGGCGTCCTTCGTAAGTTTGGTTTAAGCCGTATTAAGGTTCGTGAGTCAGCCATGCGTGGTGAGATTCCTGGTCTTAAAAAGGCAAGTTGGTAATCAGGGGAGTGTTATAGATGAGCATGCAAGATCCTATAGCAGATATGTTGACCCGTATTCGTAATGGTCAATCTGCGAATAAAGTTGCAGTCACCATGCCTTCCTCTAAGCTAAAAGTGGCAATTGCCAATGTGCTAAAAGAAGAAGGTTATATTGGGGACTTTAAAGTTGTTGGTGACACTAAGCCAGAACTGGAAATTACTTTAAAATATTTCCAAGGTAAAGCTGTTGTAGAAAGTATCAAACGTGTTAGCCGTCCAGGTTTACGTATTTATAAGCGTAAAGATGAATTGCCGAAAGTTATGGCTGGACTAGGTATCGCAGTTGTTTCTACTTCTAAAGGTGTTATGACTGATCGTGCAGCACGCCAAGCAGGTCTTGGTGGTGAAATTATCTGCTACGTAGCTTAAGGGAGAAAAGAATGTCTCGTGTTGCAAAAGCACCTGTCGTTGTTCCTGCTGGCGTAGAGGTAAAACTCAATGGTCAGGTAATTACGATTAAAGGTAAAAATGGCGAATTATCTCGCACAATAAATAATGCTGTTGTGATTAATCAAGAAGAAGGAGAAATTAAATTTGCTCCTCGTGATGGTTTTGCAGATGCTTGGGCTCAAGCTGGGACTGCACGTGCTTTGATTAATTCAATGGTTATTGGTGTTACTGAAGGTTTTACAAAAAAACTTCAGTTAGTTGGTGTCGGTTATCGTGCACAAGTAAAAGGTAATGTAATTAGTTTATCTCTTGGATATTCACATCCAATTGAACATCAATTACCTGCAGGTGTAACAGCTGAATGTCCTTCTCAAACTGAAATCGTACTAAAAAGTACTGATAAGCAATTAATTGGACAAGTATCTGCTGATATCCGTGCTTATCGTCGTCCTGAGCCTTATAAAGGTAAAGGTGTTCGTTACGCAGATGAAGTTGTGCGTACTAAAGAAGCTAAGAAAAAGTAAGGTAACACTATGGATAAGAAATCAGCTCGTATCCGTCGTGCAACTAAAGCGCGTCGCAAGATGCATGAACTACTTGCGACTCGCTTAGTGGTTCACCGCACTCCGCGTCATATTTATGCGCAGATTATCGCACCAAACGGATCAGAAGTACTGGCAGCCGCTTCTACATTAGAAAAAGCTATCAGTGAAAGTTTAAAATACACTGGAAACAAAGACGCAGCTGCAGTGGTTGGTAAAGCAATTGCTGAACGTGCGTTAGCGAAAGATATCAAAGAAGTTTCTTTTGATCGTTCAGGTTTCCAATATCATGGTCGAGTTCAGGCGCTAGCAGATGCTGCTCGCGAAGCTGGCCTACAGTTCTAAGGTAGGAGTTAAAGATGTCAAACATCGAGAAACAAGCTGGTGAACTGCAGGAAAAACTAATCGCAGTTAACCGAGTTTCTAAAACCGTAAAAGGTGGTCGTATTTTTAGTTTTTCTGCACTAACAGTTGTTGGTGACGGTAATGGCCGCGTAGGTTTTGGATATGGTAAAGCACGTGAAGTGCCAGCAGCAATCCAAAAAGCAATGGAAAAAGCACGTCGCAATATGATCAATGTTGCTTTAAATAACGATACTTTACAGCATCCAGTTAAAGGTGCTCACACAGGTTCTCGTGTTTATATGCAACCAGCATCAGAAGGTACTGGTATTATTGCCGGTGGTGCAATGCGTGCAGTTTTAGAAGTTGCTGGAGTTCGTAACGTTCTAGCTAAAGCATATGGTTCTACTAACCCAATTAATGTGGTTCGTGCAACTATTGATGGCTTAGAAAGTATGAAATCACCAGAAATGGTTGCTGCTAAACGTGGTAAAACCGTCGAAGAGATTTTGGGGTAATTAACCATGGCAAAAACAATTAAAATTACACAAACTCGTAGTTCTATAGGCCGTCTACCGAAGCATAAAGCAACATTAGTAGGTCTAGGATTACGTCGTATTGGTCATACTGTTGAGCGTGAGGATACTCCTGCAATTCGTGGTATGGTAAACCAAGTTTATTACATGGTTAAAGTAGAGGAGTAATAGTAATGCGTTTAAATACTTTATCTCCTGCTGAAGGTTCAAAGCATGCACCAAAACGTCTGGGCCGAGGCATCGGTTCAGGATTAGGTAAAACTGGTACTCGTGGTATTAAAGGTCAAAAATCTCGTTCAGGTGGTGGCGTTCGTCGCGGCTTTGAAGGTGGTCAAATGCCTTTATATCGTCGTTTACCAAAATTTGGTTTTACCTCACGTAAAGCTCAAGTTACAGCTCAAGTTCGTCTTTCAGATTTAATGAAAGTCGAAGGCGATATTGTTGACCTAAATAGCTTAAAAGTTGCAAATGTGATTAATTCACATATCGAATATGCAAAAATCATGTTATCTGGTGAAGTAACTAAACCAGTAACTGTTCGCGGTATTCGAGTAACTAAAGGTGCTAGAGCTGCAATTGAAGCTGCTGGCGGAAAAATTGAGGAATAATTAGAAAAATGGCAAAGCAACCAGGATTAGATTTTCAAAGTACACGAGGCGGTAGTGGTGAGCTTAAAAGACGCTTAATGTTTGTGCTTTTAGCGCTTATTGTTTTTCGTCTCGGTTCTTATATTCCGGTTCCTGGTATTGATACTAAAGCTTTATCGGACTTACTAACAAAAGCATCGTCAAACGGTATTGTTGGTATGTTCAATATGTTCTCTGGTGGTGCTTTAAGCCGTGCTTCAATTTTTGCATTAGGGATAATGCCTTATATTTCGGCATCAATTATTGTGCAGTTATTAACGGCAATTAGCCCTAAGTTAGCTGAATTGAAGAAAGAAGGTGAGTCTGGTCGTAAAAAAATTAGTCAGTACACTCGCTATGGCACACTTGCTTTAGCAATAATACAGGCTGTTGGTATTTCGACTGGTTTACCTAATATTCCTGATTATGAAAATGTAGTGATTAATCCAGGATTTTCTTTCTATTTTATCGCATCGGTTAGCTTAGTTACTGGCACTATGTTTCTAATGTGGTTGGGTGAGCAGATCACTGAGCGAGGTGTAGGTAATGGTATTTCAATCATTATCTTTGCTGGTATCGTGGCGAGTCTCCCTCATGCTATTTATGAAACAATTGAACAAGCTCGTTCTGGTTCATTGCATCCGATTTTATTATTGGTTGTTGCTGCATTAGTGGTTGGTGTAACTTATTTTGTTGTATTTGTTGAACGTGGTCAGCGACGAATTGTTGTTAACTATGCCCAACGACAACAAGGTCGTCGTGTTTATGCAGCACAAAGTACACACTTACCATTAAAGATTAATATGGCTGGGGTTATTCCTGCGATATTTGCCTCTACAATTGCTATGTTACCATCAATGATGGCTTCTTGGTTCCAAGGAGATGGTACAGGATGGAGATATTTTATTGTACTTATTAGTCAATATTTTGGCCATGATCAACCGTTATACATAATCTTTTTTGCGGTGGCAATTATCTTCTTTTGTTTTTTCTATACAGCGTTGGTTTTTAACCCAAGAGAGACAGCAGATCAGCTTAAAAAATCTGGTGCATTTATTCCAGGTATCCGTCCAGGTGAACAAACATCTAAGTATATTGACAAGGTAATGACTCGTTTGACGCTAATTGGTGCAATCTACATTACTTTTGTATGTTTGGTTCCAATGTTTATGACAAGCGCAATGAAAGTTCCAGTTCAATTTGGTGGAACATCATTATTAATTGTTGTTGTTGTAATCATGGATTTTATGGCACAAGTACAGACTTTAATGATGCCAAATCGTTATGAGTCAGTGTTAAAGAAAGCGAACCTTAAAGGCTATGGCCGATAAGTTAGCCAGAAGTTACGGAGAAAAAAATGAAAGTTCGTGCTTCAGTCAAGAAATTATGCAGAAATTGTAAAATCATTAAACGTAATGGCATCGTTCGTGTTATTTGCGTTGAAGGTAAACACAAACAACGTCAAGGTTAATTTATTTAACTGGAAGGTTGGGCTTTTGCATATTTTTCTTGCCAAAGTATAGTAAAGCTGGCTAGAATAGCCAGCCTAGATTTATTTGTAAATTCACTGTTTGAGTATCCTGAAAACGGGCTTTTCAGTATGGTGAATTTGCTAAACATTAACAATAAAGGAGTGCATAGTGGCCCGTATAGCAGGCATTAACATTCCTGATCAACAACATGCTGTAATTGCTTTACAAGCAATTTATGGTATCGGAAATACTCGCGCTAAGACAATTTGTGCTGAAGCAGGTATTCCTGAACATGTTAAGATCAGAGAACTATCTGAAGATCAGATTGAAAAGTTACGTGAACAAGTCGCTAAATTCACTGTTGAAGGTGATTTACGCCGAGAAGTAACTATGAGTATCAAGCGTTTATTAGACCTTGGTTGTTATCGTGGAATGCGTCACCGTCGTGGACTTCCTGTTCGCGGTCAACGCACAAAGACTAACGCTCGTACCCGTAAGGGACCGCGTAAGCCAATCAAGAAATAATTGAGGTATAATTAAATGGCAAAGACACCTGTTCGTACACGTAAACGTGTAAAAAAGCAAGTTTCTGATGGTATAGCTCATATTCATGCATCATTCAACAATACAATCGTAACTATTACCGATCGTCAAGGTAATGCGTTAGGTTGGGCAACCGCTGGTGGTTCTGGTTTCCGTGGCTCTCGTAAATCAACTCCTTTTGCAGCTCAAGTGGCCGCAGAACGTTGTGCTGAAGCTGTCAAAGATTACGGAATTAAGAATCTGGAAGTTATGGTAAAAGGACCTGGTCCTGGTCGTGAGTCAACAATTCGTGCATTAAATGCAGCGGGTTATCGCATCACTAACATTACTGATGTTACTCCGATTCCTCATAACGGTTGTCGTCCACCAAAGAAACGTCGTGTTTAATTTTTTAAACATTGAATGTTTAGGATTATTGGAGAAATAAAATGGCAAGATATTTGGGACCAAAACTCAAATTAAGTCGTCGTGAAGGTACAGATTTATTCCTTAAATCTGGCGTCCGAGCGATTGATAGTAAATGTAAATTAGAACAAGCTCCTGGACAACATGGTGCGCGTAAACCGCGTTTATCAGATTATGGTGTTCAGTTACGTGAAAAGCAAAAAGTTAGACGTATTTATGGAATTTTAGAACGTCAATTCCGTAATTACTACAAAAGCGCTGCTCGCATTAAAGGCAATACTGGTGAAAACCTACTTGGTCTTTTAGAACGTCGCTTAGATAACGTTGTTTATCGCATGGGATTTGGTGCAACTCGTGCTGAAGCTCGTCAATTAGTTAGTCATAAAGCTGTTCTTGTTAATGGTCGTGTTGTGAATATTGCATCTTATCAAGTTTCACCTGAAGATGTGATTAGTGTTCGCGAAAAATCAAAAAAACAAGCACGTATTAAAGCCGCTTTAGAGTTAGCTGAACAACGTGAAAAACCAACATGGTTAGAAGTTGATGCTAGCAAAATGGAAGGTGTATTTAAACGCTTACCAGAACGTTCAGATTTATCTGCTGATATCAACGAACATTTGATCGTCGAACTTTACTCTAAGTAAAGTTTAGCACTTAAGAGAGGACATAATGCAGGGTTCTGTAACAGAGTTTTTAAAACCTCACCTAGTTGATGTTGTTCAATATAGCCAAACACATGCTAAAGTGACTTTAGAGCCACTAGAACGTGGTTTTGGCCATACTTTAGGTAATGCACTACGCCGCATTTTATTATCATCTATGCCGGGATATGCAGTAACCGAAGTTGAAATTGACGGTGTTCTGCATGAGTACAGTACTAAAGAAGGTGTTCAAGAAGATGTACTTGATATTCTGCTTAATTTAAAAAAATTAGCAGTGCGTGTACATACGAAAGATGATGTTATGCTGACTTTAAATAAATCGGGCATAGGTGCAGTAACAGCATCTGATATCACTCATGATGGTGATGTTGAAATTGTTAATCCTGATTTAGTGATTTGTCATCTTACTGATGCCAATGCTTCAATTAGTATGCGTATTCGTGTACAACGAGGACGTGGTTATGTCCCTGCTTCTGCTCGCGTTAAGTCAGAAGATGAAGAACGACCAATCGGTCGTCTGTTAGTTGACGCATGTTATAGCCCTGTAGAGCGCATTGCATATTCTGTTGATGCTGCTCGTGTGGAACAACGTACGGATTTAGATAAACTTGTTATCGATATGGAAACTAATGGTACTATCGATCCAGAAGAATCTATTCGTCGTGCATCAACTATTTTGGCTGAACAACTTGAAGCTTTCGTTGATTTACGAGATGTACGTCAACCAGAAGTTAAAGAAGATAAACCGGAATTTGATCCAATCCTTTTACGTCCAGTAGATGATTTGGAGTTAACTGTTCGGTCTGCTAATTGCTTAAAAGCAGAAGCAGTTCATTATATTGGTGATTTAGTACAACGTACCGAAGTTGAGTTACTTAAAACCCCTAATCTTGGTAAGAAATCACTTACTGAAATTAAGGACGTGCTCGCGTCTCGTGGTTTATCTTTAGGCATGCGTCTTGAGAATTGGCCACCAGCAAGTATTGTTGAAGACTAAGATAAAATTTATATAAGAAGGATAAAGTTATGCGCCATCGTAAAAGTGGTCGTCAACTGAACCGAAATAGCAGCCATCGTCAAGCAATGTTTCGTAACATGACAAGTTCACTTGTTGAACATGAAATCATCAAAACTACATTGCCTAAAGCAAAAGAGTTGCGTCGTGTTGTTGAACCGTTAATTACGCTAGCCAAAAGCGATAGCGTAGCTAATCGCCGTCTGGCTTTTGCTCGTATCCGTGATAAAGATACAGTTAAAAAATTATTTTCAGATTTAGGTCCACGTTTTGCTACCCGTCCTGGCGGTTATGTACGTATTTTAAAATGTGGTTTCCGTGATGGAGATAATGCTCCAATGGCTTATATTGAATTAGTTGATCGTCCTGCAGTAGAAGAAGCAGCATCAGCTGAATAATAATAAATCATTGTGTATTAAAACCGGCTATATGCCGGTTTTTTATTTTATGTTTACTATATTTGAAAACTCAAATTACTAACTTTAGTTAAAGTTAGTTAAAAACTAAAAGAGATCAAGACAAAATTATTAAATAAATAAATAATTGTTAACAACAGTTATTTACCTCATAAATACAATTAATAGTGAGGTGGTGGTATTTCTTCAGATAAATTAGCAATATTTGGAGGTTGTGTTGCTTGTAGTTTTTGAGACAATAACGTCAATTGCTCTTTTAATTTGCTAACATCAGCTTGAAGATTAGTTACCATTTGATTGAGTTCTTCGATGGTGATATCTTGAAAAGCTACTTTGGTTTCAAGTAATTCTAATTGCTGGTTCATAAAATAAATTCAATAGATTAGTTAATTAAATTACATTGTATGTAAAAATAGCTACGAAATCCATCCATGCTCTGCAAAAGAGACATATTCACCTTTACCTATAACAATATGATCTATGACTCGAATATCAACCAATTCACAAACTTCTTCTATTTTTTGTGTAAGATGACGATCTGCCTGACTAGGTTCTGCCACACCTGAAGGATGATTATGAGCTAGAATCAATGCAGCTGCGTTATGTTGTAATGCTCGCCTAACAACTTCTCTTGGGTGGACTTCAACACAATTATAGGTACCGACAAACATATCTTCTGATGCTATGACGTGATTTTGATTATCTAAAAAAATAACCATAAAAACTTCACGATCTTTATTAGCCAATCGACTAGCTAAATAGTGATGTGTCAAAGATGACGATGTCAAAAAATTATCGGTAGTCATTTTAACTTTTAAATATCTATAAGAAAGTTCAACAACTGCTTTCAATTGTGTATATTTAGCTGTTCCCAATCCTTTCTTCTTGCAAAAATCACTATGGCTTGCATTAATTAAATTATAAAAAGAACCAAACTCATTTAATAGCTTTTGTGACAGTTCCAAAACAGGCAAATCTCGAGTACCAGTGCGTAAAAAAAGAGCAAGTAATTCTGCATCACTGAGTGCTTCAACGCCAAATTTTAAAAGCTTCTCACGTGGCATTAATACTATTGGTTGTGAAGACATAGTTGCAGATCCCAATAATTGTAAAATAGAGATTATTAAAGGAAAAATTAGCAAAGCAAAATGATAATTTAAAATATTGGGAGTTGTTTCACAACTTATTAAGCAAAAACACAAAACAGAAGTAAATAAAAAGCGCTATAGAGCACTTTTAAAATTTAATTTGAATTAATTAAGAATTAGTGACAACCGCAGCCACCATGGCCACCGCCACAGCAGCCTGTGTTTTCATCATCTTCGTCTTCATGAGAATGTCCACCACAGCCACAACCGCCAAGTCCGTGATCATGACCATGCTCACCATGAATATGCCCGTGAGCAATTTCATCTTCAGTAGCTTCACGAATAGCCAATACTTCAACGTTAAATTGTAAATCTTGTCCAGCTAACATATGGTTTCCATCAATAGTGATGGTATCGCCATCGATAGCGGTGATTTCAACGGGTAAAGAACCATGCTCGGTATCAGCAAAAAATCGCATACCAACTTCAAGTTCATCTACACCAACAAAAACGTCACGAGGAACATTTTGTACAAGAGCATCATTAAAATCCCCGTAAGCATTAATTAGCTCAACGTCAAATTTGTCGCCAATTTGGTGACCATCTAATGCGTTCTCAAGATCTTGTAGCAAGTTACCTGCGCCATGTAAATATTCTAATGGCGCTGCCGTAGTTGCTTCATCAACTAAAACACCGTCTTTAGTGCGAACTTGGTATGCTAAACTAACCACTGTATTTTTTGCTATTTTCATTTTTTCTCCAACAAACTTTTATTGAGCAAATTACATTAGATTTTAACGGAAAAAAGAGTATAAGTATTCTAAATTTTATATTTTTGTTCAAAACTTACCAAAAAAATAAAATAAAAAAGGCGCAAACATTTAAGGTTTAGCGCCTTTTTCATATACACTGAGAACAGCTTATTTAAGTTCTAATTCATTCATCGCAGCGATGCTAAATCCACCGTCAACATGAATGACTTCACCTGTAATACCTGATGCTAAATCTGAACATAAAAATGCCGCTGAATTACCCACATCTTCGGTTGTCACAGTGCGACGGATTGGTGTTACTGATTCACAGTGAGATAACATTTTTTTGAAATCTTTAATACCCGATGCCGCCAGCGTACGAATAGGACCTGCTGAAATTGCATTAACACGGACACCTTCAGGACCCATAGCATTTGCCATATAACGCACATTTGCTTCTAGTGAGGCTTTAGCAAGTCCCATTACATTATAGTTAGGGATTGCACGCTCAGCACCAAGATAAGAAAGTGTCACTAATGCTGAATTTGGATTTAGCATTGAACGACATGCCTTAGCCATAGCAACGAAGCTATAAGAGCTAATATCGTGAGCAATAGCAAAACCTTCACGGGTAACGGCATTAACATAATCGCCATCTAATTGATCACCTGGTGCGAAAGCAATAGCATGAACAAAACCATCAAATTTATCCCAAGTTTTTGCAAGTTCAGAAAATAGTTCAGAGATGCTTTCATCATGAGCAACATCGCAAGGTAAAACGATTTTAGAACCAAAATCAGCGGCAAACTCTTCAACGCGTGTTTTTAATTTATCATTTTGGTAAGTAAAAGCGAGTTCAGCGCCTTCACGATGCATTGCTTGTGCAATACCGTAAGCAATTGAACGATTACTTGCAACACCAGTAACGAGTATACGTTTACCTGTTAAAAATCCCATAAATTATTCCTCTAATTTTCACTATATAGTCTAGGATGGTGACGATTATATGTTGATCAAGCCAACTTCGCTACTATAAATTTATTTTCGTTGATAGGTTTTTATTTTATTGCCTAAAATAAATGATTGTTTACCATATTAATATCCTACTATAATAGTCAACTATTGTTTTTTTATAGGAGGTATCAATTTGAATAATTTAGTTTGTTACAAAACATTGCCTATTTGGAATGCTGATACATTACCTGCGTTGTTGCGTCAAAAGCATAATACTCAAATTGGTACATGGGCCAAGTTAGAAATTTTAAAAGGAAGTATTGGTTTTGAAATGTTAACCGAACAAGGCGAAGTGATTACTAAGCATTGTTTTGATACTCAGCAGCAACCGCCATTTATATTGCCACAGCAATGGCACCGTATAGCCGAAATATCAGATGACTTACAGTGCCAGTTAGCATTTTATTGTGTGCCTGAGGATTATACTCAAAAAAATACCAAATGAC
Source organism: Gilliamella sp. BG7 (assembly GCF_046635565.1). Classification (NCBI taxonomy): domain Bacteria; kingdom Pseudomonadati; phylum Pseudomonadota; class Gammaproteobacteria; order Orbales; family Orbaceae; genus Gilliamella; species Gilliamella sp. BG7. The sequence continues at coordinate 96,744 of NZ_JBIDFB010000003.1, read as the reverse complement.
CAAAACCCACTCCGAGGTAATTAGCGCAACAAAGATTATCCAAACAGGAAAGGCATTGGATTTAGGTTGTGGTTCAGGTCGTAATTCACTCTACTTGCAGTTACAAGGCTTTGATGTTACCGCGATTGATAAATCAGAACTCAGTATTGAAAACTTACAAAAAATCATTAATGATGATAACCTTAAGCACATTAATGCAATGGTTTACGATATCAATCAAGCAAATTTACCGGGCGAATATGATTTTATTTTTTCGACCGTTGTCATGATGTTTTTACAACCCGAAAGAATTCCAGCTATTATTAATAACATGCAAAAAATGACCAAATCAGGGGGATATAATTTAATTGTCACCGCCATGTCTACGTCTGATTATCCTTGCTCTGTTGGGTTTTCATTTACTTTTAAAGAAAACGAGTTGCACCAATATTACCAAGATTGGGAAATACTAAAATATAACGAAGATATTGGACAATTGCATAAAACAGATATACATGGAAACCGAATTAAATTAAGGTTTGCAACCTTATTGGCTAAAAAGAGATAACAATTACAGGATATATCATCCTGTAATTTAATATATTTGATTAAAGTGTATTTAGTTTTTCGCCAACTGTAAACCAAGCCTTGCGTGAGTTTAACAAATCTTGGGCAGGCATCGGTTTTTTCCCAGCAGGTTGCAAAAGTATCATATTCAATGCGCCGTTGCTGGTTGCAATACAAATGCCATTTTTATTGGCTTGCAAAATTGTGCCAGCCGGCTGTTTTGAATCCATTTTTACCACATGGGCTTGCCATACTTTTACTGGCTCACCATTAATCTCAAAATAACTCACTGGCCATGGGTTAAAAGCTCGAACGCAACGCTCAAGTTGCACGGCAGGCAAATTCCAATCAAGTTTAGCTTCCTGTTTTGACAGCTTTTCAGCATAGGTTGCTTGCGCCTCACCTTGTTTTTCAGGTTGGATTTTTCCTTCAGTGATTAACTCTAATGTATCAAGCAAGCCTTGGGGACCGAGCTTTGCGAGTTTCTCATACAGTGATGCGCTAGTATCGGATTGCTCAATAGGACAGGTAAGCTTATAAAGCATATCACCCGTATCAAGGCCTGCATCCATCTGCATAATGGTAATTCCTGTTTCTTGATCGCCTGCCCAGCAAGCACGCTGAATAGGGGCTGCGCCACGCCAGCGTGGTAGTAATGAACCATGCACATTTAAGCAACCTAACCTAGGTATACCAAGTACAGCTTGTGGCAAAATAAGTCCATAAGCAACAACAACCATAATGTCAGCATTTAATTCAGCAATAATTTTTTGATTTTCTTCGGATTTAAGCGTTGCTGGTTGATAAACAGGAATATTATGCTCAACAGCTAATTGTTTAACAGGGCTTGCTGTTAATTTATTACCACGACCTGCAGGGCGATCTGGTTGCGTAAAAACAGCAATTACATTATGGCGTGAGTTAATCAGAGCCTTTAAATGAGTTGCAGCAAAATCGGGTGTACCTGCAAAAATAATATTTAAAGGTTTAGTTGCATGTGGCATAAGCGTTATGTCCATAATCAAAATTTTATCTGAATTATACCCGAAATTTTAGTGAGAATCTTTAATCAAAAAGCGTTATGGATATAATAAGTGTTTTTAATTAGTATCAAATTTGACAATAATAACTATATAAATAAGTTATGCTGAATTATATCTTTTTTATAATAAAAATAATTTATGGCTAATTGTTTTTATTAAAATTTACTCAATAAGAAAATTATAATCAATGAATTATCTGAAATTTTTATAGAAAGAACAACAATCTTCACAATGCAGAAAGGTGTGAATATGACTGTCTTTTTCCAGCATTACAATGCGATGCTAACTAAGCAAAGTTAGAACACTAAATAAGAATGTTTGCTGAGGCATTAGGAATTTTGTAGAGAATTGCCACAACTTGAACGTAATCAACATTATTGGTTAAAATGTCCGAAACCTAACTGCCCCTAAACTCGAAACTAAAGCGTCTTTAACCAAGCTGTAACATCGCTACCTAAACACTTGTGTCGCATTGCGTATTGAACAAATGTTTGTATATAACCGAGTTTATTACCACAGTCATGGCTACGGCCTTTTATGCAATAGGCATCAACACGATCTTCTTTAAGTAACATGGCAATTGCGTCGGTCAATTGAATTTCGCCGCCAGCTCCTAATGGCGTTTTGGCAAGTAGAGGCCAGATTTTTTCAGATAGAACATAACGTCCAACAACGGATTGGTTTGATGGGGCTTCTTCAACTGATGGTTTTTCAACAACGCTGTACATTTGTGCAACATTACCTGCAGATAGTTCTTCACCACAGCAATCAACAATACCGTAAGAAGAAACTAATTCTTTTGGCACGGGCTCTACCATGATTTGACTATGTTTAGTTTCATGATAATTTTTGATCATTGCGGCTAAATTATCGCTGGCAAGGTCACTTTCGTATTCATCAATAATCACATCAGGTAAAACAACAGCAAATGGTTCATCACCAACTATTGGATAGGCGCATAGTACAGCATGACCAAGTCCTTTTGCCAAACCTTGGCGAATGCTGGTTATTGTTACATGTCTAGGTAAAATACCTTGTACTTCTTGCAATAATTGGCGTTTAACACGCGCTTCTAATATAGCTTCTAATTCAAAACTAGTATCAAAATGGTTTTCAATTGAGTTTTTTGATGAGTGTGTAACAAATATAATTTCAGTTATGCCTGAAGCAATACACTCTTTAACTACATATTGGATAAGTGGCTTATCAACAACGGGTAGCATCTCTTTGGGGATAGCTTTAGTAGCTGGTAACATGCGTGTTCCCAAACCTGCAACAGGGATAACTGCTTTTTTTATTTTTCCATTCACTGAATTGTCTAAATTTGATGTCATTTTATTTCCTTAAAACAAATTAACTAATAATGTTGCTATAATTACTTCACTACGGTAACCATTAACAAATTTATTTTTGACTCACACTGACTTTTATATATGAGTAAATCATCCACTCATTTTTGTATCTGTTTAATGGTTGATAAATCGTTAGATTCAATTAGCAAAGGATTATCTATGTCTTTAGCTAAAGAATCAATAGCGATATAAACAATTTGGCAATTTTGTAACACGGCTTGCCTTACTACAAATTTTGCTTTTCGGTCACGCGCTTCTTTTTGTGCTTTGCTGATGTAAAGATCATCATATAAAGAGGCTCTTTCGAATAAATTTGGTGTTCGCCAAAATGTCTGTTTGGGATAATTGCGAACAAGAATTTGATCGGTTAATTTGCCTTTTATTCCTGCATAACTACTGGGCAAATGTTTGCCTTCTCGACTCTGGCTAATATAAACATGCTGATAGATTGGTTTATTTGAAGGGAGTGGGTTTAATAAAAATTCAATACCTGATAGGTTTGAATATTGACAATTTTCCATAGTTAAAGGTGCAGTTCGAAAGTTTAACGAGCTGCACCCAACAAGTAAAAATAATGTAACTGTAAATAAAATACGTGACATTTTACTAAATATATTTAAGACGTTAAAATATTTGTAGACAGTCTATAACCTTAGTTACATTTTATCACTCACTTTTTCGGCTGTATGTGAAATGGCTTTTCCACCTGATTCGACATCTTGACCAACACCTTTTACGGTGTTACATCCAACAATAAGCGTTGTCATTGCTATACCTAATATTAACATTAACATTTTATGGAACATAAAAATACACTCCTTTATTAACATGATTGTTTTAGTGCAGCAAATGCTTCTGCCACACGTTCGATATTATGGTGATTTAAACCCGCTACACACATTCTTCCGCTACCCACCAAATAAATAGCAAAATTATCTTTCAATTGTGTAACTTGCTCTTTACTAAAACCAGTATAACTGAACATGCCCTGTTGTTTTACTAAATGATCAAAATGACAATCAGGTGCTGCTTTTTTTAATAATTCAACTAGAGTTGATCGCATGGTTACGATGCGAGTTCTCATCGAGTCGACTTCTTTTAACCATTGTGCCTTAAGTTCTGGATTATTTAAAACATAACTCACTAACTGCACGCCATATGCCGCTGGGGTTGAATAATTTTGGCGAACAGTTGCTTGTAACTGTCCTAACACGCGGTTAGCGATCTGGTTGTTATCACATAAAACGGATAATCCTCCCACTCGTTCACCATAAAGTGAAAATGTTTTCGAAAATGAGTTACTAACAAATCCACACAATCCTACATCTGCCATTTTTCGAATCGCATAAACGTCTTGTTCAATACCTTTGCCAAAGCCTTGATAAGCAATATCCATAAATGGAATAAGATCTCGTGCTTGTAAAACAGCTATTACTTTATCCCACTGTGCTTGCGTTAGATCGGCGCCAGTTGGGTTATGGCAACAAGGGTGTAGCAAGGCTATGCTTTTAGCTGGTAGTTGATTTAATGTTTCAAGCATTGCTTCAAATTTTACGCCACATGTTTGTTCATCAAAGTAAGGATATTGGTTTACTTTAAAACCTGCACCATTAAAAATGGCGATGTGATTTTCCCAAGTTGGATCGCTGACCCATACTTGTGAATTTGGGAAATAGCGAAATAAAAAATCAGCACCTATTTTAAGAGCCCCCGATCCACCTAAGGTTTGTATCGTTGCGATACGTTTATCTTTAGAGGCCGAATGATCTTCACCAAATAATAAAGATTGAATCGCTTGGCAATAAGCTGGTAGGCCACTCATGGGTAAATACAATTGAGCATCTTGGTTGTGATGATAGATATAATCACGCGCCGTTTTAATACATTGTAGTTGAGGCACTATGCTATTTTCATCATAATAATAACCAATACTTAAATTTATTTTGTTGTCTCGACTATCATTAATAAATTCAGTTACTAGTGATAAGATGGGGTCCCCTGCGTACGGCTCTACTTTTTCAAACATTTTTACAATCCAATTGGTACAAATAATAATAATAATAAATAATTGTAGATTATTGCACCAACTCTATTGGCGATCAATCATTAAATAATAGTTTAATAGCAAATAATTAAGTTGATTTTTGGTTGGAAAATTGCCGTTTTTAATAAGAGGAATTAAAGAACAAAATAACCCCAAAAATTATGTTTTTATATTAATTTTATACTGAAACACATAGTTACCTGAAACTTTTTGACAAAAATTAGCACCCATTGGTGCTAATCTGATAAGCAAATTTATTTAGCGGCAATAACTTCGATTTCGACTTTGGCATCTTTGGGAATTCGAGCTACTTGTACGCAAGAACGTGCAGGGAAAGATGCATTATTTTCAATAAAAAAGGCTTCGTATACTGCATTTACCGTAGTAAAGTCATTGATATCGGCTAAGAAAATAGTCGTTTTAACGATATTACTTACTTGATAGCCAGCCGCAGTGATGATCGCTTTAACATTAGCTAAACTTTGTTTGGCTTGCTCTTTAACACAAGTTGGCATTTCACCAGTTGTTGGATCTAATGGAATTTGTCCTGAGGCAAATAACATATTACCTAAATCTACTGCTTGAACATAAGGCCCAATAGCTGCTGGCGCTTTATCAGTACTAATTATTTTTGCCATGTCCGATTTTCTCCTTTTTAATTTATTCTGCTTTGTGATTATTAAGAATCGTCTTTTTCTCTTTCCTCATTTCAGCAGGAACACAATTTTGTGTCAAGTCAGTGCAAAATTATGATCGTGGGACTTATTGAAATTTTCTGATATGATAATGGCAATTTTTCATTTATTACGAGAGTTAATATGTTCGAGAATTTAACCGACCGTTTATCACAGACATTCCGCAATATTAGTGGTCGAGGAAGATTATCTGAAGATAATATCAAAGATGCATTGCGCGATGTTCGTATGGCACTACTTGAGGCAGATGTTGCACTACCCGTAGTTCGTGAATTTATTAATCAAGTTAAAGAAAAGGCTGTTGGATTAGATGTCAATAAGAGCTTAACCCCAGGTCAAGAATTTATCAAAATAGTTCAGGCAGAATTAACAACTGCTATGGGTGAGGTTAATAGTTCGCTCAATTTGGCAACTCAACCACCCGCAGTGATTTTAATGGCAGGTTTGCAAGGGGCAGGTAAAACAACGAGCGTTGCTAAGCTAGCTAAATTTTTAAAAGAAAAACATAAAAAGAAAGTGTTGGTTGTTTCTGCCGATGTTTATCGCCCTGCTGCGATTAAACAGCTCGAAACGTTAGCTAAGGCTATTGATGTTGAAGTTTTTCCATCTGATATTGCTGAAAAGCCAGTCAATATCGTTAATAAAGCAATTTCTCATGCTAAATTGCAATTTTTTGATGTGTTAATTGTTGATACTGCAGGACGTTTGCATGTTGATAGCGATATGATGGATGAAATCAAAGCGCTCCATCATGCTGTCAATCCAATTGAAACGCTATTTGTGGTCGATGCTATGACAGGGCAAGATGCCGCTAATACCGCTAAAGCGTTTAATGATGCATTACCGCTTACTGGTGTAATTTTAACAAAAGTTGACGGGGATGCTCGCGGCGGTGCAGCGTTATCAATTCGCCACATTACTGGTAAACCGATTAAATTCTTAGGGATGGGTGAAAAGACAGACGCTTTAGAGCCATTTTATCCTGATCGCATTGCTTCACGTATTTTAGGTATGGGCGATGTGCTATCTTTAATTGAAGAATTACAAAGTAACGTCGATCGCGAAAAAGCAAAAAAAATTGCCAAAAAGCTAAAAAAAGGTGATAAATTTGATTTTAACGATTTCCAAGATCAGTTAAAACAGATGCGTAATATGGGCGGAATGGGGGCTTTGTTAGCTAAATTACCCGGTGTTGGTCAACTTCCTGATCATATTAAAGCACAGATGGATGATAAAATTACCATCAAAATGGAGGCAATCATTGGTTCAATGACATTAAAAGAGCGTGCTAATCCTGAAATCATTAAAGGTTCTCGTAAACGCCGTATTGCCAACGGTTCGGGAACTCAGGTTCAAGATGTCAACAAGCTGTTAAAACAGTTCGAAGATATGCAAAAGATGATGAAAAAAATGAAAGGTGGCGGCATGATGAAGATGATGCGCCAAATGAAAGGATTAATGGGCGGTGGTATGGGATTACCTCCTCGTTAAGTCATTAATACTAAATTTTCAATTAAATGAGTTATATCTGAGTACTTAGTAACTGTTAACTATAGCTTGCCGTACAACCACTATCGCACTTATAAATAGTGCAATAGTGGTTTTAATTATTTAATTGTTTGGTTTACTCGATTTTATTTTTACTGGACGACTCATAGTTAGCACTGTACCTATTGATGAGGTAATAATAAAAATAATGGCTAAGCACTGGTAGTGGGTTAGTTGTTCATGCAAAACAATGAGCCCAGAAAGCGCGGCAAAAACAGGCGATAAGCTCATTAATGTACTAAATGTTTGTGCCGGTAATTTTGGTAGTGCAATCATGTCTAATCCATAAGGGATTGCTGATGCTAATAATGAGACCAGAAAAACCATTGGGAGCAATTCCAACGAAAACATGGTACTGCCACTTTGCCAAATTCCAATAGGAAATAAAAAGCACGAAGCAATGACTGATCCAATCGCTACGCTGGCTGAGCCATAAATAGTGCTGGCTTTGCGTCCAAATAAGATGTAACACGCCCAACCACTTCCAGCTAATAGCGCAAATAAAATACCCTTGGGATCTAAATTGCTTGAAGCTTGTTCAATGGGTAAAAGCATAGCCAAGCCAATAATAGCAACACCTAACCAAATAAAATCAAGTACTTTACGCGAGGAGCACATCGCCACCATAATTGGCCCTGTGAGTTCAATGGCAACTGCAATACCTAGCGGAATTCTTGCGATTGCGTTGTAAAACGCTAAATTCATACAACCAATTGAAATACCGTATAAAAAAATGTATTTTAGTGCTTGTTTTGTCAGTGTTTTACGCCACGGCTTGAATATTAAAATTAGCATAATTGCTGAAAAAAATAATCGCCAAGCTGTCATCCCTTCAGGCCCTAATACAGGAAACAGATATTTGGCTATTGAGGCACTGCCTTGCACTGAAATCATCGAGATAAAAATTAACAAAACAGGCCAAAACCTTTTAAGCATAAATAATTACCTTAAATTAAAGTTATTGTATATGAAACTAATGACAAAAAGTTTCAGGAAACTATGTGTTTGAGTATAAAAAGCATATATTTAATTGATTTATTGGCTAGTTAGCTTTCTCTTTTTACTGACAATAAGGCAAGATCTTGTAACGCTTGTTTATAAGGCGAATCAGGTAAAATTGCGATAACGTCAAACGCTTTTTGCGCTTCTTTTTGAGCGGTTTGTAACGTAAAATCTAGCGAACCACATTCGTCCATGATGTTTAAAATACGATCTAATAATTGTCGACCATTACCTTGCTCTATTGCTTGGCGTATTAATGCCGCATCTTGGGCGTTTTTTGTGTGGTGCATAGCATGTAAAAGCGGTAGAGTGGGCTTGCCTTCGTTAAGATCGTCCCCTAAATTTTTACCTAATTTTTGATTGCTAGCGCTATAATCGAGTAGATCATCAATGATTTGAAAGGCTGTGCCTAAATATTTTCCATATTCTTGTAAGGCGAGTTCTTGCTCCTCACTAGCTCCAGCTAGGACAGCAGCAGAATGCGATGTTGCTTCAAATAGACGTGCCGTTTTTCGATAAATTACATCTAAATATTGTTCTTTTGTGATATCTGGATCGTTACAATTAATCAACTGTTGTACTTCACCTTCAGCTATTACATTGGTTGCAGCCGACATGATCGTCAATACTTTAAACGATTCTGTACGTACCATCATTTGAAAAGAGCGTGTGTAAATATAATCGCCAACTAATACGCTCGCGGCATTGCCAAAAAGTGCATTGGCGGTTGATTTGCCTCGGCGTAAATCGGATTCGTCAACAACATCATCATGCAATAAGGTGGCAGTATGAATAAATTCAATAAAAGCAGCAGTGATAATATGTTTATCGCCTTGGTAGTTGAGTGCTTTGGCTATTAATAATGCGATAACAGGACGTATACGTTTGCCACCACTACTAATGATGTAATTGCCTAATTGATTAATTAAAGCCACATCAGAAGTTAGTTCTGCCTGTATTGCCTCATTTACTTTGACTAAATCATTTTTAACAAGATCGAGTATTTGATTCATTGATGGAGTATTCATCAGCCTAACCACTACAAATAATAGATATTTATTTTCTATTATCTGATAAATATCTTTATGCAACAAGGTATCATCCATCTTATTTTAAAATAATACTACAAATGATAAGCATTTTCATTTAGAATAACTGTCATTAAGTTAAATATGATTATTATTATGAAGATTAACTTTGATATAGATCTCGATGATACTAAGGCCCCTTTGAGTCCAATTAAAAAAAAACCTAAAAATACCTATGTATGTACATCAGTTTCTGTATTGTCGCATCTTATCTTATTTGCTTTGCTCTTTAGTTCTGCCTTGTTTGCTAAAAATGTTGCTGTTGATGAAGGCGATAATGCGATTAAAGCTATTATGGTCGATCTATCGCAATTTGCCGCCCCTGAACAATCATTAGTTGAAAATACCCCTGAAATTCAAGGTGCGGAAAATAGTGAACTGATCGATAACAAACAAATTGAAGAAAAACCAGTTGATCCTGTTGTTGAACCTGAAGTAGTTAAGGAAGAAAATCCTGAATCTATTCTCGAAAAAATATCCGATAAATCAACGGTTGAACCCCAAAAGGAAGTTGTAGTAAAAAAAGAGAAAAAGCCGAAAAAAAAGCGCAGGCCAGTCCAAAAAGCTTCTCATAAACAAGTTAGGCAAGAAGTGGTTAGTGATAATTTGGCAAATACCTCTGTTGCACCCAAACTTTCAGATAATCGCCAATATTCAGGTAATCCTTCTCCAATTAGACGGAATCAACCTGAGTATCCACGCCGAGCGCTTGATATGCGCTTAGAAGGCTACGTGGTAGCAATGTTTGATATTAACAGCGATGGGCGAGTTGAAAATATTCGCATTGTTGAAGCAAATCCTAATAATATATTTAATCGTTCGGTAATAAATGCCATGAAAACTTGGAAGTACAAACCAATTCCAGCAAAAGACCTAAAAATTAGGATTATTTTTAACCGTGATAAATCAATTAAGTTGGATTAATAATTAGGTAGATGAAAACAAAAAACCGTAATTTTTATTTTAAAAATTACGGCAACGACACAATTAATGAGTAAATTTATTTTCCATTAATTTTTCAATTTCGGCTGGGTCTTTTGGAACATCACCTGTCAGAACTTCATTTCCTGCGTCAGTAATTAAAATGTTATCTTCGATCCGAATACCGATACCTTTATATTGTGCTGGTACATCTGATTCTTGATTAATATAAAGCCCTGGTTCAACGGTCAATACCATTCCTGGTTCTAAAATTCGATCTCGTCCACTACCAACATCATGTACATCAATACCTAACCAATGGCCTAAACCGTGCATGTAATATTGTGTATAAGCTTTATTAGCAATTAAGCTATCAACATCACCTTGCATAATCCCGAGTTTTACTAAACCTTCTACCATCGTTCTTACAACTTGATTATTGACTTCCATAATTGACGTGCCCGGTTTAAATAATTTAATGGCTTGATATTGTGATGCTAAAACGATGTTATAAATTTCAAGTTGAGCGTGGTTAAATTTGCCATTGATAGGAAAAGTGCGAGTTATATCTCCTGCATAGTACTGATATTCACAACCCGCATCAATTAAAACTAAATCGCCATCTTTTAACTGCTGACTATTATTTTCATAATGTAGTATACATCCATTATTACCACTACCAACAATGGTGTTATAAGATGGTGCTCGTGCGCCATGCCACGCAAATTCATGCAAGATTTCAGCTTCTAGTTGATACTCATACATATTCGGTTTACATCTTTGCATTGCTCGAACGTGAGACTGAGCGCTGATTTTGCAAGCCTTGCGCAATATTTTTATTTCAAAATCTGATTTAAACATGCGCATTTGATGAACTATCGGTCGCCAATCGATCGTGCTGTTTGGTGCATAAAGATTTAATCTACTTCCTTGTCGCAGCGTATTCATTGCGCGATTTACGATTCTATCGGCATATTGATACTGTTGGTCGGCATGGTAAACCGCCGTTTTGCCATTTAATAAATCAGGTAATACTTTTTCAATCTCATCAAATGTATAAGCTTCATCAACAAAAACCGTCTTTAATGCGGCATCTTGACCTAAACGGTAACCAGTCCAAGTCTCTGCTAGCGTATCTTTGGGGCGATTAAATAATATGTATTTAGTTGTATTATCTTTTTGTTTAACTACTGCAAATACCGCTTCTGGTTCAGAAAAAAGTGTAAAATACCAAAAGTCGCTATTTTGTCGATATGGGTAGTGGGTGTCATTACTCCTCGTCATTTCTGGAGCAGCAAAAAAAAGTGCGATACTATTTGGTATCATTTGATCTAGTAATTTTTCTCGACGTGCAAAAAGTTCTGTTTTGATATCAGTATTTATCATTGTGATTCCCCCTGAAGATGTAATGTTATTAATATTAATGGATTGTTGGGGGTGTGTCAGCCTCATTAAATTCGTTAAATTCATCAAAACATAGCATAGAAGTTATGCGAACATACTCTTTTATCTCTTCAAAAGCAAAACCAAGCTCTTGTTGATCTTCATTTTCATCATAGCCTAGTTTAACAATTTGACGTAGGTCATAAATAGCTTCACCAACATCACCTTTGATGTGGTTAATTTTAGGTTGCACAAGCCCAATACCAAGTAAGAAATGATTTACCCAACCAACTAGATCATCCAGTTGTGTATATAAATCTTTGTCGCTAAGTAATAACTGAAAGCTGAAATCTTCTTCAAAAAATTGCTGTTTGATAAGCGCATAAAGTTGGCTAATTTTTTCATCTAATGATGTTGACATTTTTTGACCATTATTTAACATATCCTCAACTAATGGACGCCAGCTTTCGTCATAGTTACCTCCAGCTAATATACCTGAAAGAAAACCATGTAACTCTGCGGCAGTAATGCCTATTTTATTTTGAATTAATTGGCGATTAAATTCGTCGTAATTGATAGTATCTGACATAAACTTCCCCTAATATTATTACATCAAGAAAAATGCACTCTGCACTTTCTTCGATTATTAGTATATAATTTGCATCTAGTTATAAATCATAAACAGGTTGCTGTGCTTTATAAAGGAATTATTTTGAATATTATAGGATTTATCATGAAATTTTCTCTGCAACTATTATTTTTTGCAGGATTAATATTATCATTAACCTCCTGTGGTTCGCCTTTATCTAATAAAGGCGTAATTGTCCTTGATGTGCAAAATAAAATACATACCTATGTAACCAGCCAAGATTTACCTTCATCTTATAAATTGGGTAATAGTGAACAGGAATTACAACGATTTGAAGCTTTCTGTAGAGATGAGATCCGTGCATCACAACTTGATGGTAGTGAAGAAATCGTTTTTGAGAATATTAAACATGGAATCCATGGACAGGTAGAATTTAAAAAATGTAGTGATAAAGTCACTCGTATCTACCGATACTGATAAATTACGGCTATCTTAATGTGATAGCTAATACGGCTGACTTAATATAAAAGATCAATTAAATCTTACTAGCCTTTCAGGCGTTTTTTATTTATATTGGTCGGTGAAACAAAATATTTTGGGAGTAAAATAATATGTATAAACAAGATGTAACTATTACTGCATCTAATGGTCTTCATACCCGCCCTGCTGCACAATTTGTTAAAGAAGCAAAGAACTTTAATGCAGAAATTACTGTCACATCTAATGGTAAAAGTGCGAGTGCTAAAAGTCTGTTTAAGTTACAAACGTTAGGTTTATCACAAGGAACAACTATTACCATTTCTGCCGAAGGTGAAGACGAAAAAGAAGCTGTTGCTCATTTAGTAAAATTAATTCCTGAGTTGGAATAATAACTCCCAGTTAGCTATGAACGGTTTTAAAATAGAATAAGGATTAAATGTTATGGTATCAGGTACACTTGTTTCCCCCGGTATCGCTTTTGCTAAAGCGCTATTATTAAAAGAAGAGCCTATTGCTATTAGTAATAGACAAATTCTTGATAACAAGATTGAGGCTGAAATTGAGCGCTTCAAGGAAGCTCGCCAAAAATCAAGTAAACAGCTACATACGATTATGGAACGAGCAAAATCCACATTAGGCGAAGATAAAGCTGCCATTTTTGAAGGGCATATTATGCTTCTTGAAGATGAGGATCTTGAACAAGAAGTTATTTCTCGTATTCAAAGTAAACATTCAACCGCTGATGCCGCTGTTCAATCTGTATTTGAAACCCAAGCTAAAGAACTAGAAAACCTAGATGATGAATATCTAAAAGAACGTGCTGCAGATATTCGTGATATTGGTAAACGATTACTCAAAAATATTTTAGGTATTGAAATTGTTGACTTAAGTGCTATTAGCCAACCATGTATTTTAGTTGCAACAGATTTAACACCTTCTGAAACAGCTCAACTAAACCTAGACATGGTGTTAGGTTTTATTACTGACGCAGGTGGACGCACCTCGCATACTTCAATTATGGCTCGTTCTTTAGAAATCCCAGCTATCGTTGGAACATCTAATGCAACTCAAGCAATCAAACAAGGTGATTTTGTTATTTTAGATGCAATAAATAATGCCATTTATATCAATCCAGATCACACAACTCAAGAAAAATTAAAACAAGTTCAAGCTAAATATATTAGTGATAAAGAAGAACTAGCTAAATTGAAAGATCTACCTGCTGTAACCCTTGATGGCCATCAAGTAGAAATTTGCGGTAACATTGGTACAGTGCGTGATATTGCAGGTGCTGAACGTAACGGTTATGAAGGTGTTGGCCTATACCGTACTGAATTCTTATTTATGGATCGCGAAGCTTATCCTGATGAAGAAGAACAGTTTAAAGCATATAAAGAAGTAGCTGAATCAACCAATGGTTTATCGGTAATTGTCCGTACCATGGATATTGGTGGCGATAAGGATGTACCTTATATGCATTTACCAAAAGAAGAAAATCCATTCTTAGGTTGGCGAGCAATTCGAATCTGTTTAGATCGTAAAGAAGTACTTCATGCACAATTACGCGCAATTTTGCGTGCATCTGCATTTGGTAAATTACGCATTATGTTCCCAATGATTATTTCTGTTGAAGAAATCCGAACATTAAAATCCGAAATCAATATTCTTAAAGAACAATTGAATGCTGAAGGTAAAGCATTTGATAAAAATATTGAAATTGGTGTAATGATTGAAACTCCAGCAGCAGCTGTGATTGCACATCACTTAGCCAAGGAAGTAGACTTTTTTAGTATCGGTACCAATGACTTAACACAATATACGCTTGCTGTTGACCGTGGTAACGAATTAATTTCTCACCTTTATAATCCGTTTTCGCCTTCAGTGTTAACTCTGATTAAAAATGTTATCGATGCTTCTCATAAAGAAGGTAAATGGACAGGTATGTGTGGAGAGCTTGCTGGTGATGAAAGAGCCACAATCTTATTGCTCGGCATGGGACTTGATGAATTTAGTATGAGTGCAGTATCAATTCCTAAAATCAAAAAATTAATTCGCAATACTAACTATGAAGAAGCGAAAAAATTTGCTGATACTGTATTAGAAAAAGCAACTTCTAAAGAAATAATTGATTTAATTGAAAATTACACTGCTGAAAAGCAAATTTGTTAGGAGGCAATAATGGGTCTATTCGATAAAATTAAGCAATTAGTATCCGATGATAACAAAAATAGCATCGAGATTATTGCTCCTTTAAGTGGCGAAATCGTTAAAATCGAAGATGTGCCAGATGTGGTTTTTGCTGAAAAAATTGTTGGTGATGGGGTAGCTATTAAACCTTCTGGTAACAAAATTGTCGCTCCATTAAGTGGGAAAATAGGAAAAATCTTCGAAACCAATCACGCTTTTGCTATAGAATCGGATGAGGGAATTGAGCTTTTTGTTCATTTTGGTATTGATACAGTAGAACTAAAAGGTGAAGGCTTCAAACGAGTTGCTGAAGAAGGTCAGCAGGTAAAAGTAGGTGATACCATTATTGAAATTGATTTACCTCTACTTGAAAGCAAAGCTAAATCCGTATTAACTCCGGTAGTTATTTCTAATATGGAAACCATAATAGAATTAAATAAATTATCTGGCTCTGTCGAAGCAGGTAAAACTCCAATAATGCGTGTGAAAAAATAATTTTTTCACTATTATAAAAAAACCTTCAGTTTTAGCTGAAGGTTTTTTTATGTTATAAATTATCTTTTTTAATAATACTTAACGCCATTTTTTGTATTGGTTGATTAAGCTATTGGTTGAATCATCGTGAGAGCTAACTGGTTTATCATCTGCTAATTCAGGTAAAATACGTCCAGCAAGTTGTTTACCAAGTTCAACACCCCATTGATCAAAACTAAATATATTAAGAATAACTCCTTGAGTAAAGATTTTATGCTCATACATCGCAACTAAGGCACCAAGAGCATAAGGTGTAATTTTTTTCACTAATATTGAATTAGTTGGTTTATTACCTTCAAATACTTTAAATGGTACAACAGATTTCACTTCATCAAGATTTTTTCCTGCAGCTATGAACTCTTGCTCGACCTGTTCTTTTGTTTTACCAAAAGCTAAAGCTTCAGTTTGAGCAAAAAAGTTAGATAATAATTTGGGGTGATGATCTCCAACTGGATTATGGCTTATTGCTGGCGCAATAAAATCACAAGGGATGAGTTTAGTACCCTGGTGAATTAATTGATAAAATGCATGTTGACCATTGGTTCCTGGTTCGCCCCAAATAATTGGACCTGTTGTGTAAGGTGTTTTATTACCGTTGCGATCGACACTTTTACCATTTGACTCCATATTTCCTTGTTGGAAATAAGCCGCAAAACGTTGCATGTACTGATCATATGGTAAAATAGCTTCAGTTTCAGCACCACAAAAATTATTGTACCAAATACCAATTAATGCCAGTAACGTTGGGATATTTTTATCAATTGGTGCATTTTGGAAGTGTTTATCCATCGCATGGCCACCAGCTAAAAATTGTTTGAAGTTATCAAAACCAATTGATAAAACAATCGATAAGCCAATTGCCGACCAAGATGAATAACGTCCACCAACCCAATCCCAAAATTCAAACATATTAGCTGTATCAATACCAAATTTTTCAACTTCTTTAGCATTAGTTGAAAGTGCAACAAAGTGCAAAGCAACTGCTTTATCATCTTTAGCAGCGTCAAGTAACCATGCTCGTGCTGTTTGTGCATTTGTCATAGTTTCTTGAGTGGTAAAAGTTTTGGATGCAACCAAAAATAAAGTGGTTTCAGCATTTAAGCCTTTTAACGCTTCAACGATATGTGTGCCATCTACATTTGATACGAAATGCATGTTCAAGTGGTTTTTGTAAGGTCGTAGTGCTTCGGTAATCATTACTGGCCCTAGATCCGAACCACCAATACCAATATTGACCACATCGGTAATGGCTTTACCTGTGTATCCTTTCCATTCACCATTAATGATTTTTTTACTGAATGACTCCATCTTAGCTAAGACAGCGTTAACATCATCCATCACATTTTTGCCATCAACATAAATTGGTGTATTTGATACGTTACGTAATGCAACATGTAATACAGCTCGATTTTCTGTACGATTAATCTTTTCACCGCTATGCATGGCTTTAGTTGCACCAATTAGATCGCATTCATCAGCTAGCTTATAAAGCAATTCTAGCGTTTCTTGCGTTACTCTATTTTTAGACAAATCAACTAAAAACTCATCTTCAAAAGGAATAGTAAGTTTTTCAACGCGTTTCGGTTCTTCTTTCAAAATTTGTGCAATGGTTTTATTGTGGTGTTTTTCGTAACTAGCTTGAAGGGATTTCCAAGATTGGGTTGTTGTCGGATCAATTGATTTTAACATAATTTATTCCTTAAATAATATTGCATTATAGTCATAATATAACTATGCTTATAACGATGCAACTAAGGATCTTATCGATTAAAAATAATATGTAGGAAAACGCTGTACTATTTAGATTATATGTTTAAAAAAATCTGTTAAAAACACGTAAGGTGTTTTACCGCAAAGCACTTAAATTTTTATTTTCTATCTTTTTAATTTTCAAATTTTGACAAGGATGACCATATCATTAGTAAAATTATCAATTGCTTTTATTATTTTTATATCCACCCCCTTCGTTTTGTTTATTTGCATATGGATCGGCTACACTAATTAGCACCAGTTTTATAAGGTCATTGTTATGATAAACTAAAAATAAGAGAAGGTAACAACAATGGCAATCGATTCATCACGAAGAGCAAAACGTAGCTTTACTAACGAGTTCAAAAAACAAATGGCCATGCTATATCAAAATGGTAAAAAACGTGCGGATATTGTCGCAGAGTATGACCTCACCAAATCAGCATTAGATAAGTGGATAATGCAGTACCAAACTACCGGCTCATTCATCGCAAAAGATAATCGTCGAACTGAAGAAAACGAACTTATCGCGCTACGCAAAGAGAATAAACGCTTGTTAATGGAGAATGATATCCTAAAGCAAGCGGCGTTGATAATGGGAAGAAAATCGAGTTAATTATTACATAATAAGCATCGATACAGCTTACGTGCATTATGTCGATGTTTAAATGTAACCCGAAATCGTTTCTATTATCAACGGCAATTAACGCAGTAACCACAAGATATATCGCTAAGTAAAATTTTTAATAATAATTATCGTACTTATGGTACAAAGCGTCTGCAAGCAGAGCTGAGAAAGCAAGGCATAACCGTATCTAGACGCCGAATAGGTCGAATCATGGCGAAAAATGGCTGGGTTTCGAAATACACCTGTAAACAATATTGTATCCATACAGAAAAAAGCAATGAATCGCCGGTGGGGAATGAACTGAATCGAGAATTTGATATAGGTCAACCACGAAAGATATTGGTGACCGATTTAACCTATGTAAGGGTTAAACAACGTTGGCACTACCTTTGTGTAATTGTTGATATCAGTAATCGAGAAATAGTGGGACGAAGTGCTGGCAAGCATAAAACAGCGGCACTGGTCATGCAAGCTATGAGTCAAATTCCAATGAACTTACAGACGATTGAGTTGTTTCATTCTGATAGAGGAAAAGAGTTTGATAATCATTTGATTGATGAAAGTTTAACAGCATTTGGAATTAAACGGTCGTTAAGTCGCAAAGGCTTCCCCTATGATAACGCAATTACAGAAAACACATTTAAAGCAGTGAAAACAGAATTTGTGTCAAGATTCACTGGCGCAACTTAAATTGGAATTTAATCACTATGTGGATTGGTTTAATTATAATCGACTTCATTCAACATTAAATTACTAGTCGCCGATTGAATACAAAAGAAATCGATGGCCTTATCTTTTTGGTACTAAAAAGTGTGGGCATACCAGAATTTTTATATCAATAAATATATTCGTTTTAATATGTTATAAATATAAAACATTTTTGGTTCACATTTATTGTATATGCAACATTAACATGTTTTTATTAATAGCAATACACACCTGATTTTAGTAAACTTGTCGATGGTTATCTACGATAAAAGGAGGTGTTTTTTAATGCATATACATTTTATTATTCATGAGGCTTTTGAAGCACCTGGAGCTTATGAACAATGGGCTCTAAATAATCATCATACTATAACTTATTCTCGCGTTTACCTAAATGAACCACTTCCTAATAGCATTGATGATATCGACTTTCTTATTGTTATGGGCGGTCCACAGTCACCATCAACCACCAAACAAGAATGTGCTCATTTTGATTCTAAAGCAGAACAATCCATTATTTTATCTGCAATAAAAGCAGAGAAAGTAGTCATTGGTGTATGTCTTGGTTCACAATTAATCGGTGAAGCGTTAGGGGCAAGTTATAGCAACAGCCCAGAAAAAGAAATTGGTAAATTCCCTATTAGACTAACTCAAGTCGGTAAAAAAAATCTTTTATTTTCTGATTTTGGTAGCACATTAGAAGTAGGTCATTGGCACAATGATATGCCCGGTTTAACCAAAGATGCTCAAATTATTGCTTATAGTGAAGGGTGTCCTCGTCAAATCATTGTATACAGTAAATTTGTTTATGGGTTTCAATGTCATATGGAGTTAACACCTGAATTGGTCGAATTATTAATTGCCTATTCAAAAAAGGAATTTAGCCAAGCAGAAAAATACCGCTTTGTCGATACACCTGATAAGCTTCGCTATCATGATTATACTGAAATGAATCAAAAACTTTTCACTTTTCTCGATAAATTGAGCCAGTTTTATCATTCATCTTTAGGGAACTAAATTCAGTACAATAAAATATAGCAACACAAAATATATTTAATTGATAGTAAGTAAAAGGAAACCTGATTAATAAAAACCATGCAATTATTTATATAAACTCCATTTATAGCAAATAATGAAGACGAATTGAAAAAGCAATAGTCATTCTGATAACAGATAGTCACTAACTATCTAAGTGATAGTTTGAGAGCTATACTAATAGCCCGTATACTCATGAAATAAAGTAGTTAATAATACCTAATATATGAAAGGAGCAAATTTCATGGCTTATACTTTACCCCCATTACCTTATGCTTATGATGCATTAGAACCTTATATTGATTCTGAAACTATGCATCTTCATCACGATAAACATCATCAAACCTATGTGAACAATGCAAATGCCATTCTTGAAACTTTGCCAGCTGAATTAAAAGAATTTTGCCCTAGTACTTTGTTAAAAAATTTAGATAAAGTACCTGCTGACAAAATCACGGGTATTAAAAATAACGTAGGGGGTCATGTTAATCACACTCTTTTCTGGGAACTATTAAAAGTTGGTACTGAACTAAAAGGCGACCTAAAAGCGGCCATCGAAAAAGATTTTGGTTCGGTTGATGCATTTAAAGAAAAATTTGCAGCAGCGGCAGCAACTCGATTTGGTTCAGGTTGGGCTTGGTTAGTATTACAAAATGGTAAACTGGAAGTTGTTTCTACAGCCAATCAAGATTCACCGATAATGGGCGAAAAATTTGCTGGTGTTTCTGGTACGCCGATTTTAACACTAGATGTTTGGGAACATGCTTATTATTTAAAATATCAAAATCGCCGTGTTGATTACATTGGTGCATTTTGGAATGTAGTTAACTGGGATAAAGTTGCTGAGCTATACGCTGAAGCAAAAAAATAACTTGATTGTACTCATATTCTTTTCACCTTAAACAATGGCGCCTAGTGCGCCATCTTTTCTTTTCGAGCACTGAGTCAAAGTCAAAAATAGTAATTGGCAATTGCTAAATTATGCCCAAATCCGCTACAATGAACGCTTGTTTAATAAATCATAAAACTGAGCAACTCCATTTAAATCATGTTTGAAATTAATCCAGTTAAATCAAAGATAGCAGAACTTACCGAACGCACAGCCGTGATTCGGGGGTATCTTTGACTATGATCTAAAAAAAGAACGGCTCGAAGAAGTCAATGCCGAGCTAGAGCAATCCGAAGTATGGGCCGATCCAGAAAAAGCACAAGCGTTAGGTAAAGAACGCGTTGCACTTGATGAAATAATCAATACTATTCATTCATTAACTCAAGGTCTTGACGATGTTGAAGGCTTGCTTGAACTTGCTATTGAAGCTGAAGATCAAGATACTTTCAATGAAGCTAATTTTGAACTTGAACAGTTAGAGAAAAAACTGGCTGGACTTGAATTCCGACGAATGTTTTCTGGTAAATATGATAGTGCAGATTGTTATTTAGATATCCAATCAGGCTCTGGGGGAACTGAAGCACAAGATTGGGCAGAAATGTTACTTAGGATGTATTTACGCTGGGCTGAATCAAAAGGTTTTGCAACTGAAGTGATGGAAGTATCGGATGGTGATGTTGCTGGTATCAAATCGGCAACGATTAAAGTATCGGGTGATTATGCTTACGGTTGGTTACGCACAGAAACTGGAGTACACCGCCTAGTTCGCAAAAGTCCATTTGACTCAGGCAATCGACGCCATACCTCGTTTGCTTCTGTATTTGTTTATCCTGAAATTGATGATGATATTGATATCGACATTAACCCTGCCGATCTCCGTATCGATGTATACCGTGCGTCAGGCGCTGGTGGTCAACATGTAAATAAAACCGAGTCTGCTGTACGAATCACTCATATTCCTACGGGCATTGTTACTCAATGTCAAAATAACCGTTCACAACACAGCAATAAAGATCAAGCAATGAAACAGTTAAAAGCAAAACTGTATGAGCTTGAGATGCAAAAAAAGAATGCCGAAAAACAACAAATGGAAGAAACTAAATCTGACATTGGTTGGGGAAGCCAAATTCGCTCTTACGTACTTGATGATTCGCGTATCAAGGATTTGCGTACTGGCGTTGAAACTCGTAATACACAGGCCGTATTAGATGGCGATTTAGATCAATTTATTGAAGAAAGCTTAAAAGCAGGTTTATAAACCGCTTGGTTATAAATAAAAGGTAAAACTATGTCAACAGAGCAGCAAGATCAACAAAACCAAATTGAAGAGTTAAATAATGAACTAAAAGTACGTCGCGAAAAGCTCGCTCATCTTCGCGAACAAGGTATTGCTTTCCCTAATGATTTTCGCCGTGATGCGATTTCTAGTGATCTCCATAAACAATATGGCGATAAAACTAACGAAGAACTGATTGAAAAGAAAATTATTGTAACTGTGGCTGGCCGTATGATGATGCGTCGTATTATGGGTAAAGCCTCGTTTGTTTCTCTACAAGATGTTGCTGGACAAATCCAACTTTATGTTACTCGTGATGATCTCCCTGAAGGTTTTTATAACGAGCAATTTAAAAAATGGGATTTGGGAGATATTGTCGGCGCTAAGGGTTACCTATTTAAGACTAAAACTGGTGAGCTTTCTATTCACTGTGAAGAAATTTGTTTATTAACTAAAGCTCTTCGCCCATTACCTGATAAGTTTCATGGACTTGCCGATCAAGAAATGCGTTACCGTCAACGTTACTTGGATCTTATCACAAATCAAGAATCAAGAGAGACGTTCAAAGCACGTTCAAAAGTGGTCAGTGAAATTCGTAACTTTATGATTGAAAACCACTTTATGGAAGTCGAAACGCCAATGATGCAGGTAATTCCGGGTGGTGCATCAGCTAAACCCTTTATTACGCATCACAATGCGCTTGATTTAGATATGTATATGCGTATTGCGCCAGAACTTTATCTAAAACGATTAGTTGTAGGCGGCTTTGAGCGGGTATTTGAAATTAATCGCAACTTCCGAAATGAAGGCGTATCACCAAGACATAATCCAGAATTTACCATGATGGAAATGTACATGGCTTATGCTGATTACAAAGATCTGATCGTATTAACAGAAACATTATTCCGTCGTTTAGCTATTGCGGTAACAGGTGATGCTGTTGTGCAATATGGCGATCATACTTTTGATTTTGGTAAACCTTTTGTCAAAATGACCATGCGTGAGGCTATCTGCCATTACCGTCCAGAAACCAATAATGCAGACTTAGATGATTTTGATAAAGCTTGTGCTATTGCACAGTCAATTGGCATTAAAATTGAAAAAGGTTGGGGACTTGGTCGTGTTGTGACTGAAATTTTTGAAGAAGTGGCTGAATCGAACTTAATTCAACCAACTTTTATTACCGAATACCCAGCAGAAGTATCACCGCTTGCTCGTCGTAACGACGAAAACCCATTTGTAACAGACCGATTCGAGTTCTTTATTGGTGGTCGTGAAATTGGCAATGGATTCTCAGAACTCAACGATGCCGAAGATCAAGCTCAACGCTTTGCTGATCAAGTATCACAAAAAGATGCAGGTGATGATGAAGCGATGTTTTATGATGAAGATTATATTACAGCGCTGGAGCACGGCTTACCGCCAACAGCAGGACTTGGGATCGGTATTGACCGTACCGTGATGCTATTTACCAACAGCCACACGATTCGTGATGTAATTTTATTCCCAACCATGCGTCCAATCAAATAAAACCGCTTATCACTACTTATCACTAAAAACACACTTATTTTTTGATAAGTGTGTTTTGATACTTAAATACATACTTTCCTGAAAGTTTTTAACAAAATCTAGCTGTTTTTTAGATTATTTTTTTGTAAAAAATATTCAGGATTCTATACCGTTTCGCGATTTATTATAAATATCGTTGGCTATAAAATATTCAACGATATATAAGGAGTTTAAGGACTTTAATGAGTACCTGTCGACTTTTCTTGACGAGGTAAGATCAGGTTTAACACAATAGCTAAAATACCGCACAAACTAATACCTTGCAGTGTATAAGAGCCAAAATCAAAGATCATCCCTCCAATACCAAAAACTAAAACTAATGAAACAATACACATATTACGCGGTACAGATAGATCGACTTTATGTTTCACTAAGATATTAATGCCCACTGATGCAATAGAACCAAACAGTAACACCATAATCCCACCCATTACTACAGTTGGAATTGAACTTAAAAATGCACCAATTTTTCCGATAAAAGACATTAAAATTGCCCAAAAAGCTGCCCATGTCATTACTCGAGTTTTGAAATTGCGAGTTAGCGTTACTGCACCAATCACTTCTGCATAAGTAATACACGGTGGTCCACCAAAAAATCCAGCCATCGAAGTTGCTAGCCCATCACCAAGTAATGTACGCTGTAAACCGGGATCGCGTGTATAGTCTTTACCTGTTACGGCGCTAATAGCCATAATATCGCCAACATGTTCAATGGTTGGCGCAATTACAATCGGGATCATATATAAAATGGCTTGCCAGTGAAATTCAGGAAAAGTGAAATCGGGAACTTTAAACCATGGTGCATCAATAATTGGTTGGAAGTTAACAATACCAAACATGCAAGAGAGCGTATAACCAACTACAATACCTGAAATAATAGGTAATAATTTTAAAAAACCTTTTGCCCAAATGGCAACCACTAAAGTTGTTAATAATGATACCATTGAAATAATAATCAATTGATAATTTTCAGCTTGCAGTCCACTGTTTTTACCCATTGCCATACCTATAGTAACAGGCGCCAATGATAAACCAATAACCATAATAATTGGTCCAGTTACAACTGGCGGTAAGATACGATCAATAACATGTTTACCATTTATTTTTACTAAAAAAGCAAAAAAAATAAATACAAATCCAGCAGCTATTAAACCGCCTAAAGTAGCAGGAATCCCCCATTGAGTAACACCAAATGAGATGGGAGCAATAAAAGCAAATGATGACGCTAAAAATACAGGAACTTTCCCTTTAGTTGTCAATTGAAATAATAAAGTACCTACTCCAGCAGTAAAAAGAGCTACATTCGGGTTTAACCCTGTTAATAGTGGAACTAACACCAATGCACCAAATGCGACAAATAACATTTGCGCTCCAGTAAAAATATCTTGCCAAGAATGCTTATGCAGTGATGTTATATTTTTTGTTTTATCTGTTGTGATATTGCTCACATCTCGCCTCTCTTACTTAACGAAGTTTATTGTATAACTTACCTGATTAACAGGCATAAAAAAACCGGATTAACCGGTCTAAATTTTGAGATTTTATTTTGTGCCGAAGATTTTGTCTCCAGCATCACCCAGTCCAGGTAATATGTAGCCTTTTTCGTTCAACCTCTCATCAATCGATGCCGTATAAAGTTCAACATCAGGGTGAGCTTGTTCAAGCACTTTAATACCTTCTGGTGCGGCAACTAAAACTAATACTTTAATATTTTTACAACCTGCTTTTTTAAGCAAATCGATTGTCGCCACCATTGAGCCACCTGTAGCTAACATTGGATCAACAACTAAAGCCATTCGCTCTTCAATATCCGAGGTTAATTTCTGGAAATAAGGAACAGGTTCTAACGTTTCTTCGTTACGATAAAAACCCACAACACTAATACGCGCACTTGGAATATGCTCAAGCACACCATCCATCATACCTAAACCCGCACGCAAAATAGGCACAACCGTAATTTTTTTACCTTTAATTTGCTCAACTTCAACAGGCCCACACCAACCATTTATGGTGACTTTTTCAGTAGGGAGATCAGCCGTTGCTTCATAAGTTAATAAACTGCCAACTTCGCTGGCAAGATCACGAAAGTCTTTGGTACTAATATCGTGTTCACGCATTAATCCAATTTTATGACGTACAAGAGGGTGTTTTACTTCAACTATTTTCATGGATGGCCTCAGTGTTATTTTCTATAATCTGTTAGCTGGTATAAATAACCACTGAGCGATAATTCTAACATAGTTATCACTTTATGAAAACCTGAAATCAACAGCCTTATAGGCAATGTAAATATTGATAAAAAAATAAAAATAAAAAATTCAACGATAAAAATCAGTTTTATTTTCGTTTTTTTTTCATTAGAATAGCCACAATAGCCGTTCCAAATAATTTATTTCAGTAATTAATTTAAAAAAGGAATATAGGAATGAATTGGTTTATTGATTGTATTACAAAAAATTATGCAAATTTTAATGGGCGAGCGCGTCGTAAAGAATATTGGATGTTCGCTTTGTTCAATTTTATTTTAACCTTTATCGCAGCAATCATTGATAAAATGATTGGAAGTCCCTTAGCTATAACTGCTATCTTAGCGTTGGCATTACTCCTCCCTAGTTTAGCTGTTACAGTACGCCGCTTACATGATACAAGCAAATCAGGTTGGTGGGTTTTGTTACAACTTATTCCATACATTGGTATTATTATTATATTTGTATTCTGCGTACTAGATTCAACACCAGGCAGGAACCAATACGGTGAAAACCCTAAAGGGTTATAATTTACTAATAACCTTATTACTAAAGGTGGTAAGGTTAAATCATTATCAATGTCATCTTCTACCTTATTAAATACTTTCTCCGTTTAAATACTCAACAGGTAAATCAATCACTTTTTTATCAATTTGTTCACCATTAATCCGTTTTAATAACAGCTCCGCTGCAATTTTTCCCATTTCAATTCTTGGTGTCTGTATAGATGCTAGTTTGGGATTCATAAATTGACCAATTTGATGTCCATGAAATCCAACAATCGCTATTTGTTTTGGCACTTCAATTCCCATCCGTTGGCACTCAAGTAATACCCCTAAAGCTAAGTCATCATTAGTACTAAAAATACCATCAACACAAGGAAAATCTTTTAAAATTTGATGCAAAAATCTTGACCCTAATTCATAAGATGATGCTTCTTTAGTCGCTAGCGTTCTAGGTGTTAATCCTGCTTCTTCCATAGCCTTTTCATATCCTTTTTGACGTATAATACTTCGTTGATCTTGTCTTGCACTAAAATAGACAATATTACGGCGGCCTTTATCTATCATTTTATCAATCATATTCTTGGTTACAGTAAAATTATCAAATCCAACAGCCATATCAATACAAGGTGAAACACTGTCCATAATTTCAACCACAGGAACACCCGAAATTTCAATCATCTTTAATGTTGCTGGAGTATGTGTTCTTTCCGTTAAAATTAACCCGTCAATATTATAAGAAAGTAATGAGCGTAAACGTAACTCCTCTTTGTCAGCACTATATCCGGTATGAGTGATCATGGTTTGATATCCTCTTACATCCGTCATCATCTCAATACCTTTTAAAATATCGGCGAAAACCTGATTGGTTAAAGAAGGGAACACAATACCAATGGCATTACTTTTAGCGTTAGACAGCATATCGGGAGCTTTATTGGGAATATATCCTAACTTATCTATTGTGGCTGAAATTTGTAATTGAAGTGGTTTAGATACAAGATTGGGATCGCGTAAAAAACGACTCACTGTCATTTTACTAATCCCGATTAAATTTGCAATTTCCTGCAAACTTGTTCGACGTCTTTTATTATTACTCATGTTTGTTTTTCCGCTAGTCTTGGTTGCCAATCTATTGCTTTTTTACCTTGTTGCATAATAAGATCATTCGCTTTGGAAAAGTGCTTACAGCCAAAAAATCCACGATGAGCTGATAACGGTGATGGATGCACCGATGTTAAAACATGATGTTTTTGGCGATTAATAAACTGCCCCTTTTTTTGTGCAGGAGATCCCCACAATAAAAAAACCACACCTTGAAGATATTCATCGATTGCCGCTATCACATTATCAGTAAAAGTTTCCCAACCTATTTTTGCATGAGAATGCGCTTGCCCAGCTTCGACAGTCAACACATTATTTAATAGTAATACACCTTGAGTAGCCCAAGAAGCTAAATAGCCATGAGAAGGAATTGTAAAACTATCAATGTCGGTTGCTAGTTCTTTATAAATATTAACTAACGATGGTGGTGTCTTAACTCCGGGTAAAACAGAAAAAGAAAGGCCGTGAGCTTGATTGGGACCATGATAAGGATCTTGCCCTAAAATCACCACTTTGATTTGATCAAATGGTGTAAAACGAAACGCATTAAACACATCATGCTGAGGCGGGTAAATTATCTTGCCATTAGCACGCTCAGCCATTACAAATTGCATTATTTGTTGAAAATAAGGTTTTTGTTTTTCTGCACCAATAACTTCATGCCAAGTCAATTTTGTTGTCATCTTTTGATATCACTCATCAATAATGCCAGTGTTTCTGGCAATAACTAATATATTTCTACATAATAACCTATCACAAAAGAAAATAGAAATTAAAGGCATTACTTATCGAATTAATAGCTTTTTTTGACTTTTATCAATCTTTTAAAGTGATATATTAACCCTAATTATTTTAGGGCAATAAGGTCCCGTTAGGAGGATTTAAAATGATTACAGGTATCCAAATTACTAAAGCAGACAACTCAGCACTTCTAAATTCTTTCTGGTTATTAGACGACTCTACAAAAGAAGCTCGTTGTATAGCTGCTAAATCAGTTTATAAAGAAGATCAAATCATTCCAACTGCAGAACTTGGTCAATTCGAATATCGCGAAGTTCCATTAGATGTTGCTCCAACTGTAAAAGTTGAAGGAGGTCAACATTTAAATGTGAACGTTCTTCGTCGTGAAACTTTAGAAGACGCTGTAAAACACCCAGAAAAATACCCACAATTAACAATTCGTGTTTCTGGTTATGCAGTACGTTTTAACTCATTAACAGCAGAACAACAACGTGATGTTATTGCTCGTACATTTACAACTAAAATGTAAGTGCGACAAGAGCGCACTTATTTAGCCTAACTCTTTGATTTTTAATTAAAAAGTTAGGTAGGTTAATTAAGGTGAAGAACTTTAATTAGCCACCCTCACAATGTCTGAGTAGGGCGTTATACATGTCCGAAAGGACATTGTACAACCTGTATTCAGTAAAGAATATGTTAAAGTCTGTGAGAGACAAATCTCATACTTTAAAGAACAAAATTCTTTGGACAATTCATTTAATCATATCTGATATTCTGGAAGATTCCAAGGAGTTCAATAAGAGTTTATTGAATCGACCAAGGAAACGAAAGAACCCACAGCGTATAGTTTAAGCTAGAATTGACCTATTGTGAAGTTATAAGTGCATAAGCTGTTATTATCATTGTTGAAGTACAATTGCTTATAAATTAGGTAAAAGTGCGAGCTCAACCTGTTATATGACTAACAGTAGCCTAGGGATAGTGCGAGACTGGTAACGGTCTGGTGCGGAGCTTCCTGACAATGTACCCCCTTGAGGAATAGCAAGGTTAATGCGTATCGTGAGGTAACATTAGGTAATGACAAGTAGCATGTCATGAGGGGCTAGGCTAAATAGAAAGATGAACGTAAGTGAATTGTTGATAAACGTCGTGATAGTTGAAGAGCTTAAGCTACTGACAAGCTCTAACCAAAAAGGTATATAGTGGGATATCTCTTTTTACATTGGGGATACGTCATCATAAACACTATCGGCGAACAGACAACATCTTAACTATTTGTGTGATAATAATGGAACTTGGTAAGCCTGTATTTCCGCCCTAGGGCAGGTAGAGCGTAAGCGATACTGTTGGGGGTGCAGGTAAGGGAGGTTAGAGAAAGCGAATGATTGGCTGTAATGGCTGATATAGGGTATGAAACATGACCTAACCCGAAAGGGTGCAGACTTCTAACTGGTCTTTCATCGTAAGATGTTGGCAAATCCTTTTGTGGTCATTTCTTCGGGAATGATTGGGTGAGGACAGGAAATAGGCAAGTGAAAACAAGCCCATTTCCCTACTCTAACAATTCACCATGTGACAGAGAAGTAGAATTTATTTGGTAACCTGAATAATTCTTCTTTCTCTCACAGGACGAAGAAATTATTCACACAAAACCAAGTAGATTTCTGCTTATTTCTGTTACTACAGGAGTAAGTATGAAAGAGTACTCTAAGTCTAACGAAAAAGTTAAAAGTAGTCCAGCTCCAGCGACTCCTAACATGAATGAGCTATGGCACAAGATTGATTGGGTCAAAGCAACAAAGCATGTTAAAGGGTTGCAGGTACGGATTGCGAAGGCAACAATTGAAGGTGACTACCGTAAGGTTAAACGCTTACAACGGTTACTGACACGCTCAACGTATGCTAAGCAATTAGCGGTGCGGAGAGTGACAGAAAACAGAGGTAAAAGAACGGCAGGGGTTGACAAGGTAACATGGTCAACACCAATGAGTAAATGGAAAGCCATTGCAACGCTGACAAGTAAAGGATATAAACCCATGCCATTAAGGCGAGTTTATATTCCCAAGTCTGACGGAAAGAAACGCCCTTTGGGCATTCCGACCATGAAAGACAGAGCAATGCAAGCGCTGCATTTATTTGCTTTACAGCCTGTAGCCGAAACGACAGCAGATAAAAACTCGTATGGATTTCGTGTCAATCGCTCAACGGCGGATGCGATAAGCCACGTGCATAAGATATTTTCACGCAAAGGGAGTCAAATGAGACAAACGGCGCAATGGGTATTGGATGCGGATATACAGGGTTGTTTTGACCATATTAGTCATGATTGGTTAATAGCCAATATTCCGATGAATAAACGGATATTAGCAAAATGGTTAAAATCGGGCGTTGTGGACATGGGACAGGTTACACGGACGGCAGAGGGTACACCACAAGGGGGTATCATCTCACCAACTTTAGCAAATATGGCACTAGACGGCATTGACGAGCTATTAACTAAACACTTTGGTGTAATTGGAAATAGACAACGGCGAGCTAATAAGGTGTACATGGTTCGATATGCGGACGATTTTATTATATCGGGGAGTTCGAAAGAATTACTTGAAAATGAAGTTCTGCCAATAATGCGGGAATTTTTGAAAGAGAGGGGATTAACCTTATCGGAAAAGAAAACTCACGTTGTTAATATCGAGCAAGGATTTGATTTTCTCGGTTGGACGGTGAAATCATTTAAAGGCAAATTGTTGATTAAACCTAGCAAAAAGAATGTGAAAGCATTTTATCGCAAGGTGAAAGAAACAATAAGTGCCATGAAAATGGTTAAACAAGACATACTAATAGGAAAATTAAATCCAATGTTAAGGGGATGGGCTAACTATCACCGCAGCATTGTTGCTAAAGAGACGTACAGTAAAGTAGACTATCTAGTCTGGCAAGCGATTTGGCGATGGTGTTGTCGAAGACACAGTAACAGGCGGAAACGATTTGTTAAAGCGAAATACTTTACAAAGATACAAAGCAGGGACTGGATATTTGGCACACATACAACGAATCGGCACGGCGAAAAGATATGGACTGAATTACTGTTTTGCAGTAGGACAGAGATTAAACGTCATGTTAAGGTAAAATCGGAATATAACCCGTTTTTACCTGAATGGGAATTATACGGCGAAACGTTATACCAAAAACGGATGTACGAGGATTATTCGCACAGAAGTCAATGGCAAAGGTTGTATAAGGAACAAAAAGGGCGTTGTGGATTATGTCATCTCCCTATCACAAAAGAGACGGGATGGCATGACCACCATATTATATACCGTGTACAGGGTGGAGATAATAAACTGAAAAACAGGGTTTTATTACATCCTGTATGTCATACTAAAGTTCATGCACTGAAGTTAGACGTATTGAAACCGACTTAGCAATAAGTTAATAGGAAGGCTTGAGCTGTATGCGGAGAAATTCGCTCGTACAGTTCTTAGGGGGCGGCGACACAGTAATGTGTCGTTGCTACCCGACTTTATTAAATAATAAATATTTAAACCCAGCAAATGCTGGGTTTTTTATGCTTAAATAATAATTAATACAATCCTGACTTACTTAACTGTAGGAAAACGCCGAAGGAAAGGCACTTTATGATTAGAATAATACCCTAAAAACTCATAAGGAGTTTTCTCAGAAATTGTTTTATGCGGTCTTACTATATTATAAAGTTAATGCATTGCTTAAGATTTTATTTTCTATCTTTTAAATTATTAAATATTGTTGATTAGCTAAATTTCTATTAAAGTGCATATCATTGTTTCTGCTTTTCAATTCGTTTATGGCCAAGCAGATTTAGAAACTTTTTGATTAAAGGAAAGTGGTTTTTGTATATGAAGTAATTTACTAAGTGTTTTTTCACTTAGAAGTTGGCTCCTCCAACAGGACTTGAACCTGTGACATACGGATTAACAGTCCGCCGTTCTACCGACTGAACTATGGAGGAACCGAAATGTAGTGCGCATATTATAGATTTAATGGTGCTATGTCAATAGTTAAATTATTTTAAATGTTTTTTTGTGTAAAATTTCCTCCTTTTATTATCATTCAAGTGTTAGGATTGTCTTGAATAAATGGCGTTGTCTAAGTAATTGCTGTGGGTGCGATCCTAGTTCATGTTGTGGAATAATCTGATTTAGATCGCGATAATAATCAACCCAATAAGATAAAATCTCATTTGTCGCTAAATCTTTAAAATTCATTGGATATAATGCGAAATAATCATTACCTTGCTCAGTTTTAAAGGCATAAGTAATTAGTTCACTGCAATAAAACCCATCTGCATTGGGATGAAAGCTGTGATTGTAAGGTGAACCCAAGCATTTCTTTACCCGTCTTAATGCATTTTGAATAACAACTAAATCATGGATTCTACCAATGATATTGTGCTTAGCTGCACAAATAAAATTAGTAAACGATTGTTCAATCACGCCATAGTTTTGCGTTGCTTCAATAACGGTATTATTTCCAATATATAAACCAACATGATTAATACTTTTGGTTATTTCATCTATCTTTGACAATGCACCTGAAAGGCTTACAGCGCCATTAAAAGCATTATTTTTTTTTAGGCTTTGGAAGATAATATCTCCACATTGGATATTATTGTTTTTTAGCACGATAGCGCCATAGCGAAAACATTACACAAGTTGCAATAATAAATTTAAGCGCATCCACACCAACAAATGGCAGATAACCCACTTTTAAAGCATCAATTAGCGTGATGTGTAAATAGCCCATTAAATAGACAACGCCAAATACAAATAACAATTGATGCGCACAAGCGAATGCAATTAAACCTAAAATAAAGTGACGATCATAACCTCTTTCTGCTGCAAACCCTGCTAAATAGGCACTAAATACATAGCCATATAAGTAACCTGAAGATGGTGATGCTAACGCCATAATTCCACCACTACCATTGGCAAATAGCGGTAACCCAATTGCACCTAAAATAAGGTATTGGATTATTGCTAATGCACCTAGTTTACGACCTAAAAAAGCACCAATTAACAATACAGCCAATGATTGTAATGTAAATGGAACAGGGTAAGTTGGAATACTAATGTTAGCGGCTAATCCTAAAAGTAATGCTGCACTTGTTGTGGTTAATAATTTACGTTGCCAAGAAGATAAATTTACAAGTGTAGTGATAAATGTTGGATAATACGAAGTCGGTTGAAGTTTCATTATTTTCTACCTTTTATATAAATAGTAGAACTATAATAGCGCAATTATTATTGTTGTAAACTTTTTTGTTTTTAATTTGTTTACATTGGAGTGGGATATAGGATATTTTTATCACACTCTAAAATAAAGAGTGTGATAATTAAAATAATTTGTTACTTAAACTAAGTAAGGATTACTAACTCGTTCATGACCAAAACTAGACATAGGTCCGTGGCCTGGTACAAAAATAAAGTCATCCCCAAGTGGTAATAATTTATTAGTGATTGATGAAATTAAATCGGCATGGTTGCCTCGTGGAAAATCAGTTCTTCCTATACTACTTTTAAATAATACATCGCCGACAAAAGCCAGCTTATCCAAATGGTTAATAAAAACAATATGTCCCGGAGTGTGACCCGGGCAAAAAAGTACATCAAGGCTAATATTACCAACTTGAATCTGCTCACCTTCTTTTAACCAACGATCAGGCAAAAAGCTATCAGTATAAGGAAAACCGAATTGTGTACTTTGTTGTGGTAAACTTGTTAATAGAAATTCATCTTCTTGGCTTGGTCCAATAATCTTCACATCATAATGTTTAGCCAATATAGTTGCAGCACCGACATGATCCAAATGTCCATGGGTTAATAAAATCTGCTTAATATTAACGCCTAGCTTTTCAACCGCTTTTATAAGCAGTTCGGGTTCACCTCCGGGATCAATAAATGCACCTTCCATGGTTTGATCGCACCAAATGATGCTACAATTTTCTTGGAAAGCTGTAACTGGGATGATTTGGTACTGGAACATAGATTTATCTCCTTATTTCTTGCTGATGATTGGTTAGATTTTGTCCGTCTTCTTTTTTTAATTGTGCAAAAATAATGCTTGATAAAACGGTAATCATACCAAGTATAACAAATGTTAACTGAAATGAGTGAATAGTACTTGTTGTGGTGCTAATTAAGCGTAATAAAACAGCACCCAATCCGGTACCAAAACTAATTGCTAATTGTTGATTTACTGCCATTAAGCTATTGCCACTACTTGTATTGTCGTTTTCTAGATTAGCTAAGGTTATGCTATTCATGGCCGTGTATTGCATGGAGTTGATTCCACCGATACAAAATAGCAATAAACTGATAAGAATAAGTGGTGTCGATAAATTTAATACGGACATTAAAATAATCATTATGCCAGCTAAAATTGTATTAGTAACTAGTACGAAACGGTAACCTAAACGTGCTAAAATACGTGGAATAAAGATTCGAGTACAAATTGAAGCAATGGCCATTGGCATCAACATAATGCCGGCAAAAATAGCTGAATAACCAAATCCCACTTGTAATAATAGTGGAATAAGAAAAGGCACTCCTGATATACCTAATCGGCAAATTAAATTTCCGATAATTCCTATTTTGAACGTACGGATTTTAAATAGCGATAGTGGGAATAATGGAGTTTGTTTCTTTTTTGCATATTCACGATAAATAAATAAAAAAAGTAGACTAATTGTCGCAAGTAGTAATGGACAATAATATGTCTGATTTTGGTTTAAAATCTCTACACTCAAAGTGGCGCTAATAAAGCTAATAACAATAAATATAAAGCCTAATAGATCAAAAGGCATGTGTTGGCCTTTTAAGTTAGGCATGTATTTCCAACTAATTATTATACCTAAAATACCAATGGGTAAATTAATAAAAAACACCCAGTGCCAACTTACCATATCAACTAGATATCCTCCCAATACTGGTCCTAAAACGGGACCAATTAATCCAGGAATCGTGGCTGTATTTAACGCAGCTAAAAAATCACTACGCTTAAAAGATTTTATCAATACTAAACGTGATATAGGCACCATCATCGAGCCACCAACACCTTGGATCACTCGTGATATATCTAAAAAAATTAATGAATTAGATAAAGCGCAAAGTAATGAACCCAGTGTGAATAGTGAAACGGCCATGACAAAAATATTTCTAGTGCCAAATTTATCTGATAAAAAACCACTAACAGGAATAAATAATGCAAGGGTCAAAGCATAACTTATCACGGCTGATTGCATATTTAATGGGGACTCATTGAGGTCGTTAGCCATAGTGGGGAGGGCTGTATTTAATATCGAGGTATCAAGTGATTGCATAAAGAATGCAAACGCCGCAATCCACGGTAATATGCGATAGACAAACGGTGGTAACTGTAATTCGCTATTCATTTTAATTTGGCCTAAAATTAATTTAAATGCTAGTGGAGCGGTTGGATATAAGCTCAGAAAATTAAGCTCTCTTACTTAGAGTTGATTAAGAAAGAGAGCTGATGAATGCTATTTTACAATATTATTTGTTAATGATTGGATTTTTTCTTATTCTTTACTGGTTTATCTTGCCAATAACCAGCCAGTAATGAACCTGAAATATTGTGCCAAACAGAAAATACTGCAGCAGGTAGAGCTGATAAAGCTGAAAAGTAGGTAGTGCCTAAAGTAGCTGCAAGGGCAGAGTTTTGCATTCCTACTTCAAGTGACATGGTTCTGCAGGTTGATTCATCAAAACCAAATAAACGTCCTCCCCAGTAACCACCAAGCAATCCTAACGCATTATGAATCACAACTGCAAAGATAACAGTGCCCCCCACTTGGCCAATTTGAGTATGGCTACCTGCTACTACAATACAAATAATTAATAAAATACAAATCATTGATAAAATTGGTAAAAATTGCTCACATTTTTTAACAATAGCATTTAAGAAATGGTGAACAATTAATCCTAATATAATCGGTATTAGTACAATCTGTACAATATGTACAAGCATTCCCCAAACAGGGACTTCAACTGTTGTTCCAACTAATAGTAGTGTTATCAGTGGTGTTATAACTACCCCCACAAGTGTCGAAACAGATGAAATTGTAACAGACAATGCAACATCACCTTTGGCAAGATAAATCATCACATTTGATGCTGTTCCGCTAGCTACGCTTCCAACTAACACCATGCCAACCAATAGTTCTGGTCTCATTGTAAACAGTTTTGATAAAATTAGAGCAGTTAACGGCATAACAATATAATGTAACAAAGTACAAATAACCACCGCTTTAGGTTTGGTGACTACACGTTTAAAATCATCAATACTTAATGTAACTCCCATGGTGAACATCACAAACATGAGTAATTGTGATGTATAGGGACGTATAGGTGTAAAAGTATCAGGAGAAAAATAGGCCATAACCGCACACAAAACTGCCCACAAAGGAAATAATCGGGTGAGGGAGGAAATAGATTGAGCAAATAGTTGATTCAATTGTCTAGCCATATAAACCTACTGTCGTTGGTTTACTAAAATAACTTCATAATAATAGTAAATTTATTTTAGTTGCTTGTTAAATTTTTATTCTATTGATTCCACTAAATAGCGTCAAGGTATTTGTTAAAATTGTGTTAAGTATGTGTTCTGGTGATTCAGTGCGTAATTGTGTCAATATTTTAAAAACCTCAGTGATATATTCAGGGCGATTTGCTTGACCTTGACGCCCACTTAATGGCATGTCGGGCGCATCTGTTTCAAGTACTAGGCTGCTAAGTGGTAATTGAGCAATTGTATTGCGAGTTTTATTCGCACGTTCATAACTAATTACGCCACCTACACCAATATAATAACCCAGCTTAACAAATTGCATGGCTTGTTGATAACTACCTGAAAAACCATGTATTACGCCACAACAAGATAAGTTGGCCTTGTGTAATTCACGGTACATAATATCGTGCGCTTTGCGTGAATGTATTAAAACGGGCAAATCAAACTGTTTGGCAATTGTTAATTGCGACCTAAAAAATAATAATTGTTGTTGCCAATCGATACTTAAATCGTAGCGATCGAGCCCGATTTCACCAATGGCAACTAATTTTTTAGGTTTTGTTTTAACAATATTGGTTA
Organism: Gilliamella sp. BG7; assembly: GCF_046635565.1. Lineage (NCBI taxonomy): Bacteria > Pseudomonadati > Pseudomonadota > Gammaproteobacteria > Orbales > Orbaceae > Gilliamella > Gilliamella sp. BG7. The sequence goes on along the minus strand of NZ_JBIDFB010000003.1, from coordinate 59,746 downwards.
ATAGTTCTAAATCAGCCATAGTATGTTGATAGATAGGATGCAACCCCAAAGCGGCATAAAGTTCATGGTATTTATTCGTAAGTTGTAAAACAGCATCAAAATAGTTAGCACTAACTGCGGGTATAATTAACCCAACGATATTCGCTTGGCGAATCTTATTTATTGAATCAGCAAGAAAATCACTAAAAGGTGGAAAATCAAAATGACAATGTGTATCAATAAACATAATGCTAATGCCTCTTATTCTGCCGCTGTTTGATGTAATAAAATTGGCAATAAAAATCGCTCAGCAGTAAATATAATTTGTTCAATCAGTGTATCGGTTAACTCAGGATAAAGACGAGTATAATAACTGTCACACTCGGCGGATTGGTTAAATCCGCCTTGCCATGAATTTAAAAGTTGATTGATAGCTCTTTCACTAGCGATAATCTGACCTGTTTTTTTATCATAAGCTGTAATTAACCAACTCCACGAACTTTTTAATGGCATTAATAATGGTTCATTGATCCCCTGCAAATAGCCTTCAACTAAATTAGTTAATATAGTTAAGGACAGATCTGCATTTAAATGTGAAAATCGCCATTCATTATCGTCCCGACCATACATACGACTTTGACTATCAATTTTATCAGGATTTAAAATGCAATAAATCAAATGATCAATCCACAACGAAATACCATCGCGAATCGAAAGCTTTGACGGTCGCCATGTCAATATACCATCATCTTGAATGTGAGTTAACCAACCTTGTAATTGGTAATGTTGATCATTAGATGAAATGGTTAAATTAACTTCTTGCGTTGTCATAACTAAACGTTCTTGGTCAACTTTATTGGCCAAAGGTTGCAGTGATTCAAGTTGATTATCATAAATAATTTCACCAAACGCACCATCTGGTAAGTCACCTGTTAACGCTAATCGTTGATAGAAATCATCTGATTGTTGCGATCTATTGGCAATTAATTCATTTAAAATCTGTAAGTTTAATTGATAGCGCTTTAAGCTATCAAGATTAAAGTTTTCGGCATCTGGTAAGGTATCATCCATATAATTTATATAAAAATTAAACCGTTTTTGTAAAAATAGCCTAATAGAGTGCTGGTAAAATCGTTTTAATTCATCAAGATTAATATTATCTACACTAATAATTGGTATTTCACTAATAAATAACTGACTTTCACCTTGCTGCAATGCTGCAGGTAACCACTCATCGGCATAGCTTTTGGGTTCTTGTAAAAAATTTTGGGGGTTAAACGGTGTGCGTGTATGGTTTACACGTAAAAAATCTAAGCTATTTGTAGTGCTATTCGTAGTGCCATCTGTATTATTTTTAGCCTTGCCATAATATTGGCCAATATATTCCCAAAACTCATCAACAAGTATAGAAGGATAACGTTCACTATTATCTTTCATATCGCGACCAATATAACTGATATACAACTGTTTTTGCGCAGATAAAATTGCTTCTAAAAAAAGGTAACGATCATCTGTGCGACGGCTACGATCCCCTCGTCTTGGATGTTGTGCGATTAAATCAAAATCAAGTGGAAGAGACGTTCTTGGATAATCGCCGTCATTCATACCAAGTAAACAAACAACTTTAAATGGAATAGAACGCATTGGCATCATGGTACAAAAATTTATCTTACCAACTAAAAAACGATGCGCTAAATGATTTTGCTCTAAGCGTGATTGCATAGCATCATGTAGAATAGTGATAGAAATATTATCTGTATAACAAGCCGATAATCCACTATTAATCAGTTCTTGCCATTCTTCTTCGATCATCAATAAAATGGATTCACGTTGAACATTACTTACAAAAAAGTCATTGATTAATTCAAGGCAACAAGGTTGCCAATTAATTAGCGGTTTTTCTTCATTTAAGATAGCAAACCACTTACTTACAACTTTAATAAATTCGGCTAATTGGCCTATTAATTCGGCATCTAAACCTGTTGCACCATCATAAGGTAATATTTGTTGCCAACCGCCTTGTTCACTGTTCATCGTGTAACCGAGTAATAACCGCTCAAGCCCAAATAACCAACTATGTGCACTATCAAGTCCAAAACGAATGCCTGACTCAACAATCCAAGTTCGCAACAAGGTTAATTGAGATTCGTTAATAGCGAATTTTTCGGCAATAGCAGGGATTTCAAGTAAATTAAATAGTTCTTCTGCTGTAAATCGACTATTTGGAAAATTTAAAATGGCAAAAAAGCCTTGAACAATAGGATCGATATTTCGTGCTTTTTGATCTGAAATAGTAAAAGGTAAATAGCGCTTTTCAACAGCATTACCAAAGACGGCTCGAATATAAGGAACATACTTATCAATATCTGATACCATAACTATGCAATCGCGCAACTCCAGCGTAGGATCTGCATCAAAAACCGATAGCAGGTAGTCATACAATACCTCAACTTCACGTTGTTCACTATGGCAGGCATGAAACGAAATCGACTTATCTGTTACGGCAAAAGTTTTATCATCAAAATCGGTTTGATACAGTTCTAAAATATCTTGCTGAATAGCATGTAATAGACAAGAACGATCCTGATCGGCAAACGCTTCAATATCTTGCTTATTATTAAATTCTTGTAACAAAAATAGATTATCACGCCCAAGTTTTCCCCATGAGGTTAACAGAGGATTGGGTATATTATCGGGTGTATTTAATATATCTGACAGCTGTTTTTCAGCAATATCGCCCCAATACCATTTACACGGATTATTAAACATTAAATGGACATCAATATGTTGCCCAAGTGCTGAAAGTAGCGAAAGATAAATAGGAGGAAGAGAAGTAATACCAAAAATAAAAATACGGTTAGGTAATGCATCTAAACGTAAACGTTCAAAGTTATTATTTAATAACATTTCAAGCATTTGTTGATGAATATTAGCGCGATGATAAGGTTGGCTAATTGATATTAGTTTTCGCCACAACTCCGCTTGCCACGTTTCATCAGAATGATGCTTCAATTCGGCAACAGTCTGGTTTGCCTCCCATTTTGCTAACCAATCTGGACGGTAAACTAAATATTGGTCAAATAATCGTGCAATACGCGTTGCGAGCTGATATCGTTTTTTATCTTGCTTATCAATATCAAGATAATGTTTAAGCGCGCTAAACTCAGGTTGTTTAATAACTTGAGGCAATAAATAATACAAACGCCAACTCATTGATTCAACATTAAAGCTATTTTCAATTGGCGCCTCTGGTAATAAGACTTGATAAAGTTGCCAAATAAACTGAGTTGGAAAAAGAAAATCAACATTAGCCACGATACCTAGTTCATTCGCTAACGCAATTTGCAACCATTGTGCCATGCCTTGACTTTGCACCATAACAACATCAGGTGTAAATACATCCTCTAATGGTTGCCTGCGCATCAATTCACTTAATAATGTTTTGAGTAAATCGACTTGATTTGAATGATAAATGGTAAACATAACAACACTAATTATTAGTAAGATTGGGTTAAGATTATCGCTGATTGTTATTAATAAATCTAGTTGCTATTCTAGTATCAATTTTTTATATAAGAAAATTAATTAACGAGTAATATTAGTCTTTTTTGTCAATAATTTTAGATTAAGATAAAGACAAGTCTCATGATAGCAAAAATAATAACTATAATGATGATAATTGTATTGAAAGTGGTCAGTGTTATACTTATACCCATTATTCGCTATAAACATATTATCAGCAACTAATTATCATTAAAGGCAGTTTCCTGACTGATATTGATGAGGAGGTGATTATTTAAAGAGCACATAAAAATTTTTTTTAAATAATGCAAAATATTGGATTGAAGTGATGTAATGTAATGTGATATGTGGTGAGTGTAAACATCTATATGTAACTTGAATCGGCATATGGTTAAAAAGAGCGGTAAAAACGTACAATCACTGGCAGGGGAATACCGTATGCCTGATTTACTAAGATATTTAGAACAATAAACAAAATTTTTTAAAAATGAGGAATAAATCATTGTAGTAACGAACATTCGCCGACTTAAGCCGGCGAATTGTAGCATATTAAATTACGCTTCGTTCCAGCTATCTCTTAATCCTACGGTTCGGTTAAACACTAGTTTATCTTCAGTTGCAAACTTGCTATCTAAACAGAAATAACCTTCTCGTTCAAATTGATAAGCTTGCCCCGCTTGAGCTTTTTGTAAACTAGGTTCAACAAGACCTTGCTTAATCACTAACGAAGTAGGATTAATGGTTGATAAAAATTCCTCTGCTGCACCTGGGTTTGGCGTATTAAATAGACGATCATACAGGCGAATTTCAGCTGCTTTTGCAAATTTAGCTGAAACCCAATGAATTACACCTTTGACTTTACGACCATCTTCAGGATTTTTATTTAAGGTTGCTGGATCATAACTACAATAAATCGTTTGAATATTACCTTCGGCATCTTTTTCAACTCGATTTGCTCGAATCACATAGGCATTACGCAATCGCACTTCTTTACCTAATACTAAACGTTTGTAATTTTTGTTGGCTTCTTCTCGAAAATCCGCACGATCAATATAGATTTCACGAGTGAAAGTGACTTCTCGATGACCCAGCTCAGGACGATTTGGATGATTTGGCATACTAAGCACTTCATCAATAGTATCCGAGAAGTTTTCAATGACAACTTTAACTGGATCAAGCACCGCCATAGCACGAGGCGCATTTTCGTTAAGATCTTCGCGAATACAAAACTCAAGGGTACTCATTTCTACGGTATTTTCTTGTTTTGTCACACCAATTCGACGGCAAAATTCACGGATCGAAGCTGGTGTATAACCACGACGACGTAAACCTGAAACAGTCGGCATACGCGGATCATCCCAACCATCAACAATTTTTTCTGAAACAAGTAAATTTAATTTACGTTTTGAAGTAATCGCATATTCAAGATTTAATCTTGAAAATTCATACTGATGAGGTCGTGCCTCGATTGTAATATTATCTAATACCCAGTCGTATAAACGGCGATTGTCTTGGAATTCAAGTGTACAAAGCGAATGGGTAATATTTTCGATCGCATCAGAAATACAGTGGGTGAAATCGTACATTGGATAAATACACCATTTATTACCTGTTTGGTGATGTTCTGCAAATTTAATACGATATAATACTGGATCTCGCATCACAATAAATGGTGATGCCATGTCAATTTTAGCACGCAGACATGCTTTTCCTTCGGCAAATTTGCCCTCTTTCATTTGGGTAAAAAGCGCTAAATTTTCATCGATGCTACGATCACGATAAGGGCTATTTTTACCCGGTTGAGTAAGTGTTCCTCGATATTCACGGATTTCATCAGCTGAAAGCTCGTCAACATAAGCAAGTCCTTTATTGATTAGCTCAATAGCATATTCATATAATTGGTCGAAATAGTCAGATGAGTAACAAATTTCACCATCCCATTCAAACCCTAACCAACGGACATCTTCTTTAATCGAGTCAACATACTCTATATCTTCTTTAGCTGGATTAGTATCGTCAAAACGTAAATTACATTTACCTTTATAATCTTGCGCAATACCAAAATTTAAACATATTGATTTAGCATGACCAATATGTAAATAACCATTAGGCTCTGGTGGAAAGCGAGTGTGCGTAGTTTTATATTTTCCTGCTGCTAAATCAGCATCAATAATTTGGCGAATAAAATTAGATGGACGATTATCTGTCTCGCTCGGTAATGAACCGCTCATAAAAAAACCTCTGATGATATCTTTATTAATAACAAATTGAGAATATTTGCTATATTATTGCTTATTATGTGACGAATATAGCAAATTTTTCTTATTTCTGAAATGGAAAACAAACGATTCACATCGACAAAATTAGTCTTTGATTAAACCCTGCTATTTTTAACAAAAAAACATATTTTTTTAGAAAAAACACAAAAAACAAAAAATACAATAAAATCAATGCTCTACCGAAAGTTTTTTTTGCTAAAAAATATAACTGATTATATTTATTCATCACCTGATTTTAACGAAACCACAAATCTTGCTCCACCTAGTGGGCTAGTGACAACAAAAGCTTTACCATTATGAAATTCTGCCATAAGTTTTACATAAGCGAGACCTAAGCCATAGCCACCCGTAGTTCGAGTTCTACTAGTATCAAGCCTTGCAAACGGCATAAATATTTTTTCACGCGCATCAAAAGGAATACCAGCACCATCATCATCGATTTCAAGGATGATTCGATTTTCTTGTTTTGTGATATTTAAAACTGCTTTATGTGCAGCATATTTAAAAGCATTTAGTAACAAATTTTTAACTATGGTTTCAACTAAATTAGTATCAATCATTGCATATGCTTCTTGGCTATTACAAGTTAGTTCAAATCCTTTTGGTTTAAATAATGTTAGGGATTGGCAAACTTTTTCACTCCACTGTTTTAATGATACCCTCGTGAAGTTTAGTTCAATATTGCTTTGCTGCATTTTAAAGTAATTTAAACTAGCATTAATTAATGTCTCAAGTTCATTAATATCATCACTCATGCCTTTTTGTAGCGCAAATCTCTCTTTTTCATCGGTTGACTCTTCAAGCATACTAAGTTCAAATCGCATACGGGCAAGAGGAGTACGTAATTCATGAGCCATCGCATGTGAGATTGTTTGATTGGTACCAACTAGATGTTCAATATGCGTTCCCATATTATTTAAAACATTTGCTAGTGGCTTAAATAACCAACCTTTAACATTTTCGGTTCGGGCTTTTAAATTACCTTGTCCTAACTGCTCGGCAGTTTGTCTGATATTAACTAGATCCTTCCATACGGCACTAAAAGCCATATAAATTAAAATAAAAAAAACAATAGCACTAAACAAAGCCCAAATAACAAGAAAGATGGTCAATGACATAGTATTGGATGCCAAAATATCCCGCATTACAATCGGACCTAATTGAAGCAAATTACCATCTTTTAAATCTATATAAACAACCTCATTATCACCATCATAAGAAAATCCAAGTTTTTTTAACTCGTTAAGTACAGTATCAGGTAACGGTGTGTTAATTGGTAACACTTCGATAGGGTAACCAAAATAAGGTTGCAATTCATTAACCACTTCTTGAAGGGGACGATCTTTATGTTCTTTAATTTGCATACGAATCAGATTCACTGTACCTCGTTGAGATTCACGAAATACAACATGATCATCTGGCATATCGGTTAATGATGAAGGTAATGAATCAAAAACCAATAAAGCGCCATAAGCAATAATACTTTGCAATAAAAGTAAAATAACTAGATAAAATACAATACGGCGATTAAAAAACAACGGCTTGGCTAATAGTTGACTCAATGATTTTCTCCTTCTCGCATAAATAAATAGCCTTTTCCTCGCACTGTTTTGATGCGAGATGGATTATCTGGATCATCAAGTAATTTACGACGAAGTCTTGAAACACGAGCATCAATAGAACGATCACTACCATCAAAATCGATCCCTCTTACTTGAGAAAAAATATCATCTCGAGAAAGAATTGCCCCAGCATTATAAGCAAGCAACCATAGCAGATCGAATTCGGCAGTGGTTAAATCAATTTCTTGCTCGTGCAAGAGTACTTTTCGGTTTTCACCGTCTATGACTAGATTATCAAATATTAAAGTTTTATTATTCTGTGGTAAAACAAACTCTTTCGTATTGTCTTTGTCGGTTTCTATCTGTTTCCGTCGTAATAAAGCTCGTATTCGCGCTAGTAATAATCTGGGTTCAACTGGTTTTGCTAAATAATCATCCGCTCCCAATTCAAGCCCAACAATTTCATCAATATTATCTTCACTTGCTGTCATGATCAGTATAAAATTACTAAACCATGTACGAATATCTCGACAAATATCAAAACCTGTTTTTACAGGTAACATTACATCTAAAATAACCAGATCGGGATTAAGTTGTTGAATCTTTTCTTCTGCCCCCTCGCCACTATTATGCCATTCAACAAGATATCCTTGCCGAATTAGATAAACTTGAATTAAATTGGCTAAGCGCTGATCATCTTCAATGATTAATATACGTTCACTCATTATCTGTTCTCGATTACTGTAGCTTGTACCTAGAGATACCTCATTATACAGATAATTCTTTTCCCGTTACAAAATATATACAAAGAGGCTACAAAGTTTATAGCCACTCTATGAGAGAATTTACGCCAATATCTATAAATAGACTATTTTTTATCAAAATGAATACTTTTTCATCAATAGCAAACCATCTTTTTCATCCATCTTATCCACAAAATCACACGCCAATTGTTTTGTGTGATTTTGATGGTACGATTAGTGTTAAAGATGTCACAGATACTTTACTAAGCCACTTTGGTCAACATGGTTGTGATGAGCTTGAAGAATTGTGGGTTAGCGGTAAAATTGGCTCTCAAGAATGTATGAGTAAACAAATTGCATTAATGGATGCAAGCTTAGATGAACTCAATCAAGTTTTATCACAAATTGAAATTGACCCGGATTTTAAATCTTTTATTCATTATACAGAACAGAACAATATTCCCGTACATGTGCTCAGCGACGGTTTAGATTATGCCATTGAGTTTATTTTAAAACGTCATGGTATTGAACATTTACCTATTTTTGCTAATAAATTGATGCATAATAATGCACGCAGTTGGCGCCTTGAGTTTCCTTATGCAAATAAGGACTGTATTAAGCAAAGTGGCAATTGCAAATGTAATCATGTAAAAAAACAACAGCACTTTTCGCAAATATTATATGTTGGTGACGGCACATCAGACTATTGCGTATCACATAATGTTGATTTCGTTTTTGCCAAAGACAAGTTAGTTAATTATTGTGAAAAAAATAAAATTGAACATTGTAAGATTACTAGTTTCGCAGATGTAACCTCGGCATTAAAACAGGCGCAACATGCTGTTATCCCTGTCATGATGGTAAAATAATAAGGAATATTAATGAGTACAATTCAAGATTTATCTTACTTTCTACCAGGTAACAAAAATGGCGTACTTTTGATTCATGGTTTAACTGGTACCCCCAATGAAATGCGCATTTTAGCTAATGGATTAAATAAAGCTGGATTTACTGTTTATGCAATCCAATTAGCTGGGCATTGTGGTACTGAAGAAGATCTGTGTAAAACAACATGGCAAGATTGGTATAAAAGCGTACAAGATGGCGCAGATTATTTAGCACAACATGTAGATAATGTTTTTGTTGCTGGATTATCAATGGGTGCGCTACTTGCACTAAAACTTGCTGCCGATAGACCTGAACAAATTAAAGGTGTTGGTGTTTTAGCCCCCACATTTTGTTATGATGGTTGGAGTATGCCATTTTGGGCAAAAAAACTTTTCTTCTTATTAGTCTATTTTAAAAAATTGGGTATTTTTCAAAAAAAGATTTTCATTGAAAAACCACCCTATGGACTTAAAGATGAACGCATTCGCGCAGTAGTGTCCGAAAGCATGTTAAGTGGCGATGCGGCATCAGCAGGGCTTGCTGGTAACCCGTTTCCTGCACTTGCCGAAATGCAGTTATTGGCAAAAGAGATGCGCAAACAATTACCTAAAGTAATTTCGCCTTGTTTAATTATGCATTCAGGCAATGATGATATCGCCAATATAGAAACTAATGCCAAATTGGTTGAAAAATCGGTATCAGGCTCAACAAAATTAGTGGTATTAAATGATAGTTATCATTTAATTACTATTGACAGCCAACGTCGTGAAGTGATCAAAGAGTGTGCATCGTTCTTTGATAATATCGCAGAAGGAATAAAAGCATAATGTCACCATTAGTTATTATACTTTGGATTAGTAATATCTGTTTTGATACTCTAGGACAAGTCGCTTTTAAATTTGCAGCCATCGCACCAAATAATCGCGATGGTTGGTACTACTGGCTAGATTTATCGAAAAATAAGTGGATTTGGGTTGGTGTTATATCTTATATTGCTGAATTTTTATTATGGTTAGCCTTTTTAACCTTAGTCCCTCTTTCTCAAGGCGTATTACTTGCTTCATTTAATATCATTACGATTATGTTAGTTGGTCGAATTATTTTTAAAGAATTGCTAACCATTTATCGCTTAATTGGGATGCTATTAATCACTGCTGGTGTCATTTTTGTAGGAATGTCTTAATATGGCTAGATTTTATTTAATTGGCTTTTCTGTATTGCTTTTTTTTGACACAATTGCGCAATGTAGTTTTAAATTAACGGCTATCGAAGCTCAACCATTAGAAATGAGTATTCAATGGTTAATTCGAGTATTTACCAATCCTTGGATTTATATTTCAATAGTGGGATATATTCTTACTTTCTTCACTTGGATGACATTATTAAAAAAAGCACCTGTAGGCCCTGCTTTTGCTGCATCACATTTTGAAGTTGTGACAGTTATGATTGTTTCAATCTGGTTATTTCACGAACCTATTACATTATTCAAGTTAATAGGTGCAATATTAATTGTTTCAGGTATTCTCTTTTTAGCTTTAGCAGAAAGTAAATTATCTAAACAAAATTTACACAATCATCAACATTAAATTCTGATCACAATAATGGGAAGGTAGGTAAGGCTTTATACCTAAAATACCTGCTTTCCTAAAACTTTTTTGCCAGTTTATACTGCTAATGCCTTTAATAAGGTTAAATTAAGTTGATGTTGCTCTCGTTGCCAATTGATAAGCTTATCTGGCGATATGGTAGGTTGTTTATCGAGCGAACTGAGTAAACGTTTGAACCAATTTGATGGCTGCCATATAGATAGCTCTCCCGTAATATCACTACCAATAATTCTAGGCTTTATTGATGATATAGTATCAAGAATATGATATGTTTGTAGCTTACCTTGATCCCAATTGGTATGAATTACATCTTCGCTCAATGCATCTTTATCAATCGATAAGTAAACGGGTTGTGCACTGTGATACTGTTCTGATAAAAAGCTCGCAATAAGATCATCTGGTGTTGCAAAATGTCGAAAAGCGTGCCCTAAACCAATTTTTTTTGCCCATGCAACATTGACCTCCAAGCTCCAATAAGTCAACTTTTTATGAAAAAGCGCTGACCATCTATTTTCCCAAAAATGAAAAAGCCCAATATCATGAGACGTAATACCAAGTACATGTACATGACTAACAAAAGGCAAACTTGCCACATAACTAACCCATGAACCACAATGAATACCAAACAAATATCGCATATTGTCTGGATGATTATCAAAAATTACGACTTGAATTGGATTCTCGGCAGAGTATTGTTTAGCTAGATTTTCAATCAGTAATAATGAAATATGGTGATAATCACCACTACCCATTAATACCGTGCCATGGTTTTCAGGTAAAGATTGCTGTAACACATCATTAAATTGGTGAAATTTTTTCTTAGTACAACCAAAACGAATCGCATCTTGCCATTGGGTAAAATCAATCGTTTTAGCATGACAAATTTCACCAACACTTCTATCAAAATTGAGAATAATAGGACATGTCATGTTACTTTCTCCTTGTCACTTTCAAAATGACCAATGAATCTACGCAATACGGTTCTTAATAATGGGTTGCGAATATAGACAAGATGTTTAGTAAAGGTGAATTTTGCACCTAACGAAGCTTTTACTTCGGGATCAGTCCAACCTGCAATATAGTGACTAAAACCTTGCTGTAAAGCATATTCAAGATTAACAAACCAACTTACAAAATAGAGATTAAGTTCCCTTGCCTGTGGATAAACCATACCGATATATTTATCAACTAGCATATTATTAACAACAAAACAAATATTGAACCCCACCAACCTATCATTATAGTGATAAGTCACTATATGTGCATTTTGGATTTTGCATTGTAATAGTTGAGTAAAAAACGGTTTGGTCAATAAGTCAAAATGTATTTCACTTTGCTGATAAACATTAAGATACAATTGATAATACTCATCTAGAACAGTATCATCAAAAAAACAATCATCACCACTATGCAAAACATTAATATTTAATTTTTCACGTGATCTTAATTTTCTTCTAAAATTTTTGCGTCGGCTATAAGAAAACCGTAAAAAAACCTCGTCCATATTTGCAAAGTCAATCGGAACCCAAGCTAATGCCTGCCCTTCAACTTCTATAAAACCATTTTCTTTTAATGACGAAATAAAATCCATTGAATAATGGTTGTCTTTTTCGTTTAGTAAAGGAGACGCAACAGGAATATCTTTAACAATAAAAAAAGGATACTGCTTAGCGTAAGCTGCTTTAAGGTGTTCAGCCAATTGATTCGCATCAACGTTATCAGTTAATAATGCATATTCCGAAACAGTAGCACCAACAAAACAAGTATGAGGTTGTAAATAACGCCGCCATTTATTATAAAAAGGAAGTTTCTGAACTTTATGCCTGAAATCATCATCTGCAGTAGTAAGAAGATCAAACTTAGCAGAAAAAATAGGCACGCCATCTTCGCTCAGCCATGCTGAAAAATCTTGCGGAGGATGGGCTAAAAAATTGTCTATCAATTCATTAGGTTCTAACTGATTAAGGTATTTCATAAGGTAAATCTATGATTGGCTGTAACACATAATCCCGCCAATAGACATTGACGGGATTATGAAGATCAAACAATTAAAGTTCTTTTTTCGCTCGGGTAATTAACTGATCTAGAAGTTCAATACCTTGATCAATTTCCTGACGAGAAATGTGTAATGATGGTGCAAAAGTAATCACATTTTTATAGTAACCACCAATATCAAGCACTAATCCCATTTTGGTACCTTTCCAATCAAGATCACCTGACATACCAATATCAACCATTTTGTCAACTAAGGCTTTATTAGCTGTAAAGCCATCTTCTGTACAAATTTCTGCGCGAAGTGCCAAGCCTAAACCATCAACTTCACCAATTTCTTTATGTTTCTTCTCAAGTGTTTTTAAACCCTCAAGGAAATAAGCACCACTATCCATTACCATTTTTTCGTAATCTGTTTCAGAAGTTATTTTTAATACTTCAAGACCAACAGCCGTACCTAATGGATTTGATGCAAAAGTTGAGTGGGTTGAGCCAACAGGGAATACTTGTGGATTAATTAATTCTTCACGCGCCCATAAACCACCTAGCGGGTTAAGACCATTGGTTAATGCTTTCGCAAAAACAACAACATCAGGTTTAACATCAAAGTGTTCAATTGACCAAAGTTTACCTGTACGATAAAAGCCCATTTGGATTTCATCAACCACCAATAAAATACCATACTGATCTAAAACTTTTTTAAGTCCTTTAAAGTAATTACGAGGAGGAACAATATAACCACCTGTTGCCTGTAAAGGTTCAGCATAGAACGCTGCATATTCAGCTTGCCCAACTTTTGGATCCCAAACACCGTGGTATTCAGTTTCAAATAAACGCGCAAATTCTGCGACTAGATGTTCACCATACTCCTCTGCAGTCATCCCTTTTGGACGACGGAAAGGATATGGGAATGGAACAAACATCGCACGATCACCAAAATGACCATAGCGACGACGATAACGATAACTTGATGTAATTGATGAAGCACCTAGAGTTCGACCATGGTATCCACCTTGGAAAGCAAACATTAATGATTTACCACCAGTAGCATTACGAACAACTTTTAAAGAGTCTTCAATACACTGTGAACCACCTACATTGAAATGTACCCGACCTTCATAACCAAATCGCTTTTCCATACCTTGAGCAATAGTTTTAGCTAATTCAATTTTAGTTGGGTGTAAATATTGGCTAGCACATTGTGGTAAGGTATCAATTTGCTTTTTAAGAACATTATTTAAACGCTCATTGGCATAACCGAAGTTACATGCAGAATACCACATTTGCAGATCAAGGAAAGCTTTGCCTTCTTTGTCATACATATAACTACCTTCACAACCATCAAAAATTTTTGGCGGTTCTACATAATGCACTGTATCACCGAAAGAACAATATTTTGCCTCATCTGCTAACAAAGTAGCATCATCAGGACGGCTATTAATCATTTCTAAAGTTGGTTTACTCATAAGTTGTCTCACTAATTGATATTCAAACATGATAAAATGTGGCATTATTATTCAGGAAATTTGTTTGTTACAATGTACAATTAATGTATAGATTGTGTGACGACAAAACTAACTATCAATAAGATATAAAATTAGTATAAATAACGACAGGTGATCACCTTTTATATATGGGTATGAAAAATGAAAAAAACATTTTGTACACTTTCTATTTTATCAGTAATAACTTTAGGAGCTACCCAAATTGCATTAGCTGATTCCACCTCTATCGGGGGTGGTGTTGGTTGGAGTAATTCACCGTATAAAAGTTATAGTGCTAATTATTACCCTATTCCTCATATTGATTATGATAATGGCCTATTTTTTATCGATGACCTGTCAGCTGGTATTTATGCTTATAATCAGGACAATCAAAGCGTGTCTATTGGCGCACGTTATTTATCTAACGAATTTAAGCCACATGATTCAGATAACCACCAATTAAGGCTACTTGATAGCCGCCATTCGACATTACTGGCAGAAATCGAGTATTCTATTGATACCAATTGGGGAAGTTTTTCTAGTAGTGTAGGAACTGATGTATTAAATAAAAGTAATAGTATTTTAGTAAATGCTGATTATACCGTTCCTTATATGCAAGGCAATTTGATTGTTGCACCTACCATCGGTATAAATTGGGCTAACAATAGGCATAACAATTATTATTATGGTATTTCACATAAAGAATCGTCTCGTTCAGGATTACGATACTTTAATGCCAATGAATCATTAACACCTTATGCTGAAATAGCTGCACAATATTCATTAAACCAAAATATTGCGACATTTGGCGGTGTTCATATTGACAGGTTAACTGGCGATGCTGCAGATAGTCCAATGGTGGATAATAGCACTGTAACTTCGATTTATATGGGTGTATCTTATAGCTTTTAGTAAATATACATCCATACCCAATAACCAAATATGATAGCTTATTATTCTCTATAAGTTGTTGTTCATTTAAACAATGATAAAACCTTTATCACAAAAAATTCAGGAAATAGAAAAGTATGCTTTGGTTTAAAAATGCCATAATTTATCAACTTAATAGCGACACGTTACTTAATAAAGATGCAATAGAAAAAGCTCTAAAGTCTCACCCTTTTACTCCATGTAGTAATTTAGACACCACAAAGATGGGTTGGGTTTCGCCTTATTGTGATAATAACCAAGATGATTTTATAGTTGACATGCAAGGACATTTATTATTACGGATCAAAAAAGAAACAAAAATATTGCCATCCCTTGTAATTAAACAAACTTTATTAGAAAAAATCGATAAACAAGAACAGGTACTAAGCAGAAAACTAACTAAAAACGAAAAAGCCACATTAAAAGATGAAGTTATGATTGATCTAATGCCAAGGGCTTTTAGTAAATATAATCACTATTGGTTATGGTTAGATACACATAATAAACGCATTATTGTTGACTGCAGTAGCTTTAAACAATCAGAAGATATCTTAGCGATTTTACGTAAAGAGCTTGGCTCACTCGCTTTAGCGCCTTTATCGATTGATAAACCGCTTGAACAGGTTATGACCACATGGGCTAAAGAAAACCTAAAATTTCCACCATTTTTACTGGGCGATCAAGCCGAACTAAAAGATCCTCTTGAAGGGAATGGAATTATTAGCTGTAAAAATCAAGAAATCACCAGTGATGAAATGCGTGTCCATTTCGATTCAGGGAAATGGATCACTAAAATTAAAATTATTGATGAAAGAGGCGTTAACTTTATTGTTAATAGTGACCTAACATTTAAACGAATTAAGTTCGATTCTGTTATTTTGGATGAAAACGAAGATATCGGTTCAGATGAATTTGATAAAAGATTAGAAGCTGACTTCTTTATTATGGCTAATACATTAGCAAATTCCATTAATGACTTTTACATAACAATTAACAAAATTATTTGATAAAATTATCTAAATATTTTTCATTGTAATTGCAATAACTATAGATTTGCCTATTATCTATGCTATACTAGGACAAGATTATGGGTAACATAATTATATAAAAATAAGTAATTGTTCTTTTTATTTAAAGTAATTTTTAAATAAAAAAAGAAACTAAACAACGTCTATAACAATATATAAGTTGAGGCAATAAAATGAAAAAAACTACTCTAGCTCTAGCAATCGCAGTTGCCAGTTTAACAGCTACTGCAGCTAATGCAGCATACGAAGATAACACTTTTTATACAGGTGCTAAATTAGGTTGGTCAGAACTTTATAAATTAGATGCCAATAAAGTTCGAGGTTATGATAAAGATGAAGTTGGTATCAAAACTTCAAATCGTAGCAATGTTGCTGGCGGTGCCTTCCTTGGCTTCCAAGCAAATCCTTATTTAGCCTTTGAGTTAGGTTATGATTGGTTAGGTTCAGCTAAATATAAAAGAACTTGGACGAATAATAATACTAAGGCCGGTAATAGCAAAATCTCTGCGCAAGGCGTTTCTTTAACTGGTAAATTAAGCTACCCTATCATTGATGGTCTGGATATTTATGGCCGTGCAGGTGGTATGGTTACTATCGCTAAATGGAAAAATGGTGGAGATGTTAGACAATCTGATAGGCTTAATCATGGTACAAAAACTGACTTATCTCCTGTTTATGCATTAGGTCTTGACTATCGTTTCGATGAAGACTTTTCTACTCGCTTAGAATATCAATACGTTCAACATATTCATACTAAAACTAGTGCATCTCCAGATGCCGGTACTGTAAGCTTAGGTATTACTTACCGTTTAGGTGGTCCTGTTGCTGCTCCGGCACCAGTTGAGTTAAAAACAGAAGTAAACCGTTATGTATTAAATGAAGATGTACTATTTACTTATGCAAAAGCTGACTTAAAAGAAGAAGGACGTCAAGCATTAGACAACTTGCTTACAAACCTTGTAAAAATTAATCCAACTGAAAGTGCTGTCGTAGTAATTGGTCATACTGATCGTATCGGTTCAGTTAGTTATAACCAAAAACTATCAGAACAACGTGCTAACTCAGTAATGAAATACTTAGTTGAAAAAGGTGTTCCTGCTAGCATAATCAGCGCTCGTGGTATGGGGAAATCTCAGCCAGTTACTGGTACAAAATGTCATGCTCTTCGTGGAGCGAAATTAAAAGCGTGTTTAGCTCCAGATCGTCGTGTTGAAATAGAAGTTGAAGCACGTAATGTTAAAGAGGTCGAAGTAACTAATACAACAAATTAAAATTAATTTTTGTTATGAATTATGAGCTAAAACCCGGTTAAATACTGGGTTTTTTTCTACCGATTTTGTTAATATTTAAATTATATATCACCTTGTATCTACAAATTATCCACAAAAAAGGTTATAATACTTTACGGTATTGTTAGTAAGAAAAGTTGAAGGAGTTGCCGTGCCTACCGCTATTTGGCAAGATTGCCTTTCTCAATTACAAGAAGAAATTCCCACAACAGAATTCAATTTATGGATTCGCCCGTTGCAAGCGGAAATGGTCGATAATAAACTCTATATCTATGCGCCCAATAGATTTGTCCTAGATTGGGTAAGAAATAAATATTTAACTACTATTTCACAATTATTAAATAAACTAATTAACGATGATTCTGTAAAATTATTTCTTGAAGTAGGATCCACTGTATCTACAGATAAAAAAGTACAAAATAATCAACAAAAAGCAGAAGTTGTTCCGGCATGGAAAACAACAAAAGAAACCAATAATAATCAAGTGTATCATTCAGGTATTAATCATAAGCACACTTTTAATAGTTTTGTTGAAGGTAAATCAAACCAACTTGCTGTTGCCGCAGCAAAACAAGTAGCTGAAAATCCAGGAAAAGCTTATAACCCGCTATTCTTATATGGTTCTACAGGTTTAGGTAAAACGCATTTGTTACACGCAGTTGGTAATCAAATAATGGCAAAAAAAGCCAACGCCAAAGTTGTTTACATGCACTCGGAACGCTTTGTACAAGATATGGTCAAAGCACTACAAAATAATGCTATTGAAGAATTTAAAAATTACTATCGTTCAGTTGATGCATTGTTGATTGATGACATTCAATTTTTTGCCAATAAAGAGCGATCTCAAGAAGAATTTTTTCACACTTTTAACTCTTTATTAGAAGGTAATCAACAAATTATTTTAACTTCAGATCGCTATCCTAAAGAAATTAATGGCGTTGAAGACCGGTTAAAATCACGTTTTGGTTGGGGACTAACCATTGCAATTGAACCTCCTGAACTAGAAACACGGGTTGCAATTTTAATGAAAAAAGCCGAGGAAAATCATATTAAATTACCTGAAGAAGTTGCTTTTTTTATTGCTAAACGATTACGTTCTAATGTTCGTGAATTAGAGGGCGCACTTAATAGGGTTATCGCTAATGCTAATTTTACTGGTAAAGCTATTACCATTGATTTTGTTAAAGATGCCTTAAAAGATTTGCTAGCTTTACAAGAAAAACTTGTCA
Organism: Gilliamella sp. BG7; assembly: GCF_046635565.1. Taxonomy (NCBI): domain Bacteria; kingdom Pseudomonadati; phylum Pseudomonadota; class Gammaproteobacteria; order Orbales; family Orbaceae; genus Gilliamella; species Gilliamella sp. BG7. The sequence continues at coordinate 41,214 of NZ_JBIDFB010000003.1, read as the reverse complement.
CCATTGAAAATATACAAAAGACAGTTGCTGAATATTATAAAATTAAAGTATCAGATTTACTTTCTAAACGTCGTTCTCGTTCTGTTGCAAGGCCACGACAAGTAGCAATGGCGCTTGCCAAAGAGCTTACCAATAAAAGCTTACCTGAAATCGGTGATGGCTTTGGTGGCAGAGATCACACGACTGTATTACATGCATGTAGAAAGATCGCAGAGTTAAAAGAAGAAAGTAATAATATTAAAGAAGATTACTCCAATTTAATTCGAACATTATCAACTTAAAAAGAATCAATACTATGAAATTTATTATAGATCGTGAAAAACTAATAAAACCATTACAACTTGTAAGTGCTCCATTAAGTAGTCGTCCTACACTACCAATATTGGCGAATTTATTATTACAAGTGAGTGATAACACGCTATCAATGACAGGAACTGATCTTGAAATAGAGATGATATCTCATCTACCACTGGTTGAACCAAGTGAACCGGGTTCTACAACCGTGCCAGCAAGAAAGTTTCTTGATATCTGCCGAAACTTACCTAATGATGCCAAAATTTCGATAAGCGTTGACGATAACCGATTGATGATTCAATCAGGACGTAGTAAATTTTCATTATCGACATTACCAGCCACCGATTTTCCAAATTTAGAAAATTGGCAAAGTGATGTTGAACTTTCAGTGCCACAAAAAACCATTAAACGCCTTATTGATGCAGTACAGTTTTCAATGGCGAACCAAGACGTAAGATATTACCTAAATGGTATGTTATTTGAAATTGAAGATGGTTTATTAAAATCAGTTGCAACAGATGGACATCGATTAGCTTTATGCGCACAACCTATTGAACAAGATACTCAAACTAATCATTCTGTCATCTTACCGAGAAAAGGGGTACTAGAGCTTGCAAAACTGGTTAGTGATAACGACCAATTAATCAATATGCAAATTGGTAATAATAACTTACGGGTTAATCTTGGTGATTTCACTTTTACATCAAAACTCATTGATGGAAGATTCCCTGACTACAAACGAGTATTACCACGCAACCCAGATAAACCACTTGAAGTATCTTGCGAAGAACTTAAAAACGCCCTATCAAGAGTTGCAATCTTATCTAATGAAAAATTCCGTGGTATTCGACTTTATGTCCATAACAATCAAATAAAAATTACAGCAAATAACCCAGAACAAGAAGAAGCAGAAGAAGTTATTGACGTAAAATATGAATCAGCAGAGCTTGAAATTGGCTTCAATGTAACCTATCTACTTGATATATTAAATACATTGAAATGTGATAGCGTACAACTATTATTAACCGATGCAACATCAAGTGTACAAATAGAAGATATTAATAATCAAACGGCAACTTATGTTGTTATGCCAATGCGCTTATAATCCAATCTCACTTAATATTCCGGTTTCGACCGGAATAATTTAAAGCATATGACTCTTTCAAAAATCAATGTCCATCATTTTCGTAATATTAGTTATGCACAGTTATCTTTATCTCCACATTTCAACTTCATTGTAGGCGATAATGGGAGTGGAAAAACAAGCTTACTTGAAGCTATTTATATGCTTGGTCATGGTCGTGCATTTAGACATACTCAATCGAATCGAATTATTCAACACGAGCAACCAGAGCTAGTATTATTCAGCGAACTAAACACGTCCAATCAACAAATTCACTCAATTGGACTTGCTAAATCGCGTAATAATGATAATAAAATCAGAATAGATGGGGATGAAGGTTATCGATTAACCGATTTAGCCAAATTATTACCTATTCAACTAATTACACCAGAAGGATTTGATTTATTGACTGGCGGACCTAAATATCGCCGTGCATTTATTGATTGGGGATGTTTTCATCATTACCCAGAATTTGTTCATTTATGGAACAATTTAAAGCGTTTATTTAAACAACGCAATGCATTATTAAAGCAATCCCATAGCTATAATCAATTATTACCTTGGGACAAAGAACTCGCGCCCATCGCTGAAAAAATTAGCCACATTAGAGAAAACTACTCACAACATATTTTTCCTGAAATTATACAAACATGCCATGATTTTTTACCCGAGTACCAACTTAATTGCCAATATTATCAAGGTTGGGAGCATAATACCGATTATGCCGAAATGTTGCGCAAACAATATGAACGAGACAAACTCCTCAACTACACATCAGTCGGACCACATAAAGCAGATATTCGATTACGTGTTGACAACATTTCGGTTGAAGATCTGTTATCACGTGGTCAATTAAAATTATTAATGTGCGCATTACGCTTATCTCAAGGCGAATATTACTCCAAGCAAAATACTCAAGCTTGTATCTACCTACTTGATGATTTTGCATCTGAATTAGATAACAATAAACGCGAATTGCTAGCTAAACGTCTAAAACAAGCTAATTCACAAGTATTTATAACAGCAGTTAACCAATCGCAAATTACCCATATGATCGATGAAAATGATAAGATTTTTTACATAAAATCTGGTATAATTTCGTAAATATACAGAATGATATAAACAATCAAATAAGTCGAGAAATCCATGTCTAATTCTTATGATTCTTCTAGCATTAAAGTACTCAAAGGGCTTGATGCTGTCCGTAAACGTCCAGGTATGTATATTGGTGATACTGATGATGGCACAGGGCTTCACCATATGGTTTTTGAAGTTGTTGATAATGCCATAGATGAAGCATTAGCTGGGTATTGTCACCATATTGAAGTAACTATCCATCCCGACAACTCTGTTTCTGTGCGTGACGATGGTCGCGGTATTCCAACAGGTATTCATGAAGAAGAAGGTGTTTCAGCAGCAGAAGTTATCATGACCGTATTACATGCTGGTGGTAAATTTGATGATAATTCTTACAAAGTATCTGGTGGTTTGCACGGTGTAGGTGTTTCAGTTGTTAACGCCTTATCAGATAAATTAGAATTAGTTATTTATCGTGATGGAAAAATCCACCAACAAGTTTATAACTTAGGTGTACCGCAAGAGCCACTAAAAGTAATTGGTGAAACATCTGAATCTGGCACTTATGTACGCTTTTGGCCAAGCCCAGAAACGTTTACCAATATTGAGTTTGTCTACGAAATATTAGCAAAACGACTACGAGAATTATCATTCTTAAACTCAGGTGTATCTATAAGATTACTTGATGAGCGTACCGGCAAAAGTGAACATTATCACTACGAAGGTGGTATTCAAGCGTTTGTTGAATATTTAAACAAAAACAAAAATTCTATTCATCCTAAAATATTTTATTTCAGCACAGAAAAAGACGGTATTGGTGTTGAAGTAGCACTACAATGGAACGATGGTTACCAAGAAAACATCTATTGCTTTACTAACAACATCCCACAACGAGATGGCGGTACTCACTTAGCAGGTTTCCGTGGAGCAATGACACGAACATTAAACAACTATATGGAAGCTGAAGGATACAGCAAAAAAGCCAAAATCAGCGCCACAGGTGATGATGCTCGTGAGGGGTTAATTGCGGTAGTGTCAGTTAAAGTACCTGACCCTAAATTCTCATCACAAACCAAAGACAAATTGGTATCATCAGAAGTAAAATCCGCAGTTGAATCCGTAATGGGTGAAAAGTTAACAGAATATCTACTTGAAAACCCAAGCGATGCCAAAATTGTTGTCGGAAAAATCATCGATGCAGCAAGAGCACGAGAAGCCGCCCGTAAAGCACGCGAAATGACACGTAGAAAAGGTGCTTTAGACTTAGGCGGATTACCGGGTAAACTTGCTGATTGCCAAGAAAAAGACCCAGCTCTATCTGAACTGTACTTAGTGGAAGGGGACTCTGCGGGGGGCTCAGCAAAACAGGGGCGCAACCGCAAAAATCAAGCAATCTTACCACTTAAAGGTAAAATTTTGAATGTTGAAAAAGCTCGCTTTGACAAAATGCTCTCATCTCAAGAAGTCGGAACACTAATTACCGCATTAGGTTGTGGAATTGGCCGTGATGAATATAACCCAGACAAAATGCGTTACCACAGCATTATTATCATGACCGATGCCGACGTTGATGGCTCGCATATTCGAACATTATTATTAACATTCTTCTACCGACAAATGCCAGAAATCATTGAGCGAGGTTATGTTTATATTGCACAGCCACCTTTATACAAAGTCAAAAAAGGCAAGCAAGAACAATATATCAAAGATGATGAGGCAATGACGCAATTTCAAATTGCCTTAGCGCTTGAAAATGCATCGTTACATGTCAATGACCATGCACCTGCTCTTGCAGGCGAAGCATTAGAAAGACTAATTGCTGAATATCAAAAAGTCGAAAAACTTATTACAAAAATGGAACGTCGCTATCCAAAAGTGTTGCTATCGGAATTGGTTTATCATGATGTATTAAACGAAAGTATTCTACAAAATCAACAACAGGCCGAAAACTGGGCAAAAACCTTTGTTGAAAAACTATCAAATAAAGAACAACATGGTAGCAGCTACCTTTATTCAGCTGAATATAATGAAAAAGCAAAGCTATATGTGCCAATCATTAAAGTAAAAACTCATGGTGTAGATACTAATTATCCATTAGATCAAGTATTCATCCATAGTAATGAATACCGTAATATTTGCCATCTTGGTGCACAATTAAAAGATCTACTTGAAGACAGCGCCTTTATTCAACGTGGTGAGCGCAAACAACATGTTGAATCTTTTGACGAAGCTGTTGATTGGGTAATTAAAGAATCACGTCGTGGATTAACTATTCAGCGTTATAAAGGACTAGGTGAAATGAACCCAGAACAGTTATGGGAAACCACAATGGATCCAACCAGCCGCCGCATGTTACAAGTCACCATTAAAGATGCAATTGAAGCAGATCAATTGTTTACAACACTAATGGGGGATGAAGTCGAACCCCGTCGACTATTTATTGAAGAAAATGCGCTTAAAGTAGCAAATTTAGATTTCTAAACATTATCGTTATTAAGAGAAATAGTTGGATCTGGTAATTAATAAAATATGTCTGGAGTAGATGAAATAAAATCCAGAAATTATTGAAATATCAAATCAGGTAAAATATCTGATTTGACTTTAATGATAGTTTTAAAATTACTAGCTGTACAATTTAAAACGCTTTAAAGTGTTTTACCAACTCACATCATCATAATAAAAAATGAAAATTCCAATTTATAAATTAGTACAACAGGGTAGATTTATTAATCTGAATGGGCTTAATTGAATTATTTATTTTGTGTTTACCAATATTGAAAACTAATACCAACAATAGTAGTTTTCAATATTGGTATTTATCACTTTTTTATATTTGGTAATTATTAATTTTCTGCGAATCAATTAAATTAACGATTGCACAACTAGCACACTAAGATAGCGCTTAATTTAAACGCAGTGTTAGTTAAAATAATAACTAAGATTCATTTTTAATTCTTTTTGGTAAATCAGCCAAACTATCAATAATCCAATCAGCTTGTTCTAATGTCTCTTCTGTTATGGTATCACCCGTTTTTACTAACACAGTTTTTTTAACGCCAGCTTTTTTACCCGATAATAGGTCAGACACTCTATCTCCAACCATATAGGAATTAGCAATATCAATTTTTAGTTCTTTAGCTGCTGTTTGAATCATACCTGGACTTGGTTTGCGACATTCACAGTTATCAATTAACGGATCATGAGGACAATAATAGACACCATCTAAATCAACACCACGATCTTGTAAAGACCAATCCATCCATTCAGTCAAAGTATGAAATTGTTCTTCTGTAAATATATTTCTAGCAATACCTGATTGATTGGTTGTTATAACTAACATAAAACCCATTTTTTTGAGTTCTTGCATTGCCTCAATAACACCATCAATAAAATGGAATTTATCGATTGTATGCACATAATTATAATCTATATTAATGGTACCATCTCGATCTAAAAAAATAGCTGGCTTCATGTTTAGTTTCTTCCTTTTATTAAGATATTACTCTAATATTGCATAGAATATTATTGATTGACTTAGATGTCTAGACGTCTTAATATTCATTTATTCATCTTTTTTTTTATATATTATGATACAACTACAACATATTTCGAAAACATTTGAGCATAATAAAACTCCCATTTATGCTTTAAAAGACATTAATATCCATGTTCCCCAAGGGAAAATTTACGGAGTTATTGGCAAATCAGGGGCTGGGAAAAGCACACTTATTCGCTGCATTAACCTGCTAGAAAAGCCGACTAGTGGGAAGATTTTCTTTGATAATCAAGAGATCACTAATCTATCTAATAGAAAATTAATTGAAATACGCCGAAAAATTAGTATGATTTTTCAATATTTCAATCTACTGTCTTCACGTACTGTATTTGATAATATCGCTTTCCCTCTTGAACTAAATAAAACGCCTAAAATAGCAATTAAGCAGAAAGTAAATGAGCTTATGGATTTAGTTGGATTGACAGAAAAAGCGAATGTTTATCCAACTAATTTATCTGGTGGACAAAAACAACGTGTTGCTATTGCGAGAGCTTTGGCAAGTGACCCCAAAGTATTATTATGTGATGAAGCAACCAGTGCGCTTGATCCTGAAACAACACGTTCAATTTTGTCATTACTAAAAAATATTAACCAAAAATTAGGACTAACAATTTTATTAATTACGCATGAAATGAATGTAGTAAAACAGATTTGTGATCAAGTGGCTGTCATAAGTGATGGCAAACTAGTTGAACAGTCATCAGTAGGCGAAATGTTTTCTCATGCTAAAACAGATATTGCACGACAATTTATTCAATCAACCTTACACCTTAGTATTCCAGATGATTATTTAATAAGGCTATCATCTGAACACAAAGAAGGACTCAATCCTTTATTACGTTTAGAATTTACAGGAGTCTCTGTTGATTTACCATTATTATCACAAATCGCTAAAGAATTCGAAATTGATAGTAACATTATCAGTGCACAAATGGATTATGCCGGAGGAGTCAAATTTGGCTTAATGTTAGCGGAAATGAAAGGGAAACAAAAAAGTATGGCATCAGCAATTCAATTCTTAGAAAAAAATAATACTAAAGTAGAGGTGCTCGGCTATGTTTGATTTTATTCCTTCATTTAAACCTTTTGAATCATTATTTCGATATTTAACTCAATATAATTTTTGGGCTGACTTTGTTGCTTTTTGTTCATCATTTAATGGCTTTAATGAAGCAATGCTGTTCAAAATGGCACAAGCAACAGATGAAACTCTATTTATGGTCATCTTATCAGGTTTTTGGGGAACGATAATTGGATTACCCGTTGGTATATTACTTTATACGACGCGTAAAGGACAAATATTGGATTGTTATGTCGCTAATAGCACTATTTCATTTATTACTAATGTATTTCGATCAATCCCTTTTATCATATTAATTGTATGGATTATTCCTTTCACCACAATTTTAATGGGTACCTTTATAGGTAAACAAGCTGCAGTGGTACCATTAAGTATTGGTGTATCGCCATTAATTGCACGTATGATAGAAAATGCATTATTAGATGTTCCTAAAGGATTAATAGAGGCTGCACGCTCAATGGGTGCAACACCACTACAAATTATATATAAAGTTTTATTACCTGAGTCATTGCCTATAATTGTCAATAGTATGACAATTACCTTAATTACTTTGACAGGATATATTGCAATGGCTGGAGCTGTTGGCGCAGGAGGCCTTGGGCAACTTGCTATTCAATATGGTTACAACGGCTACAAGCCAGCTATAATGAATACTGTTTTAGTTATATTAATTATTATTGTCTTTATTATTCAATTTATTGGTAATATGATTGTTAAACGCGTCACGCATCATTAATTTTGGAGAAATATATGTCTATTAAAAAGCTAGCGCTTATTACCACATTGGTAAGTGCATTTTTTTTAACTGGCTGTGATAATAATAAACAAACAGCCACAACGGATAACAAACCAACAGAGCCAGCTAAAGTAAATGTTCTAAAAGTCGGAGTAATTTCAGGCCCTGAACAAGAAGTTGCTGAAGTAGTTAAACAACAAGCAAAAGATCTTTATAATCTAAATGTTGAACTAGTTATTTTTAACGATTACGTAACCCCAAATCAAGCATTAAATGATGGCTTAATTGATGTAAATGCTTTCCAACATAAACCTTATTTAGATGAACAAATGAAAGAACGTGACTATAAATTAGCTTTAGTAGGTAATTCATTTGTTTATCCTATTGCAAGCTATTCTCATAAACTAAAACCAATTGATGAATCAATAGAAAGAGGCGAAGGCGTAAAAGTCACTTCACCACGCGGTGAAGCATTTTTCATTCCAGCTAACTCAACGATTGCTATTCCTAATGACCCTACAAACTTAGGACGAGCACTATTATTATTACAACATGAAGGGATGATTACGATTGATAAATCTAAAGGTTTACTACCAACTGTACTTGATATTACCAGTAACCCTTATAACTATAATATTTTAGAACTCGAAGCCCCAATGTTACCTCGTTCATTGGATGATGCCCAAGTTGATCTTGCAATCATCAATAACGCATTTGCAGGACAAGCAAACTTAACACCAAGTAAAGATGGTATTTTTGTTGAGGATAAAGAATCACCATATGTCAACATTATTGTTTCGCGTGAAACGGATAAAGATAATGAAAATGTGAAAAATTTTGTAAAAGCATACCAAACCGAAGCTGTTGCACAAAAAGCTGACCAAATTTTTAATGGTGGAGCTATTCGCGGTTGGTAATAATTTATAAATAAATATTAGACTAATATTAAATCCGCCGATCTTTGTATCGATCGGCGGAAATAGAGATAGTAATTAAATGACTTAACAAAACTGCTACTCATAAACAAAATTATCGACCAATAATGATATATCAAATTGAACCAATCGGTATTATCCGCTCACCGTATAGTGAAAAATTTGCCGTTCCAAGGCAACCCAATCTAGTTAGTGCAGGACAAGGGGAACTTTATTTATTAGCACCTTATAATGACCCTATCAGTGTAAAAGGATTAGAACAATTTTCACATTTATGGCTATTATTCCTATTTCACCATGTTGCCCCTGAAAAATGGAGATTAACCGTTCGCCCTCCTCGTTTAGGCGGTAATAAAACAATGGGCGTGTTTGCTACACGATCGCCATTTAGACCTAATCATATTGGGCTTTCAGCAGTAGAGTTAAAAGATATCATCATAGAAAATAAGCAAGTAGTCTTAAAATTAGGAAGTCTCGACTTAGTCGATGGCACACCAATTATTGATATCAAGCCTTATCTCCCTTATTCCGATAGCCACTCAGAAGCACTTGCAGGATACGCACAATCTACTCCTGAAAAAAAAATAACAGTAGAGTTCTCACAAAAAGCACGATTATCTTTGGAGTTACAAAAACAAAGTTATCCTCAACTCGCCGAATTAATTACACAAGTAATATCCCAAGATCCAAGACCAGCCTATAAACAAAAAAACATTAATGAACAAGCATACGGACTTGCACTTTACCATTTTAATATTAAATGGAGAATCGTAAATCAACACGCCATTGTTGAAGATATTTATGTAGGAAGTAAATAAAAATAATTTTTATGAATTTTAAAAAGTTAAGGCTAAAAAATTTTTTATTAATTTCAATGTAAAATAATTTTGTAAATTTTCTTTACAAAATTTTTATATAAAACAGATTGGTATCTTTTTTTATTCTGTTAAATTAAATATGGATTTAATTCCCTATATTTTCACTTTACCACTATGGTATTAGTAGCCTTAGTGGTGTTTTTCTATGAAAATCAATGATAATTTAGGTTACTTTTACTTCTAATTTCAGCAATATCAATTGCATCAAACAGATAATGCTTTCCACAATAATCACAATGGATATCAATCTTCCCCTCGTTTTCCTTTAGGATTTCATCAATCTCATTAGCTGGTAAAGTCATTAAACTATCTTCACAACGTTGACGTGAACATCCACACTTAAAAGTAATATCATGCGTTTCAAAAAGACGTACTTCTTCTTGATTATATAAACGATATAAAATCTCATCAGTAGAAAGTTGAAATAACTCATCACTAGTGATTGTCTCAGTTAAAGCGCTAACATGTTCAAATGATTCAACTGTATTTTTATTAGCAGGTAAAACTTGCAATAAAATACCTGCTGCTATTGGTTTATTATCATGTACACCTGTTTTTACAAATAGACGAGTAGGGAGCTGTTCTGATTGCATAAAATAATTTTCGATACAACCAATAAGTGTATCTTTTTCCAGCCCAACGATACCTTGATAACGCTCACCATTTTTAGGGGTGATAGTAATAACGACATAGCCATTACCCACCATTTCTTTAAGTGTTGCATTATCAGCGATTTCACCACTAACCCGAGCAACACCTCGTAGCTGCTGTTGATCATTACCATTAATAACCGCTAAAGATAACGCTCCATCACCTTGTAACTGAACAGCAATATCACCTTCAAATTTTAGTGTTGCTGTTAATAAACTAGTTACAACCAATAATTCACCAAGCAATTTTTGTACTGCAATTGGATAAGTATGATTATCTAAAATTGCTTGATATGTCTGTTCCAGACGGGTAATTTCACCACGAATAGGGTGATTATCAAATAAAAAACGGTTTAAAGTATCCATATTAATCATTGCCATCTTTTTGCCTATCATATTTAAATTTAATCAAATTACGTCGTTCCTTTTTATCAGGCCGTCTATCTGGATGCGGCATTGTTAATGCATTAAGTTTACGCGCTTGTGCTATTTTTTCTCGTTTTGTAATGCTATCAGGAGTTTCTTTATAAAGCTGTTGGGCTTCAATAGCCGTTCTTCGTTGTTCACTAATGGCTAAAACCTGAACTGTTTTTTGATCAGAACCTTGGCGAAGCGTTAAGATTGCACCGACTTCAACAAGCTTACTTGGTTTGGTACGTTGGCCATTATAATGCACTTTGCCACCATCAACCATTTCTCGTGCTAACGATCGAGACTTATAAAATCTTGCCGCCCAAAGCCATTTATCTAATCTTACAAGCACTATTACTACCTCGTATTACTTATTATTGAGTTTTTAAGCTCAAATGAACATAATAACTTAAACATCTTAACGATGTTATATAAGGATGCTTTTGTAAAAATCAATGCGCAAGATTAATGATATACTCATTCCCATTTGCCGAAAATTTACCTGAGAAATTAAATGGTTGTAATTTACCATGTAAATTAGCTGAGTAATTCGTAGCATTTGGCGGTTGTTTTATCAATTTCCAATTTTCTAGTAGTGAACTTGTTACACCATAAGCATCAAATTGCAAAGATAGCGGTTCATTTTGCGATAAATCAACTTTTGCTCTCGACTCAATTATTCCTCCATTAGTTAAAGAACTAAAAGTTAATGAAGGACGGTTATCAGAATCAAATTTGAGAACAAGATCTGGATAACGAATATCTATTCGATTTAACGAAGCTTTTTCAGATTTCAAAAAAACAGTTCCTGAAAATAGTCCTAATTTTTGTGCTTTTGCTAAAGTGATATCTTTACCTGAAGCTTGAAAATTATATAAACTAAAAGGAAAATCGCTCTGCTTTCTAATTATCAAACTCTGAAAAACATTCAGCTTATCAAGCTTAATATTTCTAAAAATATTAGGTAACAGAGTCTGCCCCAAATTTTCAGGAATCTCATAGACAATATCCGCTAACATTAATTGATCTAGATGTAAGGTATTATCTTTCCACTTACCAGAAAAAGTTATACTACCTTTATTCCATTTTGCTAATACTTTTTGAATTGTCGCTTCTTGGTTTTGAAATGATAATTGTGCTAATACCGACGAAAATAACTCATCATGCAAAACAAGTTCCTCAGCAGTAAAAATAAATGCCCCCTGTTCAAAATACCATTGCCCATCATAACGAAGATTCGTCGCTTCAATATTGCCTTTTTCCATTAAAAAACTAGGCAACTGAATACTACTTTCCTGTATCGATAATTGTTTGATTATTAACTTTGGAAGGACATGAGAATATCTATCAAAAAAATCATCATCGGTTGATTGAAAATGTATATTATGCAAATTTAATTGTTCGATATTTAAAATATTGTCGGCCTGTATTTTTAATTTACTAACAAAAAATCCGTCATTAATATTCCCACCTAAATTAGTAATGGTTGTAATACCATTTCGATGAAATCCTTGAATAAGCAAGGATTTTATTGATATTTGATTTAACAAAGTTTCTTGCGAGGTAAAATCAAATTGATATTTATCTGCTCCTGATGAAGAAAAAGGTTGAACCCCCCCATTGATTTTTGTGAAAGAAAATTTGTCCTTTCCATTATTGGCCAAAATATTAATGGTTGAATCAACAAATTTTAATGTATTTGCTGAAAAAGCATAATTACTAGATTGAGTATTATTAATAGTGCCATTAATAACAGTAACATATTTAAAATGACTTAATTGCCATAGATCATTTTTATCAAACCCCACAACTAATTTAGGAACATTAACAATCTCTTGATTATTATCATTGACAACAACATCATCAAAAATCAGTTCATAAAAATTTGAAAAAGAGTGATGAACACTGCCGATTGAGATTGTATATGAACTTAATTTGGATAATTGTTGACTAATTATTTTAGCTCCAAACGAAGTTTGCACGATAAAATAAGACAACAATACCAAAAACCAAATAATGGTTAGGAAGATGATTATATAAAATCGTAATCGTCGCATAAATAAATATAATTGTTATAATCAACTACTGGTAGTTATATTACGATAACCGATTTAAATCAAAATATCATCTCATTTTCGGTATAAATAATTTGTTATTAAGTCAGCTTTACAGTTAATATATAATTATTCACTATAATGTTTTTAAATAACCAAAATAACAATTAACTTTCTCTTTCTTTTTATTAAGATAAGTGATAGTTATTTTTATTTACTAAATAAGTAAAAACGGGAGATACTTAGATGAAACAAATCCCAATGACAGTCAAGGGAGCTGAACTATTACGAGCCGAATTAGAAGAGCTAAAAAATGTTAAAAGACCACAAATAACGGCAGCAATAGCAGAGGCAAGAGCTCATGGAGATTTAAAGGAAAACGCTGAATACCATGCAGCAAGAGAACAGCAAGGTTTTTGTGAGGGTCGTATTCAAGAAATCGAAGGTAAATTATCACAAGCTCAAATTATTGATATTACCAAAGTAAAAAATACTGGTCGTATTATTTTTGGTGCTACAGTAACAGTAATAAATATTGAAACGGACGAAGAGACAACATATCGCATAGTGGGTGATGATGAAGCTGACTACAGACAAAATCTTATTTCAGTCAACTCACCTATTGCCAGAGGCTTAATTGGCAAAGAAGACGGTGATACAGTACAAATTAAAACGCCAGGGGGGGATGTTGAATTTGATATTGTTAAGGTTGAATATATCTAATTATTAAATAAATCAATTATAAAAGTAGATGATAAATGCAACAGGGCTTAGCCCTGTTGCATTTATTTAGGTAGGGAAATTTTCTTATCTTCGCTTGGTCTAAAAATAGTGAAATTAGAACCAACCAATTGCACTGGTAACGCTTTTGTTTCGCGTACAATTGCATCACAAATAAGCTTTTTGGTTTCACGATCTTCAGCAGAAACCTTAATTTTAATCAACTCATGGAAATTTAAAGCGTTGTCAATCTCGGCAAGTACACCTTCGGTAAATCCATTAGCCCCAATCATCACAATAGGTTTCAAATGATGAGCTTCACTTTTTAAATACTTTTTTTGTTTATTCGATAAATTCATTAAATTTTTATCACATTAAGTTGTAATTTTGCTATTCTACCCTTATATATGTTTGTAATCAATGAAGTGACCTCTTACATTAAGGATTTATTAGTTGTGAGTAATAAAAAACGCTCAGCAAGTTCAACTCGTTGGCTCAATGAACATTTTAATGATCGCTTTGTACAACAAGCACAAAAAAAAGGGATCCGTTCTAGAGCGTGGTTTAAACTTGAAGAAATTCAAAAAAGTGACAAATTATTTAAGCCAGGAATAACGGTTGTTGATTTAGGAGCAGCTCCTGGCGGTTGGTCACAATATGTCGCATCGCTTATTGGCAATAAAGGACGTATTATTGCCTGTGACTTACTTCCTATGGATCCCATTGTTGGTGTTGACTTTCTTCAAGGAGATTTTCGGGATGAAGCAGTTTTAAAAGCGTTACTTGAACGGGTTGGCAAAGAAAAAGTTCAAGTAGTCATGTCAGACATGGCACCAAACATGAGTGGGCAACCCGCAGTTGATATACCAAGAGCAATGTATTTAGTTGAACTAGCGTTAGACATGTGTAAAGACGTGCTTGCTCTTAATGGTAATTTTATTGTTAAAGTGTTTCAAGGTGAAGGATTTGAAGAGTATCTAAAGCAAGTACGTTCGATGTTTAAAACTGTCAAAATTCGAAAACCTGAGGCTTCACGCGCAAGGTCTCGAGAAGTTTATATTGTTGCAATGGGTATGAAGTAGCCAGTTGTATAATTTTGTAGTACTATATTTCGTTAAATTTAGTCGTAACTATTAATTTTTATGAGAGGTTTTTCTTTTGAACGACATGGTAAAGAATTTACTGATCTGGGGAGTTATCGCTGTAGCATTGATTGTTGGATTTAGCCAATTTAGCTCAATATCTAATAGCGGACCTCAAGTCAATTATACTCAATTTAATTCCGATATCGCAGCTGGTAATCTCCAAGAAGTGCATATTAACGGACGAGAAATTGTTGCCACAACAAAAAATAGTGGCAATTATGTTACCTATATCCCGTACCTTGATGAAAAATTAATGGATGATTTATTAGCCAATAAGGTGCCAGTCTATGGTAAACCTGATGAAAAACCAAGCTTAATACTTAGTATTTTTGTCTCTTGGTTTCCTATGATTTTACTTATCGGTTTTTGGTTCTTCATGATGCGCCAAATGCAAGGCGGTGGTAAAGGGGGACCAATGTCGATAGGCAAAAGTAAAGCTCACATGCTAACTCCTGATCAAATTAAAACTAAATTTACCGATGTTGCTGGTAGCGAAGAAGCAAAACAGGAAGTGACTGAAGTAGTCGACTTTCTACGTGATCCAGGCAAATATCAGAAATTAGGCGGACGTATTCCAAAAGGAATTTTAATGGTTGGACCTCCTGGTACAGGTAAAACCTTACTGGCGAAGGCCATTGCCGGTGAAGCGAATGTACCTTTCTTTAGCATTTCAGGTTCAGATTTTGTTGAAATGTTTGTTGGTGTGGGTGCATCGCGTGTACGAGATCTGTTTGAACAAGCTCGCAAACACTCTCCTTGTATTATTTTCATCGATGAAATTGATGCTGTAGGTCGCAAGCGTGGTGCAGGTTCAATGGGAGGGCACGATGAACGTGAACAAACACTAAACCAAATGCTAGTTGAAATGGATGGGTTTGAGGCCAATAGTGGTATCATCATCATTGCTGCAACGAATCGAGTTGATATTTTAGATCCCGCGTTACTTCGTCCAGGCCGTTTTGATCGCCAAGTTCAAATTGGCTTACCAGACATGAAAGGTCGCGAGCAAATTCTTGCCGTACATGTACGCAAAGTACCATTAGGAACGGATATTGACTTATCTGTCCTTGCAAGAGGTACGCCAGGCTACTCGGGTGCAGAATTAGCAAATTTAGTCAATGAAGCAGCTTTATTTGCTGCACGCCGTAATAAACGTGTAGTGACCATGGAAGAATTTGAAGAAGCTAAAGATAAAATCAACATGGGAACTGAAAGACGTTCATTAACCATGACTCAAGAGCAACTTGTTTCAACTGCGTATCATGAAGCAGGGCACGCAATTATTGGTCACTTAATGCCTAGTCATGATCCAATCCATAAAGTTACCATTATTCCACGAGGACGAGCTCTCGGTGTGACTTTCTTCCTCCCTGAGGGTGATCGGGTTAGTGAGAGTAGAGAAAAATTAGAAGGTGATATTGCAACTCTTTATGGTGGACGACTAGCTGAAGAGTTAATCTATGGCGCAAACAAAATATCCACTGGCGCATCGAATGACATAAAAGTTGCTACACAATACGCAAGAGCGATGGTAACACAATGGGGATTTTCTGATCGTTTAGGTCCATTATTTTACGAAACCGATGATAATTCATATGGGCGACCGAAAGATATTTCGGACGAAACAGCCCGAATTATTGACGAAGAAGTCAAAGCAATTATCGATCGTAATTACCAGCGCGCACGTAAAATATTAACAGAGAATATTGATGTACTTCATGCAATGAAAGATGCTCTAATAAAATATGAAACTATTGGTGCAAAACAAGTTGCTGATTTAATTGCTCGTCGTCCTATTACCACTCCTGACGATTGGACAGAAAGTGACGAGCAAGCAGCGAACAAAATACCAAATGAAGGAAGTGATACGCCACCTAAATCAGAAAGTTAAAATACTTAAATAAAATCTAACGCGCCTCGGCGCGTTTTTTATCGATAAAATAAAAATATCTAATGAACAAATTTGCTGTAATAACATAATAAATATATTGAAAATTTAACCTTAATCTACTACATTTTAAATTAAAAAATAGGGCTTGTAATCATGGAAATACATTTTCAAAATCAGACAATAGATCTTTCTTTTCCACAAGTCATGGGCATTGTTAATATGACACCTGATTCGTTTTCTGATGGCGGAAATTATAATAACCTTGATGACGCCATGCGTCGTGTTGACAGCATGATTCAAGCTGGCGCAACATTTATTGATGTAGGGGGCGAATCAACACGCCCCGGTGCTGCCGAGGTATCAGTTGATGAAGAGCTAAACCGTGTTGTGCCATTAGTTGAAAAAATTGCTCGTTATTTTGATGTTTGGATTTCGGTTGATACCTCAAAGCCACAAGTGATGACTGAATCAGCTAAAGCAGGGGCCCACCTAATTAATGATGTTCGAGCTTTAACAGAGCCCGGTGCACTTGAAGCCGCAACACAAACCGGCTTACCAGTTTGCATTATGCACATGCAAGGCGATCCCCAAACCATGCAAAAGGCGCCACACTACGAGCAAGATATCTATCAAGAAGTCGATGACTTTTTTGCAAAACAGATCGAACGCTGCATAAGCGCAGGCATTGACCGCCAAAACATCATACTAGACCCCGGTTTTGGATTTGGTAAAACATTAGCACACAATTACCGACTATTAGCAACGCTTGAACGGTTTCATCATTTCAACCTGCCTTTATTAGTAGGTATGTCCCGAAAATCCATGATAGGACAAGTGCTAAATATGCCGCCGCAAGAACGCATGTTAGGCAGTGTATCTTGTGCGGTGATAGCGGCAATGAAAGGGGCACAGATTATTCGTGTGCATGATGTAAAAGAAACGTTTGATGCCTTAAGAATTGTACAAGCAACTCTTGCAGAACAAGGCTAATTGCATAAAGAAAGGCTTTTAGTTAAATGGTTGGGTTTGAATTGTTGACACATTTTGTAATAGCAATATTGTTCTTTTGAGATTGAAAAATTATTATGTTTTCTTCTTATAAAATCAATTAGTTATTGCATTGATTTTATTTATTTTTTTAATTGATGGTGATTTTTTATAATTTATAGTTTTCACTCAAGGTTCAGTCTGGCTTCTTTTTCGTGTGGAAATCTTTCTGCAAAAAATTTGAAGCTATGAGCTTTGAATCTCTAAGTATAGAGCAGATGGTCTCGAAGCGATGAGTATTAGATGATACAAGTAATTTTAGTGGGTTTCCGTATAAGAACATCTAAATCGGACATTATCACTATTGCTAGTTACTACAATCAAAGGGATAAAATATCCCAACCCTTATCGTGAAATAGCCTTTAGAAAATACCTTAATTTTTAAACAAAAAATAGACCTAAAAAAACAATAAAACCAACATAATTATTATTTAAAAAAGCTTGAAAGCAAGGTTTTCGTTCTCGATTTTTGATTAGCCATTGTTGGTAAATAAATAGCATTGCAATAAGCAATAAAGCAATATAAAAAAACAATGATAATTGGTTGATGATACCAATCATGACTAACCCAATTACCACAACTGCCTGCAATATCCCTATAATTAACTTATCATATTGTCCAAATAAAATAGCAGTAGATTTTATACCAATTTTTACATCATCATTGCGATCAACCATTGCATATTCTGTATCATAAGCAATTGTCCAACAAATATTAGTAAAGAAAAGCAACCAACAGGTTAATGGGAACTGCTCAGTAGTAGCTGCATACACCATCGGAATACTCCAACCAAATGCGATACCTAAGATGACCTGAGGTAAATGGGTATAACGTTTCATAAACGGATAAATCAGTGCTGTTAATAATGCAAAACAGCCTATCAACCATGATAGTTTATTTAAAGTTAGCAATAGGCAAAGTGCAATAAGTAATAATACAAATAACATCCATAATGCGTTTTTTTTAGTCAGTGCACCACGAGCCAGTGGGCGATTTTTAGTCCGTTCAACATGTGCATCAAAATGACGATCAGCATAATCATTCACCACACAACCTGCTGAGCGCATTACAAATACGCCAAGTATAAAAATAACTGTTATATAAATAGAAGGATGACCTGCAAGCCAGATTGCCCAAAGAGTCGGCCAGAGTAAAAGCAATGAGCCAATAGGCCTATCTAATCGCATTAGTTGTAAATAAGCTAACATTAATATTAATTACCTTGAAAAAGCATAGCGTGGATTATACCGATTACGATAAAAGCTGCAATGTTATAGTATGACAAGTTATAATCCAGTATTAAGTAAAATAATCATTCACCTGAAATAACTATTTTTTAATAGAAAAATATAATTAAAGTATCTGCAAATATTGCTCAGCAATCATAGCTAATGCGCGATAAAATGGACTTATCTTATTTTGCTTCAGCTTTTTTAAATAGGTTGGAGACCAAATTAATAAATGTTCATTGATTAACTGTTTTGCTGCTGTATAGTTATTATTTTCAAGCAGCATGGCGTAAGCCATTAGCATTAATCCAAATTGGTCTTCAGGTTCGTTGATACCTGTATTGAGTATTAACCCGTGTTGCTGTAAAAATTGACGATAGCGCTCTTGTGATTCGCCCATTAATAATTGTTTTTGATCTAAATAGATCGATCCCCATGGTGGCGCAGACATGCTACCCTGTCCTTCAAATAATAGTGAAAATTGGTAATTAAGTTCTGAGTTGTTGATTTGAGTCGCAATTATTTGGCACTGTTCACCAATAAGCACGGCATTTTGCCAGTTAGTGATATGCTCAATTTGACATAAGGTATCAATGAGTGGTTTAACCGTTTGATGATCTGGTGGATAATAAAAAAAAGCACCTAATACTTTGGCTAAAATGGTAGATGTGAGTTTATCTAAATGCGTTGCTTGGTTATTTTTCATTAAATCGCTACCTGACTATAAGTGTATCGTATTGATGATACATTACATCGGAATTGTCCATAAGTTATAAAATGCAATACGCCCACTGATTTCGCCAATGAAGATACCAATAAAGGCAATGCTATAAATAATTGTTGAATTACGTTTTTGCCAAATGTTGATAGTCATTAATATTAATGCCATGATTAATAGTATGCATTCAATCATCATCCAGCTATGTTGTTGATGAGTAAGTTCTGGTGCGATTGTGGCCATTAAGTGGGTATAAGGTACTTTCAATAAAATAATAAATAAGCTTCCTGTCATACAAGCCATATAACCATGTCGCGGTAGTCCTAATAGTGTGATAGCAACGCCTCCTAAAGCTAGCATGGCAGTGTACATTTGTATCGCGGTGTAATAGGTGTTCCATGTTTTTACGGTTGGTAGCATATAGGTTAATACAATCGTCCAAACAAAAAATAGACTGATGATAGTTAAAAGTGTTGCCAATATTTGCTCTAAGTGCGGAATTTGCTTGAGTTGCAAACAAATCTTTTTGATTATTTTTAATTTATTGGTATTCGGATGTAGTACATAATAGTTTATTAGCACCCATGCAAAGGTAACACCGAATAATACGCCAAAGGTGAAAATTTCATTACTCATTGGTGATCGCCCAATACCAAATATCACATTTAACGCACGCAAGGGCTTACCTAAGTGAAACGAGGCTATCGCCATACCTATAGCCATAAAAACTAGAGCGGTTATATTGATTTTTTGGATGATAATACTCCGATTTGGGTCACGATTAACTAAATAAAATCCCCCTCCTAACCATACCATGCCAGCAGATAACTGCCCAAATACAGTAAAAAAAACTAATGGTAATTCATGCATGTTAAACCTCCTCAGGGTTGAGTATTTGTCCTAATGTATCGCCCGAGACTTTCGCTTGTGGATGAGGTTTGATAACAATGTTTGGTTTGGTTAGGTTTTCGTTTGGTAACGGAGCAATATTTCGTTCATTGCCATGTCGCTGACGCAGTTTTTCAATTTCGTCAAAATCTAATGCTCTCTGTGGGCAGGATTCGACACAAACGGGTTTTAGCCCTTGTTCGACACGTTCATAACAGCCGTCGCATTTTAACATAACCTTATTTTGATGATCAAACTGTGGCGCACCATATGGGCAACGCATTTCGCAATATCGGCAACCAATACAGACATCTTGATTAACTACAACTAGCCCATCTTGTTTGCGTTTATGCATTGCACCCGTTGGGCAACCTTGTACACAAGTAGGCTGTTCACAATGGTTACAGGAAATCGATAAATAATAAGTAAAGGTATCATTTTGCCAAATACCATCAACTTGTTGCCATGTACCTCCGCCATATTCATAAACTCGGCGAAAATGAACGCCTAATGCGTTGTCTTTTTCGTCCTTGCAACTAAGTTGGCAGGTTTTACATCCTGTACATTTTGAAGAATCGATATAAAATCCATATTGCATTTTTATTGCCCCCCTGTTACTGGCAATGTCGATGATGTAGCAGATAATGGTTTAACATCAACCAAATTAGTATGTTGTGAGTTTGATTTAGCCAACACACTTGGACGCAACGAAGTTAAGCGGTTAATACATCCGCCAATATCAACCCCTGATGCATTAGTTTTGGCCCACATACCTTGAGGTATTGCAAGCACACCTGGTAATATTCGTGGTGTAACTTTGGCAGGAATATAAAGCCGACCGCGATCGTTGTAAACCTCAACTAATTGACCATGTTTAATTTGCCTTTGTTTGGCATCAAATGGATTAATCCAAAGGCTATTGGCTACTACTTCACGTAGTTGTGGTAAGTTGCTGTAAGTAGAATGGCAATGCCCTTTGGTATGAAAACCTATAAGTTGCAATGGATATTTTTCGCGTTTTGATTTATCTTCACTCCCTTCAATGGCAGGTAAATAGACAGGAATAGGGTGAAGAAAATCCTCTGGATCGAGTTCCCATTCATTGGCGATAGTAGCTAATGCTTCTGAATAGATTTCTATTTTTCCTGATGGTGTATTTAATGGGTTTTTAATAGGATCGTCTCGAAAGGCTTTTAGTGCAATCTGGGTATCGCTATCAGCTAGCTTGCGATCAATAACGCCCATACCATCAGTATTGGCAAAAGGTGGTAAATGGGTTTCACTTTTGCGTAATTTTTCATAACAGTAGGCTATCCAATCTTCTTGCGTTCTCCCTTCGGTAAATTTGTCTTTTACGCCCATAATTTTGGACAGATCAGTTAATACTTCATAAGCTGGGCGGTTTTCCCAAAGTGGTGTTATTGCGCGTTGCATACGGATAAGGTAGTGATAAGCACCCGATGCATAAGAGTTATTAATCAAATCGTTACTTTCAACCGATGAAACATCGGGCAAGACTAAGTCTGCATATTTTGCCGAGGCGGTCATATGCGTATCCCAAACAAGAATAAACTCACATTTAGACTCGTCTTGCAAAATTTGGTGTGTTCGATTTAGGTCAGCATGCTGATTACCAATTACATTGCTAGCATAACTCCAGAGGAATTTTATTCCAACATCAAGTTTATTTTTATTGAGTAAATAGGCATTTTTGGCAGTCATACTAAGTGGATCTTCAATTGCTTTAGTCCACAAAAAGAAGGGAATGCTAGTTTTTATTGGATTAGGAATGCTTAAGCTTGGAACAGGATAAGTAACACTGCCTCCCCATGTACCAATATTAGTGCCTGGTTTACCAAATTGACCAGTGATAATTGGCAATATCATAATCGCCCTTGTGGTATGTTCACCATTTTGCCAACGCTGCGCTCCCCAACCTTGAGAAATCCAAGCAGCTTTAGCATTCACTATATCCATCGCAAGTTTGCGAATTTGCATAGCTGAAATGCCAGTTTTTTTCGCTGCCCATTCTGGTGTTTTAGGCGTTCTATCGTCACCCAATCCGAGAATATAAGATTTAAAATCACTAAAAGGCGGTGCACTGTCAGGCAATGAATCAGCGTTCCAACCGACACAATATTGATTGAGCATCGCATCATCAATACGATCTTCTTCAAGTAAAGCATAGCCAATAGCAGCAACTAACGCAGCATCGGTACCGGGAATAATCGGGATCCACTCAGCATTATAACCGACAACACTTTCACTACGTCTTGGATCAATAATAATTACTCTTGCCTTACTTTGTGATAATGCATTAAATAGCTCTGTAACTTGCCCACCACCAGACATTCGGGTTTCAGCAATATTTTGCCCAAACATTACAACTAGATCAGAATATTTTATCTGGTCTAATAAAGATTCTTTTGCATTACCATAAATATAGGGTTGAATGGCGGTTATCTGTCCACTTGAATAGTCACCATGATAATTCAAGTAACCACCAATAGTACTTAAAAATCGCTTACAGGCACTGCGTCCTGAAATATTTGCACCTGTTGTACCTGTTCCATATTGATAATAAATTGCCTCATTACCATAATTATTAATGGTATATTTGAGTTTATCTGCTAATAAATTAATAGCCTCATTCCACGAAATTCGTTTAAATTTACCTTCACCACGCTTACCAATCCGTAACATTGGATATTTTAAGCGCTCAGGATCGTAAGTGCGCCATCGAACTGAGCGTCCACGCAAACAAGGGCGAATTTGGTGCTGACCAAAAGTTGGTTCATGAATGCCGTCTTCTGATGATATTTTGGTGATAATATCGTTTTTGACATGAACTTTTAAAGGACAACGACTACCGCAGTTTACTAAACAAGCACTATAAACAATTTTTTCTTCATCTGTGGAATTAGTAGGGATTATGCTACTTTTAGCATTAGTTTTTGGATCTGCATAGACAAAAGGTAGCTGCATATTATTCGTTAGCGCTGCTACACCTGCTATAGTTAATGATTTTTGTAAAAAATTACGTCGACTTATTTTATTTTTTAATTTGCTCACACTATTTCCCGATGTTTATATGGGATATATTGATAATAATACTAAAAAATGAATAAACAAACTAAAAGCAACAAAAAATTGCCATTAATTGACATGAACTCAATAAGAGGATTATCAAATAGATTAGTAGTGTACAATGCCAATATTTTTATTTTTAACATTACAAATTTTTTTGAATATCAAATTATAATTTCCCCCTAAAAATAGCACAGCAAAAAGTAGAATATTATTCATGCAATGTAAAAAAATAGGTGTTTAGCAGATTGATTATAAAATTGTTTCTTATATTTTAGATGTTTTCATCGCTAGCACTAGCTACTCGCTATAAAAAGAAATTTCTATTTTTGCAGAACAATTTTAGAGGATTGCTGTAAGCGCAATTATTCAATACTTCGGCGATAGTTAGGCAGCACCATTCATTTTTTAAGCATAACCACCGCTTTCTATTCGCATTACACTCTGAATTATTGCATAATACAGAGCGTATAAACTATAAAAATTGAGTTAGGAATAATTATGGAACTTCTTTGTCCAGCGGGATCTTTACCATCATTAAAAGTGGCCATTGATAATGGCGCTGATGCTGTTTATATTGGTTTGAAAGACGATACCAATGCCCGTCATTTTGCTGGTTTAAATTTTAATGAAAAGCGATTGATTGAAGCTTCAGATTATGTACACAAACACGGCAAAAAATTGCATATTGCTATTAATACTTTTGCCCATCCAGAAAATTTTCAGCGTTGGCAATATGCGGTTGATACTGCGGCTAATATTGGTGCTGATGCTTTAATTATTGCCGATCTTGCTATGCTTGATTATGCGGCTGAAAAATACCCTAATCTTGAGCGTCATGTTTCTGTGCAAGCATCGTCGACTAATGAGGAGTCGATTAAGTTTTACTATAATAATTTTCAGGTACATCGCATTGTTTTGCCACGCGTACTTTCGATGCATCAAGTTAAACAGTTATCACAAGTTTCACCCGTTCCGCTCGAGGTGTTTGCTTTTGGTAGCTTGTGTATTATGGCCGAAGGTCGGTGCTATTTGTCATCTTATTTGACTGGCGAATCCCCTAATACCGTTGGCGCTTGTTCGCCTGCCAAATTTGTTCGTTGGGAAGAAACTGAGAAAGGACTGGAGTCAAGACTGAATAATGTGTTAATTGATTGTCATAAGAAAGGTGAGAATGCTGGCTATCCAACGCTATGTAAAGGTCGTTATTTTGTTGGTCAGGAGCTTTATCATCCTATCGAGGAGCCAACAAGTTTGAATACCATTGAGCTATTGCCTGAACTGTTTGCCGCAAATATTGCATCAGTCAAAATAGAAGGTCGTCAGCGTAGCCCAGCTTATGTCGAGCAAGTGACAAAAGTATGGCGACAAGCTATCGATCGCTATAAGGCTAATCCGCAATCGTTCCAAGCCGAACAACGCTGGATCGATACGCTTGGTTCGGTGTCAGAAGGCACACAAACAACATTAGGCGCTTATCACCGTAAATGGCAATAAAGTGAGTTAGCAATAGGTAATGTGCTAACAGCATCAACGTAAATCATTGAGAAAGATCTAACATAAATATAGTGAGCAAAACCATGAAATACGCATTAGGACCAGTGCTTTATTATTGGCCTAAAACTGAAACAGAAGCTTTTTATTATGCCGCCAAAGAGAGTCAAGCGGATATTATTTATATGGGCGAAACGGTTTGTACCAAGCGCCGTGAAATGAAAGTACCAAACTGGATTGAATTAGCAAAAGAGATTGCTAAATCTGGTAAACAGGTAGTGCTTTCTACATTAGCTTTACTTGAAGCACCATCAGAATTAAATGACTTACGGCAATTGGTTAATAATGGGGAGTTTTTAGTCGAAGCAAACGATTTAGCTGCCATTAATGTTGCGCATGAGCATAAATTACCCTTTGTTGCAGGTCCGGCTATTAACTGTTATAACGCTTTAACTTTAAAATTATTACAAAAACAAGGTATGGTTCGCTGGTGTATGCCGGTTGAGCTTTCTCGTGATTGGTTGAGTAATGTGCTTAAACAGTTTGAGAGTTTAAATATCGCACGAAATTTTGAAGTTGAAGTGTTTAGTTATGGTTATTTACCTTTAGCTTATTCAGCTCGCTGTTTTACCGCAAGATCGGAAGATAAGCCTAAAGATAAATGCGAAACTTGTTGTATTAAGTATCCTGTTGGACGTGAGGTGTTTTCACAAGAACAACAGAAAGTATTTGTGTTAAACGGCATTCAGACTCAAAGCGGTTATTGTTACAATTTGGGAAATAATCTAAAAGAGATGAAAGGATTGGTTGATATCGTTAGAATTTCACCATTTGGTATTGAAACACTTGATATTATTAAGCAGTTTAAAGCTAACGAAGATGGATTAAATCCACTGCAAATTGAACATAACCGAGATTGTAATGGTTACTGGAATGGGATTGCCGGACTTGAACTTACCCAATAAGCATTTTCTGCCTGAACAGTTTCGGGCAAATTTTCCTGCACTTAATAGTGAAAGCGTATATCTTGATTCGGCAGCAACAGCACTTAAACCGCTAGCAATGATTGATGCGACACTTGCCTATTATGCCCAGAATACTGCTACTGCAAAACGTAGTTTACACCAAGATGCATTGCAAGTAACTGCAACAATTGATAAGGCAAGACAAAATGTTGCCGATTTGGTTCACGCTAATAGTAGTGCTGAAATTATCTGGACACGAGGTGCAACCGAGTCAATTAACTTAATTGCGCAGAGCTATGCTCGATCGTTGTTACAACCTGATGATGAAATTATTGTGAGTGAATTAGAGCATCATAGTAATTTGTTACCTTGGTTGATTGTGGCTAAGCAAACGGGAGCTAAAGTCGTTAAGTGGTCGTCGGATGTTAATGAGTTATTGTCGTTAATGTCAGCTAAGACCAAGATTGTTGCAGTGACTCAAATGTCAAACGTAACTGGATTTTGTCCTGATTTAGCTACAATAAGTAATATTGTTCATCAATATGATGCGGTTTTAGTGGTGGATGGTGCGCAAGGTGTTGTTCATCATGCAATTAATGTTAACCAGTTAGAGATCGATTTTTATGCCTTTTCTACCCATAAATTGTATGGTCCAACGGGGCTTGGCGTTTTATATGGTAAAAAGGCATTACTTGAGCTAATGTCGGTTTGGCATGGTGGCGGTAAAATGCTAAAAATCGCTTCGTTTGATGATTTTATTCAAGAAGATCTTCCTTATAAATTTGAAGCTGGTACACCTAATATTGCCGGTATTGTTGGTTTTAATGCCGTACTTGAGTGGTTAAAAAGTTGGGATAATAAGCAAGCTGAAAACTACACAAAACAGCTAGCTTGTTACGCAAAATCACAACTAAACCAATTTGCCGATATTCAATTTTATAGTGTGGATGATAGCCCGATAATCACTTTTAATATTAATAATATTCATCATAATGATATTGCTATTTTGTTAAGTGAACAAAATATTGCCATCCGTACTGGTGAGCTTTGTGCCCAGCCTTTAATGAATAAATTAGAATGTCACGGTGCAGTTCGTATTTCATTGATGCCATATAATAATCAGCAAGATGTGGATAAATTTATTTCAGTATTACAAAATGCAATTGAATTATTAGTGTGATTTTATACTAAAACGTATAGTTACCGGAAACTTTTTTACAAGCAATTAACCGTAAATAGGTCAATATTATGCTATCACAGCAAAGCTTAACCGAATTATTTGCAAAGCAACATAATTGGCAAGATCGTTATCGACAGTTAGTGATATTAGCAAAGCAATTGCCTGATTTTCCTGATGAACAAAAGACAGCACAAAATCAAGTCAATGGTTGCGAAAACCGTGTTTGGTTGACTTATCAAAAACGGACAGATGATACCTATGTTTTTAGTGGTGATAGCGAGGGGCGAATAGTGAAAGGACTATTGGCTGTGTTAATCAGTATTGCTAATCACAAAACAGCACAGCAAATAGCCGCTATTGATTTTCAATCGGTTTTGCATGAATTAAAAATTACTGACGAACTGAGCCAGTCTCGTTTGCAAGGGCTTACTAAATTAATTGAGCGCATTAAATCAGTTGTATAAAAAAGGGGGCTAATCGCCCCCTGTCTTTTGTATAGTCACTATTTAATCTTCAGTATACGTATATAGTGTGATAACTTTTTTTACACCACGGACTTTACTTGCAATTTCGGCTGCTACTTTACCTTCTTCTGACGTAACAATACCAATTAAGAAAACTTCGCCGTTTTCAGTTACTACTTTAATTTTGCGAGCTTTTGTTTTGGCATCTAAAACTAACTGAGATTTAACTTGAGTCGTTATCCAAGTATCATTGGTAATAGTCCCTGCGCCAACAGGCTCTCCAATACGAATTCGATTATAGACTTTTTTTACCCCTTCAACTTGGTAAGCAAGGCTTTCGGCCTTTTCAATTTGATTACTATTTGCTTGACCAACTAAAAGAATATTGCCACCATAAGCACTCGATATAATGCGTGATCCAATAAAAAATGGTCCGTTATTTTTAATTTTCATACCCATGCGTGAACTTAGAGTGGTATCGTCAACTTGAGTACCCGCAGTACGAGGATCGGTTGCAACTTTTGCTGTCGCACCTGCTCCAACACCAATCACGGCAGCAACACAACCTTGTAATGTTAATGCGCAAGAAATTAACATTACGATTAAGCTAACTTTTTTCATTATCACTCCTTATGATTTATTACGCCGTAATAATCAAATTCCAATAAATTGCTTTTATTATGCCTTGTAGATATTGATTTGCAAATAATTTTATCATTTGAAATAAGATAAATTTTAATAATTTTTTAGTCAATAGCCTGCAATTTGTTCTAGAATTTGATTGTTTTTATAGTAATGTCTGTTTATTTATTATTGTAAATGATTTGATTATTTTCTATATTATTAGAAATAAACTTCACGTCATTTATTTATTTCAGTAATTTGGCTAATAAGTTTACTTTTTTTCAGCCTTGTTACGATAATGTCACCCACCGTGACTTGCTCAGAGCGACGAACCACTGTATTGTTTTGGTCGGTGGTAACTGAATAACCTCGTTCGAGAGTAGCTAGCGGACTAACGTTGTTAAGTTGAGAGGTTTGTAAAACAAATTGATATTGTGATTTTGTTAACTTTTGTTTAATTAAATTAATTAATTGCTGTTGTTTTTGCCAAGTAAGTTGCCCTAAATAGGTAATATTATTTTGTGGAGATACTCGTAATAGTCTTTTATCGAGTGAATTATGGCGATTTGATAGTCTGAGCAAATATTGCTGAATATTTTCAGATAATGAGTGGCGATAAGCTAAAAGTTGATTTAATTGCTTTTCTAGCTTTGTTTGTGGATGTTGAGTCTGTAATTGATGTCGCCATTTATTGAGTTTTTCTCGGCATTGCATTAAATAATAATCCATTGCCATGGTTAAATGCAGCTGTTGAACTTGCAAACGTTTTACTTGTTGTAAACTGTCTCGACTAACAAGCTCGGCTGCCGCAGATGGGGTTGCCGCTCTAACATCAGCCACAAAATCGGCAATCGTAAAATCAATCTCATGCCCAACCGCACTCACAATAGGTATTTGACTAGCAAAAATAGCTCTGGCTACCACTTCTTCATTAAATGACCATAAGTCTTCAAGCGAGCCACCACCTCGTCCAACGATTAATACATCACATTCTTGACGAATGTTGGCAATGTGAATCATGTTAGCGATTTGCCCTGCCGCTTCACTACCCTGTACTTGTGTTGGATAAATAATTAAATGCAAACTTGGATCTCGGCGTTTTAATATCTGACAAATATCATGCAATGCCGCACCCGTTGATGAAGTGATAATTCCAACTGTGAGAATGTTTTCTGGTAATGGCTGTTTATTGATAGAATCAAATAAACCTTCCTCAGACAGCTTTTGTTTTAGTTGCTCAAACTTTTGCTGTAATAATCCCGTACCTGCTGCTTGGATTTTATCAATAACCAGTTGGTATTCCCCACGTGCCTCATATAGTGTCACTGTGGCCCTAACTAAAACTTGTTGCCCATTTTGTGGGGTAAAACCCGCACGAAAATTGCTATTGCGAAACATAGCACAGCGTACTTGTGCACTATCGTCTTTTAATGAAAAATACCAATGACCTGATGATGGACGTGAAAAGTTTGATATTTCACCTATTAACCAGATCTGGCCAATAGCATCACAAAGCAATTCTTTAACCATTTGATTAAGATCTTTCACTGATAAAATTGAATTGTTTTGCATGCTATTGTCCTTATTACAACTATATTATAACTATAAAGGTTTATACTAAATCAAATTGAGCCCAAATTGGTGCATGATCAGATGGTTTTATCATTGCACGAATATCATAATCAATACCCGTTTGTTTACAATAAGTCATCATTTTTTGACTAGCTAGTATTAAATCAATTCTTAACCCATTATGGGTTTCAAAACCTTTAGTACGATAATCAAACCAAGAATACTCAAGTTCAGTTGGGTGAGCATTGCGGTAAGTATCAATAAAACCGAGAGACATTAAGTTGTTTATCCATTTTCGTTCTTCCGGTAAAAATGAACATTTTCCTGTACGAAGCCATCGTTTACGGCTATCTTCGGAAATGCCTATATCTAAATCGGTTGGGCAAATATTCATATCGCCCATAACTAAAGTTAGTTGATTATTTAATTGATGATCTTGTAAATACTGTATTAAGTCATTGTAAAATTTAAGTTTATCCGGGTATTTAATTTCATGGTGTAAACTTTCACCTTGAGGGAAATAACCATTGATTACCGTTAAATTGCCTTGATTGGTTGGTAACTCAGCTATAATCAAACGACATTGAGCATCCTCACTATCGTTTGGAAAGCCACATTGTACAGACAAAGGTTGTTCCTTGGTTAATAACGCCACCCCATAATAGCCCTTTTGTCCGTGATAATGTAAGTGATAACCAAACTGTGCTAATTCGCCAATAGGAAACTGATCGTTATGAACTTTAGTTTCTTGTAAAGCAATAATATCTGGTTGATGAGTCTCAATAATTGCGGCTAACTGGTGAATTCTAGCACGAAGGCCATTAATATTAAACGAGATAACTTTCATAATAAATTTATTATATTTAATGCCATGTTATAAACTAAATACGCATCGTAACAAAAATACGTTATACTGTTAAGCTATTACAATAAAAACCACCATTTGTGATAAAGGGAATCACTAAATATGTCTACGGAATTACTTGCCTTGCGCGATAAAATCGATGAAGTTGATAAATCCATTTTATCTTTAATTACAAAGCGATTAGCATTAGTTGCCGAAGTTGGCGAAGTAAAAAGCAAACATGGCATTCCGATTTATGATTCCAAACGTGAAGCGGATATGTTAGCTAAAAGGCGAGGTGAGGCTGAAAAAGTAGGTATATCCCCCAATTTAATAGAAGATATTTTACGTCGTTTAATGCGTGAGTCTTATATTAGCGAAAATGATAAAGGTTTTAAAAAAGTTTATAGTGGTCAAGGATCAATAGTGATTGTTGGTGGTAATGGGCAAATGGGGCGATTGTTTGCTCGTTTATTTACCTTATCTGGCTATCAGGTTAAAACATTAGGCTCCAAAACTATGCATCAAGCCGCCGAAGTGGTTGCTGATGCAGCGGCCATTATCGTGACAGTACCTATTAACAAAACCTGTGAAGTCATTAAACAACTACCACCATTACCCAAAGATTGTATTTTAACGGATTTTACATCCATAAAAGCCAAGCCTCTCCAAGCAATGCTTGATAAACATCAAGGACCTGTAGTCGGTTTACACCCAATGTTTGGTCCAGATGTACCAAATTTAGCTAAACAAATTATTGTTTATTGTGAAGGGCGATATCCAGATAAATGCCAATGGCTAATAGAACAAATGCGTATTTGGGGTGCAAATTTATGTGCGATTAATGCCAAGGAGCATGACAAATGCATGTCATTCATCCAAGCATTACGCCATTTCACTTCGTTCTCATATGGTGTCAATTTGCAACGAGAACAGGCCGATTTAGAGCAATTGATCGCACTTTCTTCACCAATTTATCGCCTTGAATTGATGATGGTTGGACGCTTATTTGCTCAAGATCCCGAGCTTTATGCCGATATCATCATGGCGTCAGATGATAATATTGAATTAATCAAACGCTACTATGAACGCTTTGGTCAAATGGTCGAACTTATTGAACAACGTGACAAAACTAACTTTATTAAAAGTTTTAACGAAGTTACGCAATGGTTTGATAGTTATGCCGAACGTTTTATTAAAGAGAGCCAAGGATTATTAAAATTTGCCAATGATAATCGAGAGTAGTTTTATATTAAAAGGTATACTTTCTTGAAAGTTTTTCACAAATTAAAATATACTTTTTATTAAAAGATAGTTGTTAGAAATAATAAATGTTAGTGTGAGGGAATATAATGTCTAATCGAAAATATTTTGGTACAGATGGGATTCGCGGTAAAGTTGGTCAGTATCCTATTACACCAGATTTTGCGCTTAAATTAGGCTGGGCTGCTGGGCGTGTGCTAGCCAAAGATGGTGTTAAAAAAGTATTAATCGGTAAAGATACCCGCATTTCAGGCTATATGCTTGAATCAGCACTAGAAGCGGGATTTGCTTCTGCTGGTGTTGCCGCTGCGTTTACAGGACCAATGCCAACCCCGGCCATTGCCTATTTAACCCGCACTTTTCGTGCTGATGCTGGCGTTGTCATTTCTGCCTCGCACAATCCTTTTTATGACAATGGTATTAAATTCTTTTCAACCGAAGGGAAAAAACTTGATGATACAATCGAATTAGAAATTGAAACCGAACTTGAAAAAGAGATCGATTGTGTTGAATCCAAACAACTTGGGCGAGCTAGTCGTATTACCGATGCTGCAGGGCGTTATATTGAATTTTGTAAAAGCACATTTGACCATGATTTAAGTTTGGCTGGATTAAAAATTGTTGTCGATTGCGCTAATGGTGCCACCTATCACATAGCACCAAAAGTATTACGAGAACTAGGAGCACAAGTAATAAAAATTGGTTGTGAGCCAGATGGTGTTAACATCAATGAAAACTGTGGCGCAACTGACATAAAAGCGCTTGCTAAACGAGTTATTGATGAAAAAGCCAATTTAGGTTTTGCCTTAGATGGCGATGGTGACCGCATAATCATGGTTGATCATAAAGGTCAAAAAATTGATGGCGATTTAATTATCTATATCATTGCCCGTGAAGCATTAAGACAAGGTCAACTAAAAGGCGGAGTTGTCGGCACATTAATGAGCAATATGGGGCTTGAACTTGCACTTAAAAATCTCGGTATCCCATTTGCTCGTGCTAAAGTTGGCGATCGTTATGTACTTGAAAAAATGGTCGAAAAAAATTGGCGTTTAGGTGCCGAAAATTCGGGACATGTTTTATTGTTAGATAAAACCACCACTGGTGATGGTATTATTGCTGGCCTACAAGTATTAGCAGCAATGATTCGTAATGATATGTCATTGGCTGACTTGTGCAGTGGTATGACAATGTTACCACAAGTATTAATTAATGTTCGATTTTCAGGTGAAAATGACCCTCTAAATAGTGATGAAGTGAAAGCGGCAATTAAACAAGCAGAAAAACAGCTTGGTCATAATGGTCGAGTTTTGATCCGTAAATCAGGAACCGAACCGCTAATTCGTGTTATGGTAGAAGGATGCAATGAAATCGAAGTGCAAAAGTTGGCAGAAACTATCGCTACAGCAGTTAAAGCGTAAAAATACCCCCAATTATGCCCATTAATTAAGCCATTAATTGAGCTATATTGAAGTTAGAATAGTAAGAGAAGTTGCGTGCATTTACGTAAAATTAGTAAAAAGTGTCTAAAAATTTAATTTTGTTAATCAAAGGTTGACTTATTATAGGCAATTAGGTTTAAAATAGTAACTTCAGATTATTACAGCAATTGCTTATATCTTTCAACTGAAAACATGAGCAATATTTTTTATTTTTTAAAAATAGGTTAAGAGGGTTATATGTCGGTTTCCTCTCCAGCTTCACCACAAGCTTATATCAAGCATCATCTTGAGAACTTGCAAGTAGGTTCTGGTTTTTGGACCTTAAATCTTGACTCATTGTTCTTTTCGATCTTACTTGGTGTTATCTTTTTATGGATATTCCATCGTGTAGCAAGAAATGCCACCAGTGGCGTCCCAAGTAAACTACAATGTGCAGTAGAAATGATTTTAGAGTTTGTCAATAATACTGTTAAGGACATGTTTACTGGTCAAAATAAACTCATTGCGCCGTTAGCATTAACTGTGTTTATTTGGGTTTTCTTGATGAATTTAATGGATCTTATCCCTGTTGATTTTCTACCTTATGCAGGTCAGTACCTAGGTCTGTCACACTTGAGAGTTGTACCAACCGCAGATGTAAGCATTACTATGTCAATGTCCTTAGGTGTGTTTGCACTTATCATCATTTACTCAATCAAGTACAAAGGGATTTCAGGATTTGTTAAAGAATATACCTTGCATCCATTTAATCACTGGGCGTTTGCACCTATTAATTTAGTACTTGAATTAGTTAGCCTATTAGCGAAACCTGTTTCTTTAGGGCTTCGACTTTTCGGAAATATGTATGCAGGTGAACTTATCTTCATCCTAATTGCTGCATTATTACCTTGGTGGTCACAGTGGGTATTATCGTTACCATGGGCCATTTTTCATATTTTAATAATTACGTTACAAGCTTTTATTTTTATGGTGTTGACGATCGTCTATTTAGCTATGGCGTCGGCAACAGAAGATCATTAATTTTAATATTTTTTTGTTAATAAACTGGAGTATATAATGGAAATGTTATTTGTAGCCGCAGGCATTATGATGGGATTAGCTGCAATTGGTGGTGCAGTTGGTATTGGTTTATTAGGCGGTAAATTTTTAGAAGGTGCTGCTCGTCAACCGGAATTAATGCCTATGTTACGTACTCAATTCTTTATCGTTATGGGTCTAGTTGATGCAATCCCAATGATCTGTGTAGGTATTGCACTTTACGTTATCTTTGCTGTTGCAGGTTAATAAAAATTTAAGAGGAATCGTGTCATGAATATGAACGCAACTCTTCTCGGCCAAGCAATTACATTTGTATTGTTTGTTTGGTTCTGTATGAAGTTTGTTTGGCCTCCTGTTATTGGCGCGATTGAAAAACGCCAAAAAGAGATAGCCGAAGGACTTGCTTCAGCAGAAACAGCAAAAAAAGATTTGGAATTAGCCAAAGCAAATACATCTGACATAATGCAACAGGCTAAGGTTGAGGCTAATGCAATTATTGAGCAAGCGAATAAACGCAAAGCAACCATTCTTGAAGAAGCAAAGCAAGAAGCTTCTCGCGAAAAAGAACGAATTGTTGCTCAAGGGCTTGCCGAAGTAGAAGCTGAACGCAAACGAGCAAGAGAAGAGCTTAAACAGCAAGTCGCTACACTCGCTATTGCTGGTGCAGAAAAAATTATTGAACGTTCTGTTAATGAAGCCGCAAATAGCGACATCATTGATAAACTCGTGGCTGAACTATAAGGAGAATAGAGCAATGGCTGACTTAATTACGATTGCTCGCCCTTATGCTAAAGCTGCTTTCGAATTTGCGGTAGAAAATAACAGCATCGAATCATGGCATAAAATGTTAGTGCTAACATCTGAAGTGAGTAAAGATACTCAAATAAGAAGTGTCTTAACATCTGATATGAAAACTGATTCGGTGGCTAATTTACTCATCAACATCTGTAAAGATGTGTTAGATGAGTTTAGTACTAATTTTATTAAGATTATGGCTGAAAACAAACGATTATCACTTCTTCCTGAAGTGTTAACCTTGTTTGAACAATATTGTTTAGATAGAGAATCACAAGCAGATGTTGATGTAATTTCTGCCAGTGAACTAACTAATGAGCAACTTAATAAAATTTCTGTCGCTGTCGAAAAACGTTTATCACGAAAAGTAAAACTAAAATGTCATATAGATAAATCGCTCATTTCTGGTTTTATTATTCGTACGGGCGATATGGTTATTGATAGTAGTATCAGAGGGCGTTTAAATCGTTTAAATAACGCTCTACAGTCTTAAGGGGACTGATAATGCAGCTAAATTCAACTGAAATAAGTGAACTAATTAAAGAGCGGATAGCTCAGTTCAATATTGTGAGTGATGCTCACAATGAAGGAACTATCATATCTGTAAGTGATGGTATCCTTCGAATCCACGGATTAACTGATGTAATGCAAGGCGAAATGATTGCATTACCAGGGGGCCGATATGCAATGGCATTAAACCTTGAAAGAGACTCCGTCGGCGCGGTAGTCATGGGGCCATACGAAGACTTGTCTGAAGGTATGAAAGTACAATGTACTGGCCGTATTTTACAAGTACCAGTTGGTGAAGGTTTATTAGGCCGCGTTATTAACACACTAGGTGAACCAATTGATGGTAAAGGTTCACTTCAACATGACGGTTTTTCACCAGTAGAAGTAGTTGCACCCGGTGTTATCGATCGTAAATCCGTTGACCAAGCATTACAAACTGGTTATAAAGCCGTTGACTCAATGATTCCAATTGGACGAGGTCAACGTGAACTTATCATCGGTGACCGTCAAACAGGTAAAACAGCACTTGCTGTCGATGCAATCATCAACCAACGCGACTCAGGTGTAAAATGTATTTATGTTGCCATTGGTCAAAAACAATCAACTATTGCCAATGTTGTACGTAAACTTGAAGAGCATGGTGCACTTAAAAACACAATTGTGGTTGTGGCATCAGCGTCTGAATCAGCTGCGTTACAATACTTAGCGCCATATGCTGGTTGTGCAATGGGTGAATACTTCCGCGATCGTGGTCAAGATGCATTAATTGTTTATGATGATTTATCTAAACAAGCTGTTGCTTATCGTCAAATTTCGTTATTACTTCGCCGGCCTCCTGGACGTGAAGCTTATCCCGGTGATGTATTTTATCTTCATTCTCGCTTACTTGAACGCGCAGCGCGAGTCAACGAAGCCTATGTTGAAGAGTACACTAAAGGCAAAGTTAAAGGAAAAACAGGCTCATTAACAGCATTACCAATTATTGAAACTCAGGCTGGTGACGTTTCAGCATTCGTACCAACTAACGTAATTTCGATTACTGATGGTCAGATTTTCCTTGAAACTAGCCTATTTAACTCTGGTATCCGCCCTGCGGTTAACCCTGGTATTTCGGTTTCACGTGTGGGTGGTGCTGCACAAACTAAAATAATGAAAAAATTATCAGGTGGTATTCGTACTGCGCTTGCACAGTATCGCGAATTAGCTGCGTTCTCTCAATTTGCATCAGACTTAGATGAAGCAACAAGAAACCAATTAAGTCACGGTGAAAAAGTAACAGAATTGTTAAAACAAAAGCAATACTCGCCAATGACTGTTGCTGAACAATCAATAGTACTTTATGCCGCTGAACGTGGTTATCTTGAAGATGTAGAATTAGCTAAAGTATTACCATTTGAAACAGCACTACTTGCTTATGCCCATAGTCAATATGCCGATTTTGTTAAATTAATTGATGAAACAGGTAATTACAATGATGAGATTGAAACTAAGCTAAAAGAATTACTTGAAAGCTTTAAATCAACTCAAACATGGTAAGGGTGAGGTAAAAAATGGCTAATGCAAAAGAGATTAGAACAAAAATTGCCAGTATCCAAAGTACGCAAAAAATCACTAAAGCGATGGAAATGGTTGCCAATTCTAAAATGCGTAAAACGCAAGATAGAATGGCTGCTAGTCGACCATATGCTGAAATGATTCGTGAAGTAATTGGACATTTAGCGTTAGCTAAGATAGGAGCCAAACATCCTTATTTAGAAGAAAGAGATGTAAAGCGAGTTGGCTATCTTATCATTTCAACCGATCGTGGTTTATGTGGGGGTTTAAATATCAATCTTTTTAAAACTGTCATTGCTGACATGTCAGCATGGCAGGAAAAGGGTGTTGAAGCTGATGTCGCTTTAATCGGTTCGCGTGGTGTTTCGTTTTTCTCGTCAGTGAAAGCGAACATTTTAACCCAAGTCACTAATTTGGGTGATGAACCAAATTTATCTGATTTAATTGGGCCGGTAAAAACAATGCTTGAGGCATATGACAACGGTAAAATTGATAGATTATATATTGTTACAAACAAATTTATTAATACGATGTCACAAAAGCCGACGATTCAGCAATTATTACCTTTACCACCATCAGAAGATAAAAAACTCAAAGCTTCATCATGGGATTATATTTATGAGCCTGATGCTAAATCACTATTAGACGTGATTTTACGTCGCTATATTGAATCACAAGTCTATCAAGCAGTGGTTGATAATTTAGCGAGTGAACAAGCAGCAAGAATGGTGGCCATGAAAGCGGCAACGGATAACGGTGCAAACCTAATTAATGAATTACAAATTGTGTATAACAAGGCACGTCAAGGTGCTATCACTAATGAATTAATTGATATTGTATCTGGTGCAGCCGCTGTTTCAGGTTAGTGCTAAATATTGGCTTATAGTTAAGAAAAAGACGTAGAGGATTAAAAATGGCTACTGGAAAGATTGTCCAGATCATCGGTGCGGTGGTTGATGTCGAATTCCCAGAAGATGCAGTACCAAAGGTATATGATGCATTAGAAGTGGAAACAGGCACTGAAAAATTAGTTCTGGAAGTTCAGCAACAATTAGGTGGTGGCGTTGTATGTTGTATTGCAATGGGTTCATCTGATGGTTTAAGACGTGGACTTGACGTAGTAAACACTGGTCACGGCATTGAAGTACCTGTTGGTACAAAAACACTAGGTCGTATTATGAACGTACTTGGTGATCCTGTTGATAAAGCAGGTCCTATTGGTGAAGAAGAACGTTGGGCGATTCACCGTGCTGCCCCAACCTATGAAGAGCTTGCAAACTCAACTGAATTACTTGAAACAGGTATTAAAGTTATCGACTTAATTTGTCCATTTGCTAAAGGTGGTAAAGTTGGTCTGTTTGGTGGTGCTGGTGTAGGTAAAACCGTTAACATGATGGAGTTGATCCGTAATATCGCTATTGAACACTCAGGTTACTCAGTGTTTACTGGTGTGGGCGAACGTACTCGTGAAGGTAATGACTTTTACCACGAAATGAAAGAATCAAACGTACTTGATAAAGTATCATTAGTTTACGGCCAAATGAATGAGCCACCAGGAAACCGTTTACGTGTTGCGTTAACTGGTTTAACTATGGCTGAAAAATTCCGCGACGAAGGTAAAGATGTTTTATTATTCATCGATAATATTTATCGCTATACATTAGCCGGTACTGAAGTATCTGCGTTATTAGGTCGTATGCCATCGGCAGTAGGTTATCAACCAACATTAGCTGAAGAAATGGGGTTACTACAAGAACGTATTACTTCAACTAAGACCGGTTCGATTACTTCAATCCAAGCGGTGTATGTGCCAGCAGATGACTTGACTGACCCATCACCAGCAACAACCTTTGCTCACTTAGATGCGACAATCGTATTAAGTCGACAAATTGCTTCTTTAGGTATCTATCCGGCAGTGGATCCATTAGATTCAACTAGTCGTCAATTAGATCCTTTAGTTGTTGGTCAAGAGCACTATGATTGTGCCCGTGGTGTTCAGTCAATTCTACAACGTTATCAAGAATTAAAAGATATTATTGCTATTCTTGGTATGGATGAGTTATCTGAAGATGATAAATTGATCGTTGCTCGTGCACGTAAAATTCAGCGCTTCTTATCTCAACCATTCTTTGTTGCAGAAGTATTTACTGGTTCAGCAGGAAAATATGTACCTTTAAAAGATACGATCAGTGCATTTAAAGGAATCATGAATGGTGATTATGACCATATTCCTGAACAAGCATTCTATATGGTTGGTTCAATTGATGAAGCGATTGAGAAGGCAAAATCTCTCTAAGAGATTCATTGAACGAAGATCGTATTAATGGAGATCATATTATGGCACTAACTTCCTATCAATTAGAAGTTGTTAGTGCTGAATCTCACCTATTTTCGGGTGATGTTCAGCGAATCAGAGTCACAGGTAAGGAAGGTGAACTTGGGATTTATCCTGGTCATACCCCTTTACTCACAACCATAAAACCAGG
Organism: Gilliamella sp. BG7; assembly: GCF_046635565.1. Classification (NCBI taxonomy): domain Bacteria; kingdom Pseudomonadati; phylum Pseudomonadota; class Gammaproteobacteria; order Orbales; family Orbaceae; genus Gilliamella; species Gilliamella sp. BG7. The sequence continues at coordinate 1,462 of NZ_JBIDFB010000003.1, read as the reverse complement.
CATGGTCGGCATTGTGAAAGCGGATGGTGAAGAAGAGTTTATTTATCTATCTGGTGGCATTTTAGAAGTACAACCTAACATCGTAACTATCTTGGCAGATACTGCAATTCGTGGTGAAGATTTAGATGAAGCAAGAGCACAAGAAGCAGTAAGACAAGCACAAGAACATATCAATCACCCAAGCGATGATATGTCATTTGCACAAGCATCTGCTGAATTATCAAAAGCTTTGGCAAAAATTCGCGTTATCGAATTGACTCGCCGCATGGGTCAATAGTTTGCTTTTTGATGTTTTATCATACACAAAAGGCTATTTGGTATTACAAGTAGCCTTCTTTAATTACAACTCTTTTTAATTTAGGAATTGATCTTTCTTTTAATAGCGTTTTGGATAATTTACTGGTAAATTTATACTGAAACATATAGTTTTCTGAAACTTCTTTACAAAAAAATATTTACATCTACACCTACTTTCAATAATATAAAACAGCGCAAACATAAAATGGCAAATTTACTTATTATTTTTAACATTAATCCTTATTTCATAATTGATTTATCTTTAAATTAAATATTTCATGACAATTCGTGACTTTTAATATTATCTCAACAGTTACCTTATACGGCTGATACTGCATTTTCATCCATAAGCAGCTAATATCATTTGGTTTGGATAACCAGGACAAAGTATCTGTATGATTAATACTTGGCATACCAAAGGCTTTTTCCGATTGTTTACTTATACCTTTTTTAAGATTATAAGTTTTTCATTCGCCTATCAACGTATTCACAAGACAAGCTATAGCCGCTATCTAATAGGTTGACGTTCGACAACTATAATTATGCAAATCATGATGTCTTTTGATAAACTGGTACCTTGCTATTTATGGCTGCAAAATGCTGAGTGACTTTTTACAATTTCGAATGTAGTTCAAGTTCTTTTTTATTGCTTTATTTTTGTACTCTAAGGTTTGATAATCAGGCTTTTTATTCGATTTTATCAGTGTCTATACAAATATCATCATTTAGTTGATAGACATTTGCTAAAATGAAACATTATCTATTTATAACTATACTTCACGGAAAGTTGGTAAGAAATGATATTGGCATGGTCTCATTAACGTGTTGTATGGTATGCTATAAAAGTAAAGGAGGCTTATGATTAACACCAAGGAGCAATAAACCCTATTTTTAGTCTATTTTTGTTGCATTTCGGGTAAAAAAAAAACAAACAGAAATAAATTACACAATAACCTCTTGCACAAAAATTTTAAGCCCCTATAATGCGCATCCACTGACACGCAATCAGCGACAAGCAGGCGGGGAGTTGGTGGTAAAGTGAGATCAAAAAAATTTAAAAAAGATCTTGACGAATAAAAAGGTGTAGCGTAGTATACGCAACCCTTGAGACAGCGAACTAAGTCAACGAAAAGTTGATGGGGAATATAAGCTGTCAGCTCTTTAA